>NZ_JBHLWN010000121.1:0-109839 GCF_042432825.1 Paenibacillus chartarius | reverse complement strand
CATTATTAGTAAATATTTAATGTGGGTTTTTCGTGATAACTTTTATGCAATGCCAGTGCTTTCCAAGCCCATATGGTCAAAAATCGCGCGATCGGCGGCTTTCTTCGGTTTATGCCCGACAATTTCCCCGCCCAACGCAAATTCGCCGGCGATGTAGCGGATACGACAGCTGCCTTCTACGTGTTCGTGAAAGAAATGATCCGCTTCGAAAGCGAGCAGAAGCTGCTTGGCCGGCTGACGGTCCGCTTCTTGGAGCATCATTTACCGGAAACGTGCTATTTTCTTCATCAGCTTGCACGATACGAACCTAACATACAGCCGCCGTCCGACTGCTATTTATGGAAGCCGCAAGGGCCGCAGCAGTAAACGGCCCGGTATCAGCGTCGCGGCAAAGCAACCGGATCGGAGTCCCCTGCAGTCACCGCTTCCTCAGCGTTCTCCCTTCCATTCCTCATAAAATTGCTGCAGGTACGTCTCCATAAATTCATGGCGGCCTTGCGCCAATCTGCGGCCGTACTCCGTGTTCATCAAGTCCTTCAGCATAAGCAGCTTCTCGTAAAAATGATTGATCGCCGTATCGTTGCCGCTTCGATATTCGGCCTCCGTCATCGTCAGCCGCACTTGCACCGACGGGTCATGAATCGGCCTCCCCTTTGCGCCCGAAAAGGCGAATACGCGGGAAATCCCCACCGCTCCAATCGCATCGAGCCGGTCCGCATCCTGCACCACCTTGCCTTCCAGCGTACGCATCGGCGGCCGTGCTCCGCCCTTGAAGGACATCGTCGCAATAATTTCCAGCACATGCCGGACTTCCGCCTCCGAGGCGCCGCTCCCGTACAGCCATGCTTCCAGCTCGCGCTGGGCGGCGGCAGGGTCCTCGTTCAGCTTCTCGTCGGCCATATCGTGAAGCAGAGCCGCCAGCTCGCAAACGAAGAGGTCGGCTTGCTCAACGCTAGCGATCGTTCGAGCCGTTCGGACCACGCGTTCGATATGCCACCAATCGTGACCCGAGCTGTCCCGGGACAGCTTCTCCTTAGCCCACGCTTCCGCATCGCTCAGAATCCGTCTCTTCCCTTCCAAAGCTTGCTCCTTCATGCGCTCCCACTCCCGTCTCATATTAATAGGATTCACTTGCCTTTGATTGTAAGCTTTCCTTAGCGGCAGGACAAGACGCATCCTCGGTTCCAAAGCGCACGAATTGACAGCATGCAGCGTATTCGATATGATTCGATTGAATATGGAAGCGGTTATTCCTTAAGCCCGAAACGCGAGAACCCCCGTTACGTGAGTAAGCTGAATTATCAGCCTTTCGGATTTCAAGCGATTTTTTTTATCATAGATCTCGTCAAATGATGCGTTCTTTGTCACAAGCTTTCGAAATATACATACAACCAAGAAAAAAATACCTAGGAGCAAATCGCGCTCCCCGGCGTTAAGAGCTGAGCTCCTCTCTGCCGTGCTTCTCTTCATACAGCTTGAGATCAGCCAGCTTGAGCAATACGCTCGCTTCAGTGCCATCGTTCGGATACACAGCCGTACCGATGCTTGCCGTCGCTTTAAACGTATGCCCGGCTACATGCCATAGGGCCGACATCGAACGCTCGATTCGCGCTGTAATCGTTCTCATGTTTTCTGCGGACATCATGTTCGGCAGCAAGGCCGCGAATTCATCTCCGCCTATCCGCGCGAACGTGTCGACTTCCCGGAGCGTGCTTCGCACCCTTACGGCGAAAGCCTGCAGGAACTGATCACCGGTATCGTGGCCCATCGTGTCGTTAATACGCTTAAAGTTATTGACGTCGAAATACAGAATGCCGAGCAGCTGACCGCTCCGTTTGGATAGGGCCAGCGCCTGATTCAGGTGCTCGCGAAACAGCCTGCGGTTCGGCAGTCCGGTTAGAGGATCATGATAGGCTAGCTGGATCAGCCTCTCCTCATGCTGATGCCTTGCGTTCGTATCCCGATATACCCAATAGAGCGCTTCTATCTCTTCTGTTTCGCTCCCGGCTGCCGGAATGACTTGAAGCTCGAACCACAACCTTTCACCGTCGGCCCGACACAAGCGCACTTCCCGCTTCGACGTCATTTTGTTTGCCATGCAATGCGCCAGCAGCTCGGAGAACGCAGCTCGGTCGTCCGTATGAAGGAGCCGCTCAACCTGATGAAGCTGCTCAGGCTTAAAGCCGTAATTTCGCTCCCATTTCGCCGAAGCATACCGGATTCTTCCTGCTGTATCCGTCTCGATCAGCAGGTCGCCGATCTGCTCCAGCACGCTGCGAACGCTACGACCCGTTTCCTTACGTTCACTGCTTGTCTCTGTTGGACTTCCGTTCTGCATCGATGCCCTGCTCCTTTCCGCAAGAAAATCGTACTTACTACCATATATCGGTCTGACTGCCCCAACGGATTATAAGCTTTTCGCAAAAAAGATACTTTTTCGACAAAATTCTTTTCTTCGTATAACCATACATGGTAGAAATTAGGTGGACGGCCCGATATAATATGCATAGGACTTATTTATACTGAACATAGACGGAATAAGACGGAGGAACACCAGGATGAGCGGACAAAAAATTTTGATTGTAGACGACGAACCGGAAATCGTGGAGCTGATTACGATATACTTGGAAAGGGAAGGCTTCACCGTCATCCCGTGCGATAACGGTCAGCTCGCTCTCGAGCTCGTCATCATGCATCGTCCCGCACTCATCATTTTAGATATTTTGCTGCCGGGTATGGACGGTATCGAAGTATGTCGGCAGCTGCGCAAGAATGACCCGACGCCGATCTTGTTTTTATCTTGCAAAAGCGAAGAGATCGATATTATTCTCGGACTCAGCATCGGCGGTGACGATTACATGACGAAGCCGTTTAGCCCCAGCCAGCTCGTAGCGCGCGTCAAAGCGCAGCTTCGGCGCAGCGCGCTGCTGGATCAGCATCGGCACGAGGCGGATGTGCTGCGGTTCCCGGGGCTCGAGATCGACCTGGTCAGCCATACCGTCAAGGTAAACAACAAGACCGTGCAGCTATCGGCGAAGGAGTTCGATCTCATCTCGATCATGGCCAAGACGCCGAATCGCGTGTACCGGCTGGAACAGCTATATGAGCTTGTGTGGAGTCTTGACAGCCTCGGCGATCCCCGCACGCTCATCGTTCATATTAGCAATTTGCGCAAGAAGATCGAGCCGAATCCGGCCGAACCGAAGTATATATTGACGGTGCGCGGCTTTGGCTACAAGTTCAACGGCACTTACGGCTGACTTCCCATCGCGCTTACAAAGAAGCAAACTTCAAATCCGGGGTATCCCGGATTTGAAGTTTTTTTGCTATGCGCCGAACCAGCTTCGGTACAGCACCGCAAATACATCCGTCAGCGGAACGAGCAGAGCGGCGACGAGCAGCGACGGAAGCATATTGCCGACATGGATCCGCTTGATATCGAGCACATTGAGCCCTATGCCGACAATGAGGACGCCGCCGACCGCCGACACCTCCTTGATCATCGCCGTCAGCATCTCATCTCCGACCAGCAGCGTAATGACCGAAGCACCTAGAGCGATCGCCCCTTGATACAGAAAAACCGGAACGAAGGAGAAGATGACTCCGGGCCCCAAGGTGGAGGCGAAAATAATGGCGGAAAACCCGTCGAGCAGCGATTTGGTATATAAAATCATATGATTGTGCCGCAAGCCGCTGTCTATGGAGCCAAGGATCGCCATCGCCCCGACACAGTATACCAGAGTCGTCGTTACAAAGCCTTCGGCGAACCTTCCGGTTGCGGCTCCGGCGCCCGTCCCTTCACCCCCTCGCCGCTTCCTTCCTCGCAAGAACGACCCGCTTTTCCGTTCAAGCCATGCTCCCGTCCGCTCCAGCCTGCGTTCGATTTGCAGCCATTCGCCCAACAATCCTCCGGCGGCCAAGCTGATAATCATCACCAGGAAATTGTCGGTCTTCAGCGCCATGGACAAGCCCAGCACCGCAATAGCAAGACCGAGCCCCTGCATGACGGTGCGCTTCACCCCGTCCGGAATGCCGGGCAGCAGCATGCCGAGCGCCCCTCCTATAATAATGGCTGCGGCATTCACAATCGTCCCCCATAGAGCCACTTGATCTACTCCTCACTTTATGCGCCATTTTGTTGGTATAATGAAAGTAACTGTCGGCAAAAACAGAGATCATTATACTATGATCGGACAAGCGGCGACAACGAGATACCATGCGCGGACGAATGAATCTCGCCCGATAACATACCTACAAAGAGAACGGAGCTGCTGCTGCAATGAATGGATACATGGAACATGTAAAGGAGCGACGCATCGTCATCGCAACCGGCGGGGCGATCGGGCCTTGGGCTGCGGAGGAACTGCAAGCGGAGGACGTGCTGGTCGGTGCGGATCGCGGGGCTTTGTTCCTCGTGCGAAGCGGACTGAAGCCGGCGCTGTCGCTCGGCGACTTCGATTCCGTAACCGCAGAGGAGCTCGAGGAAATACGCCGAAGCAGCGTGCAGCTCGACGTCTGCGACCCGGTAGACAAGGACTGGACGGACACGGAGCTCGCGTTCCGCTGGGCGCTTGCACGAAAACCGCGGGAGATTGTGCTGCTCGGCGCTCTGGGCACCCGCTTCGACCATACGCTAGCCAACGTGCACCTGCTGTTGAACGCTCATGAAGCGGGCGTCGCCTGCCGCCTCGTCGATACGTATAACGAAGTTCGGCTCGCCGGCAGCGGCGTCACCACCGTACGGCGCGGACGCTTCAGCAACGTATCGCTGCTGCCGCTCAGCCCGGAAGTGACCGGAATCACGCTGAACGGCTTCCAATACCCGCTGCACGACGCCCGGCTGCGCATCGGTCAATCGCTGGGGGTCAGCAATGTGCTTCTCGGCGAGGAAGGCACCGTGCAAGTGGAAACCGGGTGGCTGCTCGTTATCCAGAGCGTCGATTAGGTGCCAAACGCCGCTGTTCACAGCAGCGCTTCTATGATATGATGGGAATACATTTTCATCAGAAGGAACCTGATTTCATCAGACGAAACAACACCGCTCCGGGAGAGATCGTCATGCTAGCGCGTATCAACGCTTATATGGAAAAAATCATGCCGCTCATCACACCCGTGAGCGTAGTCCTCGGCTTGCTGCTGTCGCAGTGGCTGACCCCTTATCAAGGCTGGTCGACAGCCTTATTCGCCTTTATGACGTTCGCAGGCAGTTTGCGTTCCGGCTTCCGGGATGTCGCTCATGTAGCCCGCCATCCGCTGCCGCTGATCGCCGCGCTGGTCGTGCTCCATGTGCTGATGCCGCTCGCCGCCTGGGGCTTCGGCCACGTTTTCTTTGCCAAAGAACCGCTGATCCTGACCGGTATCGTGCTCGCCGCCGCGATTCCCACCGGCGTAACGAGTTTAATGTGGGCTTCGATCTATCGCGGCCATGTCGTGCTGATGCTCTCGATCATTCTGATCGACACGCTGCTCGCCCCGTTCACGGTTCCGGCAACCATGCAGCTGCTCGTCGGCGCGAAGGTCAGCATCGACGCTTGGGCCATGATGAAGGGACTGCTGTTCATGATCGTCCTGCCGTCACTGCTCGGCATGGCGCTCCACCAGCTGACAGGCGGCCGCGTTCATCAGCGCTGGAGCGTACGGCTGGCTCCTTTCTCGAAGCTGGCTATGGCAATCGTCGTTGCGCTGAACGGCGCCGTCATCGCTCCCTACCTGCGCACGCCGAGCCTGCAGCTGGTGGGGCTGGCCGTGTTCGTGCTTCTGCTTGCGGCGCTCGGCTATGTGCTTGGCTGGCTTGTTGCCAGGATGCTGCGTTGGGATCGCGGTACGTCCGTAGTCCTCACCTTTGGCGGAGGCATGCGCAACATAAGCGCCGGCGCCGTACTGGCCATTGCCTATTTCCCCGCACCGACGGCGATTCCCGTTGTGCTCGGCATGCTGTTCCAGCAATCGCTGGCGTCGCTGTTCGGCTACGGTCTGCATCGCCGCGGCGTCGCGGGTGAAGCGGGCCGAGCCCGCAGCGGAGCCGGCAGCCGCGACGGCGATTAACGCCGTGAACAGCCACGGGCGGCAGCCGCAATCGACTCGCCCAGCATTGCCAAGCCGCGGCGGATACAAGCCGCACCACAGAGAAGGCCTCCGCCCTGCGATATATCGACAGGGGTGGAAGCCTTATTTCCTATATAGCCTTCAGAAATTTCGTACGGAAATCTTCCGCAGGAAGCGGCGGACTGTAATAATAGCCTTGCACCTGGTAGCACGCCAGTGTTCGCAGGAATTCGACCTGCTCCAGCGTCTCTACCCCCTCGGCAATGACCGACAGATTTAAGCTGTGCGCCATCCCGATAATCGTCGAGGCGATCAGGGCGTTGCTCTGGTTGTCCCCGAAATCGCGGACGAACGAGCGATCGATCTTCAGCTTGTCGATCGGGAAACGCCGCAGAACGCTAAGCGAGCTGTAGCCGGTGCCGAAGTCGTCCATGCTGATATGGACGCCGAGCCGCTTAAGAGAAGACAGGGTTATGATCGCCCGCTCCGCATCCATCGCCATGCTTTCGGTAATCTCCAGCTCGATGAAGGCCGGTTCCAGCTGTACCGATTGGAGCACTTGGGCGACTCTGTCCACCAAATCGGGCTGCTCGAACTGGCGGATCGACAAGTTCACGGAGATGCGTATCGGCGGGAGGCCGGATTCCTGCCATTGTTTATTTTGCCTGCACGCTTCCTTCAGCACCCATTCCCCAATCGGGTTAATGAGCCCGCTGGCCTCCGCCACGGGAATGAATTGAACCGGCGGCACCATGCCCCGCTTCGGATGCTTCCAGCGAAGCAGCGCTTCCGCGCCGATCAGCGTGCCGCGCTGCGTATCCCACTGCGGTTGATAAAATAAAATGAATTCATCCCTCTCCAGAGCGAGGCGCAGGTCGTTCTCCAGCTCGAGACGCTCCTTTGCCGCCGCATCCATATCCTCCGTATACATCTGGAAGCCGCCGCTTCCTTGCCGCTTGCTCTGCAGCAGCGCGGTCTCCGCCCGCTGCCACAGCACATCCATTTCGCGCAAGCTTTCGTCAGCTGCAGCCGCCCCGATGCTTACGGTCACGGCAAACTGCCGCCAGCCCACCGTGAACGGCTCCTCTACGATCGCCGCCAGCTTCTGCGCAGCTCCAAGAGTCATACGGCCTTCAAGCTTCGTGCTGAACACAGCGAATTCATCGCTGCCGACTCTCGCCGCCAGCCCCCAATCCTGCACCGCCGTTTGCAATCGCTCCGCCATCTGCCGCAGCAGATCGTCTCCGAACGTGGAGCCGATGGAATCGTTAATCAGCTTGAAACGGTCGATATCGAGCAATAAGACGGTCGCATGTTCCGCACCGGAACGGTTTGCATTTCCCGCCCATTCCTTGAGACGCTGCATAAACGCTCGGCGGTTCGGCAGCCGGGTTAAGTCGTCGCAGTAAGCCAGCTCATGCATGCGGGCTTCCGTTTTCTTCGTTTCGGTGATGTCCTGGAAGATGCCGTACACGCCCGTCACGCACCCGTCAACGAAGATCGGGACGCTTCTGACGGACAACAGCAATTCTTGCCCGTCACGGTGAAGCACCGGAAGCTCGTATCGCGCATCTTGGCCAGACAGCGCATGGGCAAACTGTGTTTCCAGCAGCTCCTTATCCGGCACGCCGGCCAAGTCAAGCAGTGCGTTGCCGCAAATCTCCTCTGCCGAATATCCGGTAATTTGCGAAACGGCCGGATTGCAGCTGATGATACGTCCTTCCGGATTGATCCGCAGGACGCCGTCCGAATTGTGCTGAAACAGCGACAGGTATTGTTCCTCGCTAGTCGCATGAAGCCTGCTGAAATGCGAGATGCGGCGGTCCATAAAGGAACCGAGCAGCGCGATGCCGAGAATCGCGAACGTCGAAGCGACGACGCCTCCGGCAATGAGATCGAGATCGAGAGCAAGCAGTTCGTGCTCATGGGTATTCGTCAGAGGCACGAATGCAGTTGCCGCCATCCCCGTATAATGCATGCCCGCGATGGCGGCGCCCATCACCATGCCGGCGAGCAGCTTCAATACGTTCCCTGCAGCTGTCGAACGGCTGCGGAAATAAAACGCCAGCCCCAGCGCTGCCAAAGATGCGGCAATGGCAATAACGACCGAAGCCGCCACCAGCACGGGATCGTACGTGATTTCGGCCTGTAAGCGTAATGCGGCCATGCCGGAATAATGCATCGTCAGCACACCGGCACCCATGAGCAGACCGCTCAAGAGCAGCTGCTTCATGCGCAGGACGGGAGCGCTGGAAGTTTGAAGAGCCAAATACGATGCCGCTATTGCAGCAATCATCGAGAAAACGACGAGCGGGATGTTATAGCTCACAGCGATCGGAAGCTCATACGCCAGCATCGCAACAAAATGCATGGACCAGATGCCGATCCCCATCGCCGAAGCGCCGAACAGCAGCCACAGCCTCCGCACCTGTCCTTGCGCCGACGTAACCCGTCCGGCCAGATCAAGCGCGCAGTAGGAGGCGATCACTGCGATAATATACGATAAGATGGCCAGAATCACATTGTAGCTTCCATGCAGCGAATGACTCATCGGGAACTCCTTCTTCCTCCGGAGTGTTAGATCTTGCAGGTAATGTCGAAATTCGACATAAACCGCACCATCCCCTTCTCGCCGCGATATATTTTTTGGAATTATTCAACAGATCGACCGGCCGTCCTTTATTCGCCGATCCAACCATAACCTTCGGCGCCGTGCCCGGCGAGCCATTGCCGGACTGCCTCTTTCTGCTGCTCCTCGCATCGAATCCATATGACGACGCTCGGCTTGGTCTCTCTTCGCTTAAACTGCCGTTTTTGCAAACGGTTGTCGAGCCAGACTCCAGCAGCGAATGACGTCACCAATCCGAAGAGCGCCCACAGCACCGGCCCGCCGAATAACGCGAACCCGTAGATGGAGCCGACCAGCATGCCGATCGTTCCCAATACGAAGCCCAAATCCCAATTCGTTCTTCCCCCTCGACCGACGGCGCCGATCGTCTTCGGCGCATCGTCCGGATTGCGCAAGGGAATAGTCATCAGCGTATCGCTCGTAAAGCCCCGCGCCCTCGCCTCGTAAAGCAACAGCTCGACATTCACCGTGTAAGGAAGCACCGCTACAATTTCCATTACGTCCCGCCGCCTTCCTTTGCTTTGGGAAACGCGATCTTCCCTGTGGAAGCACGCCCCCATGAGACGGTCAAATACTTCTCTTGCTCTTCCATAAATAATTCATTCAAGCGGCAAGTACTGACATACGTATCGTAGCAAGCAAACATATACAAGGAGGGGATAAACAAGAACCATTGCGGATCGAACGCTCGCCCAATTCCCCCAGCATCCCCCAGAAAGGTAGCGAGCACACCCTGCGGCAAACCCGACATATAAACCGTCATCATCCAGCAAACGAAGAAAAATACCGCCAGCACCTTGCGCTGCAGCCAAAAATGCCCGGCTCCCGGTACCAGCAAACTCCAGATAATGCCCAGCCTCGGGTCCCGGAACATTAAAAAATCGACCGATAAAGAATTTAAACTGAAGCTTTTCAAGCTTTGCGGTTCGTGCTCGGCAACGGCCCCGCGCCGGTTCAGCTCAACGCCGGTGAAGTAGCTGTCCCATACGGCGAAAATATAAATGGCAATGTACATCAGAAACCACCGCTGGTCGAGCACATCCCCCGCTTCTTTGAACCTTCCTGCCATCGTATAGTAAATAGCGGTATTCAGGTGAGCCATGACATTAATGAAGAACTCCCAGACGATCAGCACGAGACCGTAAAAATATCTCCCCTGATACCACTGTCCGAATCCGGGAAACGAAAGCCCCCACCAAACGGTCATATATACGTTGTTCCAACGCAAATAATTGATGGAAGTCCCTGTCAGCAGCAGCTTCGGGTAACGGGGATTCAGGTTTCCATTTTCCTGCTGTCGCTTCATAGTCACCTCAATAGAATTGCCGGCCCTTGTGGAATATTACCCCAATTGTAACCGCAAAGCGGCATCGTCATTCAACGAATGGGAAACAGTTATCGGCAGGAGCCAATGTGCTGCGGCATCGCCGTATTTGGCATATTTCTCCTCGGTACGGAGCACAATAACCCCTTGGAACTTGTTGTTGATGCAGGAGGCGGCCGGGATGGACATGACAGGCGGAATGGTGTACTGGCAGGCAGTGACGAAGCGCAGCCGCGGGCCGTGGACGGCGCTCGCCGGTGCGGAGCGCTGCGAGGTCGTCGTCATCGGGGGCGGTATCGCCGGCATGTTAAGCGCCTATGAGCTGACCCGGCAAGGATTCGATACGGTGCTGATCGACAGAGGCGGGATCGGCGGCGCGAGCACATCGGCCAATACCGGCTTGCTGCAGGTCAGCGGCGACCGGCTGTTCACCTCCTTAGCCCGCTCTAAAGGGGAACGGCTTGCCGAAGATGTGCTTCGGCAGTGCAGCGATGCGCTGGAGCGATTCGAGAGGCTATGCGCCTCATTCGGAGCCGATGTCGGCTTCGCACGCCGCAGCAGCCTGTATTACGCATCCACCGAGGCCGACGCTTCCGCGCTGCGGCAGGAAGCCGAAGCGCTGCGCCGGCTCGGCTTCGAAGTATCGACGCTGGAAGAAACCGCGTTGTCCGCCGAGTCGCCGCTGCGCCGGAAACCGGCGCTGCGGATTGAAGGCGATGCCGAAATCAATCCGCTGCAGCTCACGCTAACATTAGCCGAAATCGCGTACCGGCACGGACTTCGAATCTATGAGCATACCGCTTCCCTCCGCATGGAAGCCGATCATGCCGGAGTCACCGTTCATACCGTCGGCGGCGTCATTCGAGCGTCGCGAGCGGTCGTTGCTCCGGGCTATGAGGCGGCACTGCACTGGCTGCCTGCCGAACAGATCTCGATATCGGGCACGTACGCTATCGCAACGGAGCCTGTGGATCTAACCCACTGGCCGGCGCAGCGAAGCTTGATTTGGGGAGTGGGCGAGCCTCATTTGTACCTTCGCACTACCCCTGACGATCGCATCATGATCGGCGGCTTCGACAGGCCGATCCGCAGCGCGGCGGATCGGGACCGGCTGCTGGAGCAGCGCAGGGACCGCCTGCTGAGAGCGCTCGGCGAGCTGCTTCCTTCCTATGCCGGGGCGAAGGCGGACTATGCATGGTGCGGGACGTTCGCAAGCACGGCAGACGGCTTGCCCTTCATCGGAGAAAGGCCGGACCTGCCGCGGTGCTTGTATATACTTGGTTATGGCGGAAGCGGAACGGTTTACAGCATGGCGGCGGCTAGCCGCATCGGCGAATGGGCCCGAAGCGGTTCGCTAACCGGTCTTGAATCGTTCCGGTTGGACCGGATATGGAAGCGAGGCTTGCAATCTCAACGTTAATGAAGGGAAGTGGGCGAATCGTGTACAAGAGGAAGTTTACTATGCCGCGGGGCGCTGCCCTGTTTGTTTTGGCCTTAACAGCCGTCATTCCGGGACCGAGCTGCACCTTGTCCGCAGCTGCCTCGCCGGCTTCGGCCCGGACGGCGCTGCCTGCACCGGACCGGATCGGTTCGCTGAAGCTGCACCTTGCCCGCGCCGGCAGCGAGGCCGCCATGCTCGGCAGAGCGGTGCTGATCGTACAAGCCCATCCGGCGGGAACGGCTTCGGCGCATGATACCGGACGAACCATAGGCGGCTTAAAGGTAGAGCACTACGTACAAAAGCTGACAGTCATCGACACGTTGAAAGGCCGAGTCCCCGCCGATCTTCGGCTCGTGCTGCCCGGCGTTGAGCCCTTGCCTCCGGCGAAGGACCCGCTCAACGCGCAGTATCCGGGTCCCTTGGCAGAGGATGTGGCGTATATGCTGTTCCTGGAGCCCGCAGGATTGCCGGGAATGTATACGACCGTCGGCGGCTGGCAGGGCATTTACCCGCTGAACGATGAAGGGCGGACAGTGAGTCTCGAAGGAGCCGGCTTCCCCCAGCTGGGCGGGCTGACGCCTGCAGAGCTGAAGCGGCGTCTGCGCACGTCCGGACCCGGCCGTTAGCGGCTGCCTCTTCCAGCGGCTCGGATGCCGGCTGCGCTTTATGAATGGATGAAGCCGCCGTTCGTTCTTTGCAAACCGCAAGCAAATCCGGTACGCTGGAAGGAAAGCAGCTTATCCGAAAGGAGCCGGACCTATCGATGCCTGAACCGCCACAATCGCCAAATCTGCGCCGGCGCGGGGCCGCCGGCCCCCGCTCCTCCTTCGAACGCCCCGCCGTACCGCTCCCGGCCGACGTGCTCGAGGATCGGGATGCGGCGGACGCCGCAGACCGCAGGGTGCAGCAGTGGGTCGACGAAGCCTATGAAGAATGCGTTCGCCGCGGCGGGTTCGACAACTTGCCTGGGTGGGGCAAACCGCTTGTCGTGCCTACAGGCGACCCGTTGGAGTCGATGATGAAAAACGCGGGCGTTCAGCCTCCTTGGCTGCTTCTGCGCAGCGAGACGCAGAAGCTGCTCGAGCGCGCCGTCGACATGGCCGAGCGAACCCCTGCCGACGCCCCGAATGAAGAGCTGGACGAATTAATCGGGTACATCAATAAATTAATCGGCCAAATGAATGAAGAAGCGCCAAGCATCAACTTCCACCGCAGCCGTGTGACCAGACAAACGCTTGCCGCCCATTATGAGAAATGGAAATAGCCAACCGCACATAGAAGGCCTCCTCATCGAATAAGTTCAGATAACGAACCAAGTTCAATGAAGGAGGCCTTCGATGTATCCGATGTACCCGTACTATGGCATGGAGACCGAATGCAAAGAGCAGCCGCTTACCTTTCCGCCCCAGCATCAGCCGCAGCAGCCCGGTATCCAATCCGAGATGGTGCCGCGGCCGATCACCGACAACCCGGAATACCGCGGAAGCGGCAAGCTGCAGGGCAAGACGGCGCTCATTACCGGCGGCGACAGCGGCATCGGTGAAGCGGCGGCGATCGCCTTCGCCAAGGAAGGCGCGAACGTCAGCTTCGCCTATTTGAACGAGCATGGCGACGCGCAGGCGACGCTGAACCGGCTGTCGGCACTTGGCGTGAAGGCGATGGCCTTCGCCGCAGACCTGCGTTCCTCCGAAGCCTGCCGCGATGTCGTCCGGCGCACCGTAGAATCGTTTGGCAAGCTCGATGTGCTGGTGAACAACCACGCCGTCCAGTTTCCGCAGCCGAGCCTGCTGCATATTTCCGAGCAGCAACTGGTCGATACATTTTATACGAACATCATCTCCTATTTCTTTCTTGCGCAAGCTGCTTTGCCTCACATCCCCCCGGGCGGGGCTATTGTCAATACGGCATCCGTCGTCGCATACGGGGGGCATAAGGAGCTGCTGGACTATTCGTCGACGAAAGGCGCGGTTGTCAGCTTTACTCGTTCGCTGGCACTGTCATTGGCGGACCGCCGCATCCGCGTGAACGCCGTCGCCCCCGGCCCCGTATGGACGCCGCTCATTCCGTCCAGCTTCTCCGCCGCGGAAGTGCAGAAATTCGGCGCAGATACGCCGATGAAGCGCGCAGCCCAGCCCTTCGAGCTGGCACCGGCTTACGTTTACCTCGCTTCCGACGACTCCCGCTATGTGACGGGCGAAACGATTCATGTCAACGGCGGGCAGATGGTCACCGGGTAAGCTGCAATCCGATTCCATGCTTGCACGGCAAGCCTCTCACCGTCCAGGAGTTCAAATCCGGCGGATGGGAGGCTTTTTGTTGTTTTTGTGAACGGTACCGTACAGATATATACAATGGCCACATTGAAGATATAAAATAAAACCATCTAGACGTTAACGTACAGAAAGGACGCGCTCCCATGCCCAAAATTATCGTTACCGCTTCTCAATGGATCGAAGTAGGATTGCGGGCTTTTGCCGAAGGCGGCATGGATGCGCTCGTCATCGAGAAAATGGCGGCGTCGCTTCAATGCTCCAAAAGCAGCTTCTATTGGTATTTTGAGAATCGGAGCTCCTTCGTAGCCGGCATTGTCCAGGAATGGACCGAACGGGCTACCCATCGGCTTATCTCCGATACCACCGCTCATTCGGGCACACCCGACGAGCAGCTCCTCGCGCTGCTTACCCGCATGTTCGCCTCTACAGGAAACGGCGACTTTCTGTTTCACCTGCGCCGGCTGGCGCATAGCGAGCCGCAATACGCGGCGGCGCTGGAAGAGGTTGAGGCCAGACGGATTGCGTTCGTCTCGGAATTGCTGCAGCGCAAAGGACAGACGGAGCATGCAGCCGCGGAAAAGTCATGGATCGTCTACCACTATTACTTGGGCTGGTATGAACGGCATAAGCACACCGCGGTCTCGGCGGAGGATGCGCAGCGCCACGCCCGGATGGTTTGGCAGGCTTGCCTGCAATCGTAAGGAGGAGGACTCGTCATGATCATCGTATGTTCGCTCTTCGTCAGCTTTGTCTTGGCCGCGGTCAGCGGCCTGCATGTGTACTGGTGCTTTGGCGGAACGTGGGGCGGCCGGGCGGCATTGCCGACGACGGAAGGCCGTCCGCTCTTTACGCCGCGCCCTTTCGAGGTCGCAGCCGTAGCGCTCCTGCTTGCGGCCGCCGCATGGTTTACGCTGGAGCTGGGCGGTCTCTTCGCCGTCCTGTTTCCTCCGGGGATGCTCGTATGGGGCGGCTGGGCGCTCGGCGTTATTTTCATCCTGCGCGGGATCGGTGAATTTCGCTACCTCGGCCTGTTCAAAACAAAAAAAGGCACAGCCTTCGCCCGAATGGACACGGTGCTGTACTCACCGCTCTGCCTGCTGCTCGGGGCGGCTGTGCTCTGGATGGCAGTCGCGCGAGCGTAACGCCTCCGCTCATTCCGCGTCGCCGTCAATGACGTGGCGGGCCTCGTCGATATCCACCAGATCGGGAAACAGCTCATTCGAAAATTCCGCCTGCGCCGCATGCTCCTGAATCCAGCGGTTGACCGTCCCGATCCCTTCCGTCAGCTCGGCATCAAGCTCCTGCTCGCTCATGCTCGCCAGCTCCCGGGCATCCTCGGCGCTTTCCGGCGCCGCCGTACGCCAAGCTTCCTCCAGCTGGTCTGCGGGAGCTTCGCTTGCCGTTTGCAGTTCAACCGTCCCCGTTTCGGTTTCACTGCTTACGATACGGTACTCCCGCTTCCAATCCTGATCGTTCGTCTCGGCTTCATAGGGCCGGAATTGCGTAGGCTCCGTCATATGCGCTCTCCTCCTTCTTGGACTGCTGCTTAGTTTTTGCCGGAGCGGCCGATTGTATCCATCTTCTCCGGGGAATGTGGTACTATGGTGGAAAATGACTACCAAAGAGGAGGCGCACCATGTACCCGTTTGGCTCCCGCCCTATTGAGATCCCGTTCGACGAGCAGTTCGACACCGAACGGCTGACGCTTCGCTTGCCGCTGCCGGGTGACGGTGCGGCGGTCTATGAAGCAATGCAGGAGAGCCTCGCCGAGCTGCGGCCGTGGATGATCTGGGCAAACCGCGAGCAGTCGGCGGAGGAAACCGAACAGATCATTCGGGAAAGCCATATCGCCTTCAAGGAACGAACGGACCTGCGCTTTCACGGCTTTTTGCGGGAGACGGGCCAGCTCGTCTGGTGCGGCGGATTGCACCGGATCGACTGGAGCGCCGGCAAGTTCGAGATCGGCTACTGGCTGCGCAGCCCGTATTCCGGCATGGGCTATGCCATCGAAGCTGCGCGCGGCTTAGAGCGGCTCGCGATCGAACAGCTTGGAGCAAACCGGATCGAGATCCGCATCGACAACGGCAACTTGCGCAGCATCCGCGTCGCCGAACGGCTCGGCTATACCCTCGAGGGTACGCTGCGTCAGGACGCTTGGAACGCCGACTTGTCCGGGCTGCGGAACACGCGGGTGTATGCGAAGGTGCGGGGCGTTGAATTTTAAGGAGAGTTGCGAAAGTGCGGGGCGTTGAATTTTAAGGAGAGTTGCGAAAGTCCGGCCAGGGCTTTATCGGGTTGAGTAGCGGGGTAGGTAGTGGGTTCCGCGGCAGGTTGGTGGTAGTTGGTTGGTTGATGGATGGTTGATGGTTGGTTGATGGTTGGTTGATGGTTGGTTGATGCTTGGTTGATGCTTGGTTGATGCTTGGTTGTTGGGTTGGTTGTTGGGTTGGTTGTTGGGTTGGTTGTTGGGTTGGTTGTTGGGTTGGTTGATGCTTGGTTGATGCTTGGTCGATGCTTGGTTGTTGGGTTGGTTGTTGGTTGGTTGATGCTTGGTTGTTGGGTTGGTTGTTGGTTGGTTGTTGGTTGGTTGATGCTTGGTTGATGCTTGGTTGATGCTTGGTTGATGCTTGGTTGATGCTTGGTTGATGCTTGGTTGATGCTTGGTTGATGCTTGGTTGATGCTTGGTTGTTGGGTTGGTTGTTGGGTTGGTTGATGGTTGGTTGATGGTTGGTTGATGGGTTGGTTGGCAGGTTGCTGGTTGAGTGGCGGGCTGGTTGGCGGACAGTTTGATGGATTGTTGGCACGCTAGTTGATGGATTGGTTAGCGAGTTGGTGGGCGGATTTTTGACACGTTGGTTAAGGGTTAGTTGATGCACTGCAGGCGGATTGCTCGGCGGATTACAATGGTACGGCGGCATCCTGCTTGGAGTAACTCATTTAGTTGGCGGTTGTACGAACCATTCTCCCAGAACCGCCTAGCATGCTGCCTCCTGTCCTTCACATAAGCGACTTTCAAGGCGCTATGATTACCGATTTTCTCGCTTTACAACAAATAGCGGATCATGTGGACTTCTGTCAACAAAGTAGACAACTGTTAAGTGAAATCCTAAGCAGCCTTCTTTAATAGTTCAGCAAAATGAACCGGCGCTAGATAGCCGATTGCACTGTGAATTCGTTTACGGTTGTAGAAGAATTCAATGTACTTAAAAATGGATTCGTAAGCCTGCTGTTTAGTCTTAAACCTTGTACAGTAGATGAGCTCCTTCTTCAAAACACTGTGAAACGACTCGATACAAGCATTGTCGTAACAGTTTCCTTTGCGACTCATGCTCGCTTTCATGAAGAATAAAGCTAACTTGTCTCGGTACTCTTTGGACGCATACTGCGAACCTCGGTCAGAATGGTGGATCAGTCCTTTGCCCGGCTTTTTAGCATCGTACGCGGCTTCTAGAGCCTCTAGCACTAAATCTGTGGTCATTCTGTCTTTAAGGCGCCAACCTACAATCTCTCGAGTGCATAGGTCCATGACAGACGCAAGGTACAGTCGGCCTTCTCTGCAGGGAATATAGGTAATATCCGCTACCCATACCTTCCCGGGTTCGGCTACCTCAAACTTCTGGTCCAGCACATTTGGTGCAATGGGCAGGTCATGGCTGGAATCCGTCGTCTGCACTTTAAACTTGCGGGAGACGCAGGAACGCAGGCCCAGCTTGTTCATGTAAATTCCAACTGTACGTTCCGCGATCTGAAAGCCCTCTTTCCGTAACAAGTGAGTAATTTTCGGACTGCCGTACCGCTTTTCCGAATCATGGAAATAGTATGCAATCCGTTCCAGCACCTTTGCCTTACGCCGTTCCCTCTCACAAGGCACAGACTGTTGCCACTTGTAATAGCCGCTCCTGGACACCTGAAGCACTTTGCACATCTTCTCCATTCGAAACTCGGAGCGATGATCTTCAATGAATTGGAACCTCAGTTCCTTTCTTTGCTGAAGATGTGCATGGCCTTTTTTAGGATGGCGATCTCCTCTTCCAAATCCCGGTTTCTCAGTTCAGCAGCCTTGAGAAGTTCCTCTGTCTGACGGAGTTTATCAGGGCTGGCTAGGGGCTCATTTTCAAAGGAGCGATACTTCGTCATCCAATTCTTCAGGGTTCCTGCTGGAATATTCATTTCCACGGCGATCTCCGGCAGCGTCTTCGTTTGTTCCTGAACATATTTCACAGCTTGCTTCTTAAATTCTTCATTGTAGCGCTGACGTTGCTCTCCCATTAGCGGACACCTCTTTCTTCGTTAAGTTCATTATTAGGGGTCACTTAACGGTTGTCCACTATGAATACTACCAGCAGTGAAGGCCTTAATTCCAAGCCACCGGGTAATAATGAGGCTTTTTCACAATTTTCTCCCTCAATAACGCCCTCAAAATCCACTATTTCCAACGAAGCTGCAAATTTCATTTAAATAACGCCGCGAAAGTCCGCTAACTTCCTCGCAAAGCCCGCGGCCCCCTGCTCCCACCCTTTAACAAAAAGCTCACCGACGCCCAAATCGTAAGAACAATTTCCCCATAGAGACAATCGTTTAATGTATTGCTTGAGGTATAGTTTGAGGTATTGCTTGAGGTATTGCTTGAGGTATAGCTTGATGCATTGCTTGATGCATTGCTTGATGGACTGTTGGCGGGTTGATCGGCAGACTGCTCGGCGGATTACAATGGTACGGCGGCATCCTGCTTGGAGTAACTCACTTAGTTGGCGGTTGTACGTAACGTTCTCCCAGAACCGCCTAGCGTGCAGCTTTCTGTCCTCTACATAAGCGACTTTCATGGCGCTATGATTGCCGAGTTTCTCGCGCTCGGCACAGCTCACTGGCGCCCCTACCGTCAAGGCCAATCTCCCAACGCGACCATTACCCGCGAAACTCAATCCGATCCCCCCATATACCATTACTCGGCACGTGAAAAACTCCTATCGTAGCACTTTTCGGAGACGAGCGACCGCGTTAAGCGGAAGTTGTTATCGCCAATCAGAAAGCTTAATTCGCAATGCGAATTTATACTTCCTGCCCTGTTATGGTTACAAAAAAGGGATCCCGACCTCCGTTTAGGAGATTCGAGATCCCTTGTCTATTACTTGCCCAGCAGTTCGAGGTGCTTGCCGATGTGGCGGCGCAGCCCTTCCGCATAAACGTCTTCCTGCTCGGCCAGCAGTGAGAAGAACTCATCTGCGAATACCTTATTGCCGTTCTCATCCTTCGCTTGCAGCAGCAGACCGTACGTGATGTGCAGCAGCTGGCGCGCGTTGTCTTCGTTCATGTAGTTCGGCAGGTCGGCATCGCTGACCGAATCCAGCGGCGCGATCTTCGACAGGTCGGTCGTAACATGGTAGTATGCAGTCGCCTCTTCAAAATGATCCAACGCATACTGGTGCATCCGGCGGTACAGCGACGCATTCGTCTTCGCCACAACCCGCACGGCTTCAAGCCAGTTCGTGCCTGCGGTCTTCAGATGGAAGCGGCCCTGCGTGTACTTGCCGATCAGCGGGAACACGCTGAACTTGTCGCTGCCGGAGTGAATGCTGAGCTTATAGCCGAAGTGATCGGCAATCGCCGCGTGCTCCGCCAGCTCCTTCTCGAACTGGGCGATGTCGCCGATGTAGTCGATCCCCTTCTGGAACTCGCCGCAGAAACGAGGTGCCATCGAGAAAATCGTCACGCCGCGCTCTTTCAGCTCATTTGCCACGATATAGTGCGCTTCCGGCGACGTCGGCGTGGCCGTTTCGTCGATCGAAATTTCAAAATCGACCGCGCCGTTCAGCTCAGCGATATATTTGCGGTAGATCGATTCCATGAAGTCGATCGAAGACGCGTAAATCAGTACGTCGCGCACGAGCTCGTCGCGGGAAATCGTGAGCGTTGTGCCGCCGACGGCAACCGACTTCTCCAAGTAACGGGACTCGTAACGGGAACGAACGTCCGCAGGCACTTCAGCGTATTTCTGCTCGATCTCCGCTGCGGACAAGCCTCCGATCGTGTTGTCGATGTATTCGGAGCAGTCCAGCGTCAGCATCGTGAAGCCGAGGCGGAGCGCATACTCGATATCTTCATGCTTCTTCAGGTGGTCGCCGTCCGCACCGAAGCCGTCCTTGTAGCCTTCCTGGAACGCCGCGAAGCAAGCTGCGTCGAGGACGTCCTCGTAAGTGCGGCCGGTCAGGTTCAGCTCGCGAATGCTTTGCTGCGCCAGGATCGGGCGGATATTGTGTCCGCGCACGGTTTGAATGTGGCCCGGGGACGCGAGTCCGAGACGGTCGCCAAGACCCATTGTAGCGATCTGCGTACCGAACGCCTGCGGCTTCGTGTAAGGCACGAAACGGTTCAGGACGAGACGGTTCTCATGCGTCAGCGGGCACAGCTTGCCGCCGTCTACGTTGTCGCCCTGCAGGCTGTCGTAAAACTCGCCGGAGCCTACCGCCGCGAGCCGGCGTCCTTCCGCCGTACGCACCATAAGGAGCTTGACGCCGTCGCCCTCGTACAAAGATGCGGGGTAAACGCGGATATCCGGTGCGGTGAAGCTGTCTATGTTGTTCGTGCTCAGAGCCTGGATCAAGGATGCAGCTGCTGTGGTCATGATAGATCCTCCTATTGAATACGTTTTCGTTTATTGTAGCGCAAATAATGGACGAATTCTCTTCATCTTTTCTGATTTCGCATAGAAACTGTTCAGATTTTAAGATCGCATGGTAAAATAGTGACATATCTGCGCATACCGGAGGTGCCCGCTTGATGTCGCTATCACCATTGACTCGAACCATAGAGTATGGCAGTGAAGAAGACGGTCCGTTTTATTTGCAGCACATTCGCCGTCCCGGTCCGTTCGAGCGGACGCAGCATATGCACGAGATGTTCGAGCTGTACTATTTGTATGAGGGACAGCGGTTGTATTTTGTCCGGGATCGATCTTATCATGTATTGCCAGGCGATCTTGTGCTCATACCGCAGCGGGAAGCGCACAGCGTGTCGGATTACGGCAAGCCGGGGCACGAACGGGTCGTGATGAATTTCAGCGGGGCGTTCCTGGGCGGGATGCTCGAGGAGGCGCCGTATTTGCTGGATGCTTACGGGCTGCCCTCCCCCATCGTGCGCCTTGATGCCGGCGGCCGCCGCGAAGCGGAGGAGCTGCTCGGACGCATGATACGGGAAGCGGAGCAGGACCGGCTCGGGCGCGAATTCGCGCTGCGCGGGCTGCTTGGCGAGCTGCTGCTGTTCATCGTCCGGTTCGCCCGGACGCATCGGGTAGCCGCTCCCGAGCACGTCTCTCCCCTGCACGGTAAAATTTCCGACATCGTTCGTTACTTAAACGCGCGGTATGCCGAGCCGGTAAGGCTGGACGAGCTTGCCGAGCAGTTCGATATCAGCGGTCCGTATTTGAGCCGGATGTTCAAGGAGATTACCGGGTTTTCCCTGATCGAATACGTGCAGCTGATGCGGGTCCGCGAAGCGCAGCGGCTGCTGGAGACGACGAACGAGAAAGTGATCGCGGTAGCCGAGCACGTCGGCTTCGGATCGCTGGTGCAGTTCGGGCGCGTGTTCCGGCAGCTGACGAAGACGACGCCTTTGCGGTATCGGCAGGCGGCGCAAGGAAAGCGAAAATAACCTTTGGTTCGGGTAGGCGCATATTGGATATGCGCCTTCGCATACATATGTCACACATCCTTGTGAGGAGTGTGACGCGAATGAGCTCAATGAAGAGAACGGCCCGCGGTCTGATGGGATCAGCTGTGCTGGGCGGCTGTCTGGCGGTCCCTGCAGCGCTCCATGCGACGACGGTCGAACACGTTAACGCGAAGCTGAACGTACAGCTGATTAGCGATCAGCATACGGCGGTTGAGGGCGGCTATGTGTCGGTACATATTTTGTATCATAACGTCAGCAACAAGAAGATGGATAAAGCGTGGCTCAAGCTGAAGCTGTCCGGCAAGCTGGAGGTGGACGGCGCGGTTGCCGCAGGCGCCCTGTGGGACGCTGCGGCAGGGGCGCTGAAATGGCAGCTGAACGATGTGGCGTCCGGAGCAGCAGGTGTCGTACACGTGAACCTGAAGGTAAAGAGCGGCGTCACTGTAGGAGAACAGCTCGAGCTCGTCTGCGAAGGTGATGACGATGCGGGAGGATCGGTCGTTACGAAACCGGTTCCCGTGAAGATCGGCACCGGGCTGCACCAGCCGGCGTTCAACGGCTATCCGGACGGCGGCTTCCATCCCGGCGGGGAGCTGACCCGCGCCGAAACGGCGGCGATCGTCTCCCGGCTGGAAGGGCTGGAAGAGGCGCCCGGCGGCGCCTCCGTCTATAGCGACGTAACGGCTTCGCATTGGGCGGCGGACGATGTCGGCAAAGTCACGAAGGCCGGCTGGATGACGGGCGGCGGCGACGGGCGGTTCCGCCCCGATGCGCCGATTACCCGCGGCGAGTTTGCCGTCCTGCTGCTGCGCATGCGCGGCATCGAAGCGGTGCCGCTCCCTGGCTTCGATGATGATGCGGACAACTTGAACGGAGACGGGAACGGGAACGGGGGCAACGGCAAGCACTGGGCGAAGGATGCGATCGGCACCGGCAAAGCGCTCGGCTATTTGGCCGGCGACGCCAAGGGCTGGTTCAAGGCAAACAGCGCCATCCGGCGCGACGAAGCCGCCAAGCTGCTTGCCCTGGCGCTCGCTCGCGGCGAGCTGACGGACGGCCAGACGAAGGTGCTGCAGCACTGGCCGGACGTCCCCCGCTCCGCCTGGTCGTTCGGCTGGGTCGAGGAGCTGTCATTGGTCGCACACGAATCCAGAGACGTCGGCTTCCGGAAAGAAGAGCTGATCCGGTACGCGCCGGAATTGACGCAGCGGTTTTGAGTAAATCGGGGCCGGTTGACCCGCTCCCTATTCTGCTCTGCCCTCTTCAGCCGCAATGTTCCCTGCCTGGTTTCCGTTGTGCCCGACCTCAAGCGTAATCGTCTGTTGAACGACATGAGGCCTCCCTTACGGGGGGCCTTAATTTTTCGTAACGCTCCGGCTTGCATCCGTTCTACAAACCAAGCTCGCTGCTTGTTTGATTCAGCCAATCGGCAAACCGTTCTTCCTCCTCGAATTGCGGATAATGCGCGGACTGATCAAAGACGACAAAATCTTTAACAGGCGCCTGAATCGTCGTGAAATACGCTCTGGCTGCCCGGACTGAAGTCATGTAATCGTATTGCCCCATCACAAAATAAGCCGGTATTTCCAGGCGGGTTACAATCTCCGTAATGTTTCGGTTCTTTTCTTCCGCGATCAGGATGTCCTGTGAAAGAGAAACCCCTCGTACATAACGGAAAACATCCAGCAAATTATACTCACGGTTCAGCAAAAAGCCCGCATAATAATCCATATTATCGTCGATTAACCGGGCCGCTCCGCCATACTTACGAACCAAATAACGGGGGGTAAGCTGTTTTCCTTGTTCGATAGCGCCGCGCAGCGCTTCAAGCTTGTTTACATCACCCCAGTTGTTCGCTTGTTTAGCTTGATTCATCGTATAGTCCAAACTATCTTTCTCGCTTTGAACCGTATCGGAAACCTGCCCAATGCCAATGTATGCGGCAAATTTGTCAGGCGCCCTGCCCGCAGCCTTCATTCCGATATATGTCCCGAATGAATGGCCGATCAGCAGCGCTTTTTCCTGGCCGAGCTGTTCAGTTACATAGTCTGTTAATGCCAACAGATCGTCGACATGCAAATCACTTGATAAATTCGAATAGTCCTCGAAAAAATGATAGGACTTCCCGCTGCCCCGTTGATCATAGTGAACGATCGTGAAATGCTGCTCGAGCAAATCTTGATATTTTCTCACATACGGTATTTCCGAACAGCCCGGTCCTCCGTGTACAAAAATGACAAGAGGATTTGTACGGTCAACGCCTCTGATCATCACTTCCAATTTCGTCCCGTTGATGTGTATCTGTTCTAGTGTGCTTATGCTGGTAGGGCCATTGATCGGCGGGGTCCACGTAGGAAAAATAAAGCCGGCTATAAGCAGCACGACTCCCCCCGCAGCTCCCGTCTTCAGCCAGCGAAACCGCCTTCTCTTCAACGCGCAAACTCCTTTCACCAGTTCCCATACATCTTACCTGGATTTCCACTCTGACAAAAGAGAAATATGCGTATAGCACCCTTTTAAAAGGAGGTTTCGACCGCATCGCAGAATAGTACGCTCGAATTCGACTCAGTTTTACAAACAACTTGGGAGGGCACATCGTGAAGAAGAAGTTTATGTTACAATCTGCAATCGCAGCCGGCTTATTATCCTCTACCTTACTCACTGCAACCGCCGAAGCTGCCTCCGTTGACTTTTCAGATATCGGCGGCTCCTTTGCCAAAAGTGCCATTTTGGAGCTTGCGGATAAAGGTATCCTTACTGGTGTAAGAGAGAACTCCTTTAATCCGGCGGGAAAAATTACACGCCAGGACTTTGCTATAATTTTGGCTAAAGCTTTACAGCTAGACGTTTCCAGTGCACCTGGACAACCTACGTTTGCCGATGTTCCCGCAGACCACTATTCCTACAAGTATGTCGAGGCTGCGGCTGCGGCAGGGCTTATCCACGGTGTGGGGGAAGGCAGCTTTGGCTTAAATCAAAATTTAACCCGACAGGACATGGCGACCTTGTTTGTTAGGGCCTTGAAGGTCAATGTTACCGGATACCGTGACAAATTAACTTTTGCCGACGCGGCGAGTATCTCGGATTATGCAAAGGATGCGGTTGCTTACGCAGTGGAAGCGAAGCTCCTCACCGGAGAAAACGGCAATATGTTCAATCCAGCCGGACTTGCGGAGCGTCAACGGGTTGCTCTTGTCGCTTCAAATTTTTTAAAGGCATCAGAGGAGGCGAAAGCTGCGGAGGAGGCGAAAGCTGCGGAAGAGGCGGCTAAGGCTGCGAAGGCTGCCGAGGAAGCGAAGGCCGCAGAGGCTGCGAAAGCTGCGGAAGCCGCGGCCAAAGCGGCGGAAGCTTTGAAAAGCTCCGGTTCCGGCAGTGTGAGTTCCGATAATCAAAGCTCGGGCGACGATCCTTCCAGCGGCGATAGTCCCGTTGATCAGGCTCCAGTCGAACAGACCCCTGACGAACCTACTCTACCGGCCGTCGATATTTCGAAATTTAAAGAAGTGGACCGCTATAACGGCACCATGGATCAAATTCAGGGTTCTGCCGGTGCAATTGGCGGAAACGCAGGCACCATCGTGACGGCTTATCGTTGGCAGGATACCGTGGCCGAGAACGGCGTCGTAGATGACGGGGAACTGGGTCCGGCTATACCTTTGGGAACAAGCGCTTCGGACGGCTCCTTGGAAATTGCGAATTTGGAAGACCTTGCGCCAGGCCAATATTCGTATATTATTACGGCTAAGGATCCGGATGAAACTTTGGAAACCGCCAAAGATGCACAGCACGCTCTGACATTCACTTTGGTAAAAGGCAATGAGCCGATCCCGACCGTAACGTCCAGCACATACGCCTTTGACAGCAGTGAAGGTAGTAGAACCAAACAACTATATGCCGGTACGGTAAATGCACAGACGATTACTTTTACAATGAATGCCGGGGTTCAATTTGTTAAGGGAACTGTCGTTGTCAACGTAGACGGCTTTACTTTCAATACCGAGGATACGTACGGTACCAATGGAATTCACAATCTTAATGATAATGCTGAAATTAGCAATGACGGACATACCCTAACGATTCATAACATCGATTTAAGCGCCTACACCAATATTACCGTAAACTTGCTCAACAAAAGCGTTCCGCCCGCTGGAACCTATCCTATTCGATTCACGAAAGATGCCGACGGTTCGGGTACGGAATACAGCCCTTCGGCCGAACAAGTGTTAACCATCGTAGTTGGAGAGGCTAATTAAAACAAAAAAGACTTAGCGGGAACTTCCGCTAAGTCTTTTTTTGTGGAGTTACTCGGCATGGGGCAGCTTTTCAAACTACGGTGCTAAGATCCTTACGCTCATCGAATTGCGGGAAGTGGTCTCCAATTGCTGCTGCAGCACCTCGGAGCTGTCTTTCATAGTATAAAAGATAGAACCAGGCGCCTTTAATTCCACAAGATAGTTACCGAAAGGAACCTGATTTCCCGCACTGTCCGTCTGATCCCACGTAAACTCAAGTTCGCGGCTCGTAATTTCCGCACTAGCCTTAGGATAGAAGGCTTCCAATGAGGGCAGCTCGCCGGACCAGACCAGCTGCTTCTGATACGGGTCGAAATCGACAATCCGGTAAATATCGATTTGAAGCTTGGTCGCAGCTGTTACATCAAGGTCTTTGTCGCTAGCGTTCGCTACGCTAATACTAATGTTCACGTCGTCTCCGGTAGGTACATCTCCCGTCTGATAGCCGGGCGGATAGGGGGAAAGATCATGGCTGCTTGCTTTCGCAAATAATGAGGTGGCAAACGGATAGCCGCGCCAGCCGGCACCGAAGCTGTACGTTTTTTCGCTCCACTTCGCAGCAATCTTCTTCCCTCCAACATCAGCCGGCGGAACGTACGTTTCAGGATCGGTCGCCGGGTCCGGCAAGTAGATCCATGAGTCGCCTAGCCAATCGCTGCGGATATGGTGCCAGCCGCTGCCGTGCTCAAAGGCGGACACCGTTTGCGGAGCCAGCCTGCCCAGCACGCGAGCTGACTTATGCGGATGCTCATACACGTCAACGTGCTCATTCAAAATCAAGTCCGTCTGCTCTTGTCGCAGATCCTCGGGGTAGCTGACATTCGGGTTCAGCCACAGCGGCCCCAGCCAAGTTTGAACCTGAAACCATTCCTTTTTCATGGAGGCGGTGCTCTGTACGGATTGTGGAGCGAGGTAGGCAACAACCGCCTGGCCGGGGTCAGGTGAGTGAAAGAGCGGCGTAACTGTTCTCAAAGTAACGCTCGTGCTCTCCTCTATCACCCCGGCGTATGGCGCCACTTCCTCCGATTGCGCCGGATTCGTAGGCAACAACGCAAACAGTAACACGGCCAATGCAAACCCATGCATTCCCCTTTTCATAAGCCGGATCATTCTTACTAACACGCTCCTTTCATTCGATGGTTATCTCCAGGACCGTTACTTGCCCGGGATAGCTAGTCAGCCACATCCTGTCGCTCCAAGCTGACACTTTCAGCCCCGCGCTGAGCTCGCCGAATGACAGCTTCGTGCCGGTGCTTTGACGAACGATCGCCGTATCTTCGGCAAGCGTCAGCCAAGCAGCATCCGGCTCGCCGTTAGGCACCTTGTCTTTAGAATATACCACCAAGATCCTTTGCCGCTCCTTGTCGACAGTCTTGATTTCGCCGGCGATATCCGGGTTGTCGCTGATCGTAAACGATTGGATCACTAGCGGGAACGAGCTGCCATACGCCTGGTAGATCGCCGATTTCAGCTCGGCGGTCTCCGTTTCCGTAAGCGCTTCGCGGTGTCGATGCAGCTTTCTCAGCTGCAATATTAAGGTGCTATTTTCAGTCCACATGCTCATCACCTGCACGGAATACTGCCGGAATACGTCATCGTACTCTGCTATTTTTTGAAACTCTTGTTGTAAATCCGCTTCCGGTTCATACACAAAGCTGTGTTCCTTATTGTTGCTGGACACGCAAATCGTAACCTGCTCGCCGTCCTCTTTAGTACCGGTAACAAAATAATAGACCGGAGTCAGCTTTTTCGCATCCGGCGGCACCTGCTTCCATTCCTCGTCGCTCAAGCCTCGTATTGAAAACTCGTCGTCGACATGCCGCAGATGGTATTGCTCATAGGCCACGATCTTGGCTTGGTCGGGAGTTACCTTCGGTCCGACGGGCCCAAGAGGTTCAGAGATTGACACCGTTCTGCTGCTTGCATCATAATCCACGTTGAAGTAGTAAACGCGCTCAGCCAGCCACCGGACAGGAGCATAAATATGGCCGTTATAGTACAACGTCTCGTATTCATCCCCCAACGTCACCGGCTTGTCGCCAAACATCCATTTTACCGGGAAAACGATTGGGGATTCGCCTGTAACCGAACCGTATGCGACCATCGATGTAGGAAGCGCCAATACTAGCGCGGTTGCGGCGATCATGGATCTCAGCTTCATGCTTCAACCTCCTCTACCAATTAAACTCATGAATCCCCTGTTTTGTTACCCTCTCCGAACTAATTTTTGTAAAAATATCCCTGTTCAGGAGCTGCGTACGTCAATTTCTTTCGGGCGGCTCTGAAGCCATGGATTCCCCCACAGCAGCGAAAGCCGAAGTAGACCGGGCTTCACGGCCCTCCCCACTATTTACACCCCCTCATGAAACGGCTCTTGCCCTCGCTCCCCCGACGCTTTATGCTTACGAATAGAACTTCCCGAAAGAAAAGAGCTGACCCCTATGTACGTACCGGACGAAACCGATCTGGAGATCATCCGGCTGCTGCGCAAGAACGCCCGCTTGCAGTGGCGCGAAGTCGGCGAGCTCGTGCATCTGACCGGGCAGGCGGTCGGGGCGCGCATCCGCAGGCTGGAGGAGCACGGCCTTATTCGCGGCTATACCGTCATGACGGATGATGAGAAGCTCGGCAAACCGCTTACAGCCGTAGTCACCGTCCTGATGAAGTCGAACCGCCACGCCGAGTTCATCAGCTTCGTGCAGCGGGAACCGTCCGTGACGGAGGCTCACCGCATCAGCGGAGACGGCTGCTATTCGCTGCTCGTGCGCGCCTCCGGCCACGACGAGCTGAACGGCATGCTGGACCGCCTGCTCGAATACGCCAATTACAGGCTTCATCTATCGACGCAGCTTATCAAATCGCATAGGCATTAATTTCATCGTGAAAATCCCCCCGTCGCATCGGCTTCGCCGCGGAAGCTTCAGGTCTCTTACAATAGAGCTAACCTAGCGAAAATAAGGGGGAACCGTTCATGCAAATCCAATTGATCAGGCATGCGACCTTACAAATTCAATACGCCGGCAGGACTCTGCTGGTCGATCCGATGCTTGGCAGCCCCGGCGCAATGGCTCCCGTACCGGACACGCCGGACACAAGGGCGAATCCGCTTGTCCCGCTGCCGGTTCCGGTGGAGACGCTGCTGGAGCCGGACGCCGTGCTGCTGACGCATATGCACCGCGACCACTGGGATGAGGCGGCCGAGCGGCTGCTGCCCAGACACATCCCGATCTTCTGCCAGCCGGAAGACGAGGAGCGTCTCACGGCTCAAGGCTTCCGCCACGTACAGTCGGTCACCGCCCCTGTCGCATGGGCCGGCATCCGCATCGTCCGCACCGGCGGCCGCCATGGCCGCGGACTGCTCGGACGCAGCCTTGGGCCGGTGTCCGGCTACGTGCTGGAGCCCGAAACCGCCGGCGAAGAGCCGACGCTGTACGCGGCAGGGGACACCGTATGGTGCCGCGAAGTCCGCGCCCTGCTGGAGCGGTTCCGTCCGGATGTGACCGTCGTGTACGCCGGTGCGGCAAAGTTCCGCAGCGGCGGCGCGGTAACGATGGCCGGGCGTGATATTGCCGCCCTCTGTAAAGCTTCCGTCAACCCGCACATGAACGTCATAGCAGCTCATATGGAAGCCTGGAATCACTGCCGGCTAAGCCGCCGGCAGCTGCTCGATTTTGTTGCGCTGCATGATCTGCAGCACCGCGTCTCCGTCCCCGCGGACGGAGAGACGCTGGAATATCGCTCATAATGGAAACGGGGAGCTGAACACCTACGATGAACTCACGGGATACGGCCGTTGGAACCGCAATGACGGTCGCTTCTGCGGTCGGATTCGGGCTGATGGGGATTTTTGCCAAGCTGGCCTATGAGCAGGGGATGACCGTCGGCACCCTGCTTGCCTACCGGTTCGGCATCGCCGCCGTCCTGTTCTGGCTGTGGATTGCGGCGACGCGCCCGGTCTATCGGCTGACATGGCGGGAACGGGGCATATTGTGGCTGATGGGCATCGGCGGCTATGCCGTCATGGCGACGCTGCTCTTCACGTCATTCTCTTATATGTCGGCGTCGCTGGCCGAAATGATGTTTTATTCGTATCCGACACTCGTCTGCTTGTTGATGCGAGTCGTCGACAAAGAGCCGATTACGGCGCGTAAAGCGATCGCGCTGGTAACCGGCTTCGCCGGGCTGATTCTTGTTCTGCAGGGACCCGCCCAATCGATTCACACCGTCGGCGTGCTGCTTGCGCTGGGCTCCGCCCTCGTCTATTCGTTCTTCATCGTGTACAGCAACCGGTTGATGAAGCAAGTGTCGCCGCTCGTCAGCTCCGCTCATATTTCCGTCTCTGCCGCCGGTACACTCGTGCTGGTCGCGCTGAGCCAGGGCACATTGGCGCCGGTTACCGGCTTCGTCTCCTGGGGAGCTGTGCTCGGTGTCGGCGTGCTGTCCACCTTCATCGCCATCCTTACCTTCTTCGAAGGTGTCAAGCGGATCGGTTCGACGCGTGCCTCGATCATCTCCTTGCTGGAGCCGATCGTTACGATCGTCAGCTCCGCGATCTTGTTCCACGAGCGGCTCCGTCCGCTGCAGTGGACCGGGATCGTCATCGTCCTGGCAAGCCTCGTCGCCATGGAGCTGCGCAGCCGCTCCGGTACCGCCGAAGCAGCTCGCGTTCCGAAGCGGGAGCTCCGCTCCGGTGCTTAATAGCCCGATTACCGCGGGCGGTAAATCGGTTTATTTTCGATCACCCGAATGTTCGTCGTCCATTCCTCCGATTCCGGCAGCACGGCCAGCGCATCCTCGACCGCCTGCAGCTTCGCATCGAGCTGATCGATATAATGGAGCGCGACCGCCTCCGGAATTTGTGGCTGCACCGGACTCCCCCACTCGCCGAGGTTATGGTGCGACAGCACCAGGTGCTGCAGCAGCATAACCGTCCGGTCGCTCGTGCCGAGGCCCAGCGAGATCGCCGCCTCGACGATCCAGCCGGAGGCGATCGCCAGATGCCCCAGCAGCTTGCCGGGCACGCTGTAGTCGGATACGATTCCCAGCTCGGCGATCATTTCCTCCGGCTTGGCGATATCATGGAGCAATATGCCTGCCTTCACCAAATCCGCGTTCAGGAACGGCCGCTGCCCGCAAATGAACGCGCCTAACTCCAGCATTCTCACCATATGGTAGGCGAGCCCGCCGTAATAGGCGTGATGATGGCTTTTCCCCGCAGGATAGTGCCGCAGCTTCTCCTCCACCTTGCCGATACAATACTCCACGATGCTCCGCACCTTGTCGTCGGTTATGCTTGCAGCCGTTGCCTGGATGACGCGGACGAGATCCTCCGCTTCGATCGGCGCCGTACGGATAAAGCTCTTCAGATCGACGCCGTCCTCTTTGACCGCCTTGCGGATACGGACGATTTTCGCCTGGAGCTTATCCCGGTACAGCTGGGCGACGCCTTGCACCTTGACGAGCATGAGAGGAAAGAACGTTTCCTTATCCGTACTCGAAGCGTCCCACAGCTTGGCGGGAAGCTCCCCCGTGGCATCGGCCAGTATCATGTCCAAATATGAGCTCGGCGGCGTAGCGTTCGTCAGCTTAACCTCCGCTGCCTTCAGCAAATAAAATCCCGTGAATTCATCACGATCCCGCAAATCCCGCAGCTGTGTCATTGCTCTCTTGTTCTCCTTTGATCGCCGTCTCATTTTACTATCATTCTATTAGAGCTTAGTCGCTAACGGACGGCAGGGCAAGCGGAAGTTTGCCAGGGGGCTAGTCAAGCGCTTACAAAAATTTTCTTTTGTATACTGTGAAATGAGAGGATTTCCCTCCTTCTGCTAGAATACAGATACCAAATAGCGTATCGATCAAGGAGAAAGACGGGTGATAGCGGACCATGACGAATATGATAACTTACGAAAGCCCTACCATACCCGAGCAAGTGGATGAAGACGATATCGGCGGCTGGGAGATGGACTATAGCAATCGTAAAGTATATTGGACGGACAATCTCTATCGCATATACGGCGTTGATAAAAGCGCTTTCACACCAACCGTTGATAACCATTTGTCTTTCGTATACCCTGATGATTTGCCATACATACAAAAACAGATCAACGAATTGCATCAGACGGAGAAACCGTTCGACGCCGAATTTCGAATCAAGCGCCCTGACGGTGAAATCCGTACGGTCCACGCCCGCGGCGATGTGGTCTATGACGACAACCGCCAAATTCTTCGAGTGATCGGGGCTGTCATCGATTTGACCAGAACGAAGCTCGAACGGCACAGACTGCTTGAGCTTAACGCGCTCTACAATCTGCTCGCCGAGAACACGCAGGATATCATTACGTATCTGCTTCCAGACGGAACGATCGAATATTCGTCTCCGGCTGTGAAGAACATCCTCGGCTACTCGCCCGAGGAGCTTCGCGGGACGAATCATGCCGATTACCTCCATCCGGAGCATTCATTGCCGGAGCACTTAAACCCGAACTCCGATACGGTCGAAGCGTTGATACGCCACAAGAACGGACACTACGTATGGACAGAGAGCAAGTTCAAGGTCATCCGCGACAAAGCGGGTGTTCATACGCATACAATCGGAGTAACGAAGGATATTACCGCCAAGAAGCAAGCTGAGGAACGAATAAACCGCGCGGAGAAGCTCGCGCTGGTCGGCAAGCTTGCGGCCGGAATCGCACACGAAATCCGCAATCCGATCACAGCGCTGAGGGGCTTCTATCAAATTATTAAAGAGTATGGCCCAAAGAAAGACTACGACCGCATTGTCATGGAAGAATTCAGCCGCATCGAGAAAATATTGACGGACCTTCTTCAGCTCGCCAGACCGAAGCCGTCGGAATTTGCGGCGTTCGAATTGACGCCGCTCGTCCATGATGTCGCGACGCTGCTGGAGGCGCAAGCCCGCGAGCGGCAAGTGCGAATTGAAATTTGCCATTCCGGCGCCGGTCAGCCCGTTTGGTGCGACGACAGCCAGATTAAACAAGTGCTTCTGAATTTAACGAGGAATGCCATCGAGGCGATGCAGGACGGAGGCGTTGTCCGGCTCGGAGTGTGCCAAGACGGCGGGGAAGCCGTGCTCCGCATCACCGATCAAGGGGAAGGCATTTCCGCGGAGCGCATGGTATATCTCGGCCAGCCGTTTCAAACGACCAAAGAGCAGGGAACCGGACTCGGTCTCATGCTTTGCTACGCGATCATAGAGCATCACAAGGGCCGTATCGTCGTTGAGAGCTGTGTCGGCGTCGGAACGACGTTCGAAGTACGGCTGCCGCTTCACAGGAAACCGGCCTCCTAACAACGCCGGCTTTATTTCAGGTGCTTGGCTTTCTCTTTCGCGGACAGTCCCAGCTTCTTCAGCAGCGCGATCGCTTGCTGCCGCTCTTCCTCCGTGAGCGCCGAGCACGCTTCCTCGAGAGCCTGCTGATGCCGCGGGAAGACGGCATCCATCAGCTTGCGGCCTTCGTCGGTCACTTCGGCGAATATGACGCGTCGATCCTCCGGCGATGAGCGCCGGACGATGAGCCCTTTGCTTTCCAGCTTATCGACGACATACGTAATGTTCCCGCTGGAGATCAAAATTTTCTCCCCGATCTGCTGCAGCGGATGAGCGCCCTTGTGATACAGAAACTCGAGTACGCCGAATTCGGTCGGATTCAGTCCGGCCTTACGGATGTTATGATTTGCATGGACGCTCGTCCATTGATGCGCCCGCGACAATACGACGAATAAGTGCATCGCCTCGCCCCCGGGATGACGCGAGGTGCCCGGTATGCTGTTCGGAACGGTGTCTGAGCCGCTGTCCGGAACGTTGTCTTTCGATTTTGAATGATCCATGATGATCGGTCTCCTCTCGATGGTTTGGAAATGGACTTCATGACATTGTATATCTTAATTTAAAGATATTACAAATGAAGGATGCTGTCAATCCGTTCCGGCTTCAAATTTATATCCGATTCGGACGCTCAGCTCCCGTGCTTTGCGAAGTTTGCGATCTTTTCTCTTTGCGCAGCAGCATGACCGTCAGAAGCATCAAAGGCAGAATGATCTGAAATACGGGAGAGATCCAAACAACCGTGAGATTCAGCCCTGCCCAAACATACTCCACGTATCTCGGCGACAAGAACGATGACGCATAAATTACTGCAGCGGCCGGAATAATCAGCAGCTTGTATTTGATAGTCGTAATTCGGTGCAAACCCGTCACAGAGGCTATAAAAAAAGCAGCTATTTTGATGCCAAGGCCGAGGTACAAGATGAGGGCAAAAAGCGCATCCATTCTCTCCAGGATCTGGGGAAAGCGAATGAGCTGAACGGTTTCCAGCAAAGGAAGCGTGAAATTCGAGGCTAACTCGGGCCCAAGCACAAGAATACTGATTTGATTCAGCAAAATCAATACGAACGAAACAATACTGTAGGCCCATATTATAGCTTTGCTAAAGCCTGATGAATGTTCAGTTATTTTGAATAATACGAGAAACAACACCGTTTGGCCAAACGGAAAGGAGACCACCTCGGGGAAGGCGTTATCCCAAACAGGCTTCCAGCCGTTTTCAAGAATGGGCAGCATATTCTCCATATGAATCATCCCCGCTGCCGCGATCAAGGAAAGCAATAAAGCGTATCCCGCAACCGTGATCGGAAAAAGAGCGGTGCAGGTTTGCATAAGCACTTCCGCGCCGTATCGTACCGTGTTGCTGATGACAACAATAGCCACAAGCATGACAAAGGCAATAGGCGTTCTGTTCAGCAACGTAAGCACAGTTAATTCCCCGAGGTCCCGCAGATTGCGGGAAGCCTCGTAGAGGAAGTAACAAACATACAGTCCGCCTATGATTCGACCGGGTAATGTCTCCAAATAATAGAACAACAGCTCGAACAAATCGCGGCTTCTGTCCAATCGATGAATCCATAGATAGAGCAGCACAAGCATGAAACCGAATATGGCGCCGATCAGCATCACCAGCCAGGCGTCTTGCTTCGCCTTTCCCCCTAATAAAAACAAGGTGGTGCTTCCTACTTCAAACAGCACGAATGTGACAACCAGATCCGATAGCTTGGGAGTTAATTTACTCATCCTTGTTGCTCCTTCATCTTATACCAGGTTTCGGCTGCCGGCGGTCTTAATATGAATTTTGAATCAATCCTTGACGCTTGATGGTTACCTGAACTCGGACATTAAGCTCCATCTTGTCAAATACAGCTTTCCAATCGCCCTTCATCTGTTTCCAATCCGCCGGCATCCTGCGATGAATGGAATCCGTAAAACCGGCGGCATCCACTCCTAATCGGCGCATCGCTTTCCAACCGGCCTTAATTTCGCTCTCAATCTCCCGCTCTGCTTGCTCCTCCAATTCCAGCAATACATTCCGATCGGTCAGCATCAGCTTGCCTCCGGATTCATTCAGGTCGCCTTTGGCCTTCACATTCACGTTCATAACATACTTCTCTCCCTGTTTAACAGGATGAACGGTAGTCTTGGACGAAACGATGGTTAGTGAGATGTTTGGTTTTCGGTTTGATGCCGAGGATGAAATGGCCAATAAAGTCCCGTTGACTTTGTCAGTCATCCAGTTGAGCCCCCTGCTCTCCTTGCGGTCCATCCATCCAACCAACCGGTTATTATGGAATATTCCCAGCTTGACCAGCTTGATCTTCTGAGTCGGAGATGTTTTCTTAAAGGCATCCATGGATTCGAGATCGGTTTCATTGTCATGATCGGTTCCGCCGGATACGGCAATAACGGGCACCCCTATCGCTTTCGTATCCGTGTTGATCATTTTATTGGCAACATCGAAAACGGTAACCGGTGCAAACATAGAGGTCAAATCTTTTTCTTTACGCAAAATTTCGGCAATCCCCGCCCCTGCAATTTTCTCGGGAGGAAGTAATTTTCGCAGCATCTCGCTTGCTTTCTGTTCCGTCAGAAGAAGCAAGACCGTCTCCCGCGATTCCGCATTTCGCAAATACAAATCAATGAGTTGGCCAACCCCCTTCTCCGCTGCCTCCTTGCCGATAATAACTACATTATTATGAGCAAAATACAAGCGGCGAGGGTTCTCCAGGTTGCTTAGAGAGGCTGCTTCCATAATCGTTTGGCCTTTCACGGAATGCACGTTTATCGCCGGAGAGTTCCCCCCTCCCCCGCCGCCTCCGCCGGTCGTTCCTGAAGCCATGGCGGAGGGTACGATGATCTGGAAGCTCCCAACCCAGTCTTCGCCGGATCGGTCAAACCCTGAAGCTGAAGCGATTCCAATCTCATTTAGTTCCGTCCGGTTCCAGCAGCCGGGCAGTACGACGCATAGAATCAAGGCCAATGCAGCTCTATAGACTGGATGCACTCCACGTCCTCCTATTGGGCCGAATCTTCATTCCGATCACCGTGAATTCGCTGCGAGCCGGGCTTTAGAACCGGACCTTGTCGAGTTTGGTTATCTCCCGCAATCATCGCTGGTCGAGTTTGCATTTTCCACCAAGGCATACGAACGAGAAGATCCTTCATATTGGAAGGCATAAAAGGAGCAATCGGCAAAAAGTAAGGGACACCAAATGTACGCAGCGATATAAGGTGAACGAGAGTGGGAACGAGTCCGGCCAAAATACCGTAAAGCCCCAATGTTCCAGCCAGCAGCATCAGAACAAACCGCATCAGCCTGACCGCAGATGCCATATTAATGGCCGGCAGTACGAAGTTGGAAATGGCCGTGAACGAAACGACAATAACCATCGCAGCCGATACGAGACCTGCTTGCACGGCGGCTTGTCCCAGCACGAGTGCACCGACGATCGAAATCGCAGGACCAATAGCCCGCGGCATTCGGACTCCGGCTTCCCGAATGACTTCGAAGGTTAATTCCATAAGCAAGGCTTCCAGCAGTGCGGGCAAGGGGGTGCTTTCCCGCTGCGCGGCCAAGCTGACGAGCAGTGTAGTCGGCAGCATTTCCTGATGAAAGGTAGTGATCGCTATAAAGATAGAGGGCAGCAGCAGAGCAACGGCAAAGGACGATATGCGAACCAGCCGCAAAAAGGTGGAGATGTCAAATCGCTGGTAATAGTCTTCGCTCGAAATAAAAAATCGAAAAAAGCTGACCGGTGCAAGCAGAACGAAAGGAGTCCCGTCGACAAGAATGGCAACTAAACCTTCCAATATTCCCCCGGCAACTGCATCCGGACGCTCCGAGTTCAGAATGGTTGGAAAAGGTGTGTACACACCGTCTTGAATAAATTCTTCAATATACCCGCTTTCCAATATGCTGTCTGTATTGATAGATGCAAGCCTCTTGGTTACCTCGCTTACGACGACGGGATCGGCAATACCCTCGAGATAACAAACTGCCACTTTGGTCTGTGTGTACTTGCCTAACACCATTGGCTCATACCGAAATTGCGGCGATCTGATTTTACGGCGGAGGAGCGCTATATTGGTCGCGAGCTCCTCAACAAAGCCCTCCTTAGGGCCGCGAATAACGGTTTGTGAAGAAGGTTCCTCGACAGAGCGTCTGACTCCGCCCATTATGGATACGACAAGTGCATCTGAATGCCCAGCCGGAAGCACGACAACTTGCCCGTCCAGCACGGATTGCAGCAGCTTGTCGTCGTTATCTATACGCTTCAGGCTCCCCACGGGGAGACGGCTCATGAGCAGGTTCTCCAGATGCGATGCTACTGTACAGGGGGAAGTCGAATCCGCCGCCAGCGCATCCAGCATCATCGTGAGCAGCTGTTGATCGACCAATCCGTCGATATACACAACGGTAAGACAATGATCCGCATTGAGCGTGTCCCCCAGCGAGCGAAAAATAATATCCGGGCTGTCTCCTAACTGTTCTCGAAGCCAATCCACCTTATTTTCAGTAATGGTTACGGGACCTGATGCAGGATCGTCGATATCCCGGGAGGCTTGCCGGCTTGCTTTATCGGCAGAGGATACCAATTGACTTTTTCCTAACAGTTTGAATAAGTCCATGTCCCTTCCCCTCAACGAACACTTTTCCATAATATGTAGCGTAACAGGGATTTTTATGTAATCCTGGCTGATGCCGTTCGTTAACGGATTTTGAGGGCCCTATTTTACCGCTATCGCACTTTTCATGCAAAATAGCGGACTTTGGCGGCGCTATCCAGCGTCAATTGAGGAATTTGGGCTTGATTTTACCTGATTGCTGGAAAATAACGCCTTCCAAATCCGCTAATCTTGATAGCCATCAAGTCTCGAGTCAAATAACGGTTTCGGAAACCGTTATCGCTCACGAGGTTTTCCACTCTTGGCGAAATAACAAAAAAAACAGCAAGCCCGGTAATGTCCGGCAGCTTGCTGTTTTCGTATTTATTTGGCTTGGATATAACCTTCCGCTTTCAGCAGCTCGGCGATCAGCACGGCGCCGCCCGCCGCGCCGCGCAGCGTATTGTGCGACAAGCCTACAAACTTATAGTCATAAATCGTGTCTTCGCGCAATCTTCCTGCCGAAACGCCCATGCCGCGCTCAATGTCGCGGTCCAGCTTCGTCTGCGGCCGGTTCTCTTCTTCAAAATACGTGATGAACTGCTTCGGCGCGCTCGGCAGTGCCAGCTCCTGCGGACGCCCTTTGTACTCGCGCCAGCGCGCCAACACTTCGTCCTTGGAAGGCTTCTTCTCAAACGATGCAAAGACAGCCGCCATATGACCGTCCGTTACCGGAACACGGATACATTGCGTCGTAATCAGCGGCGAGCTCGCCTTCACGATTTCGCCGTTCGTCAGGCTGCCCCAGATGCGCAGCGGCTCCTGCTCGCTCTTCTCCTCCTCGCCGCCGATGTACGGAATCACGTTATCGAGCATTTCCGGCCAGTCGGTGAAGTTTTTGCCGGCTCCGGAAATCGCCTGATACGTCGTTGCCACCACTTTGGTCGGTTTGAAATCAAGCAGCGCATGAAGCGCCGGGACATAGCTTTGAATCGAGCAGTTCGGCTTGACGGCGATAAAACCGGTCGAGGTGCCGAGACGCTTTCTCTGCGCGGCAATCACTTCGATATGGCCAGGATTCACTTCCGGAATGACCATCGGAACGTCCGGCGTCCAGCGGTGAGCCGAGTTATTGGAAATGACCGGCGTGCCCGTCTTGGCGTAAGCTTCTTCGAGCGCTTGAATCTCATTTTTCTTCATATCGACCGCGCAGAAAATAAAATCGACCTCGCCGGCAACCTCTTCCACCTTCGCCGCGTCTTGCACGATAATGGATTTTACTTCTTCCGGAATCGGTGCAGCCAGCTTCCATCTGCCCTGCACAGCCTCTTCATAAGTTTTCCCTGCGGATCCGGCGCTGGCTGCGATAGCCGTCACCTGAAACCAAGGATGCTGATCCAGCAGCTCCATGAACCGCTGGCCGACCATACCCGTACCTCCGACGATACCAACCTTCAATTTCTGTGTCATATCGATTTCATATCCTTTCCTATGAGCGTAATAAAGGCGAACGAATCCTTATCCAATACATATTCAACCGTCTCATGCAGCGTACCTCATGATCAATGCAGCCTGCAAAACTCTGGAAACAATAAAAAATCCCACCCCCAAGACTTATCGTCAGTCTAAGGGACGAGATTGGATTCTCGTGGTACCACCCTGATTCGCGAATATGTCACCATATCCGCCTTTTCAAGTACGGCATCGCCTGGCAATGCTTATACTTTAGCTCTGTAACAGGAGCTCCTGTCACACCATCCCCTGCGGTCAAGCGGTTCCGATGTGCTGCTCTGAGGCTTTTTTCAATAAAGAAATCTTTGCTCCTTTTCAGCTGCCGGAGCTCTCTGGGAAAGAGTTTCATTTATTTACTCGTCTCTTCATCGCATTTGAACGTTGCGTCAATATTATCAAAATTCGACGATAAGGTAAACATATTTTTTTGGAGGGATTGGCGTGAATCCTCATAACGATCAACATACCCTTGGAAACTCTTAAGGAGGGGCCGGAGCATGCGAGTACCGGTTCGGCAACATCCCGTGCGGAAGTTTATCGGTGCCGCGAACTTGCCGACGCCCCGCAAGAAACGCCGCCCGCTTGTACGTGGACATACATTCCGATTCCGAACCATTTTTTGTTAGCACAGTTAACTATCAATCAGGTAAATTTCATTTCATTTCATTTTGTTTCATTTCCGCCGCTTAGGATAGCGTGCGAGGATACACAGCTTCCCCCGTCCTTAAGAACGGGTTTACGGCGTAATGCCGGTTTGCGAGACGTAGTAATGCTTGTTGCCGGCGTCTAGTCTCCAGCTTAACGCCACCGCAGCCGAAGCCGCCAAAGTTTAGGGTGCAACTAAAATGTCTCAAAGCCGCCGCCTGCCGACTGCACCCTCTCCCGCCTCTCATCGCCAGACACTCTAGCAGCTTGGTCCTCATCTCTGCGCATCAGATTGGGCTTCTCCGGCAAAACTACCAGCAAACATCACCGATCGGAGGTTTCCATGCGCAGCTTGATCCGATTCTCGCTACACAACAAATTCGCCTTGTTCTTCGTCACGCTCCTCGTGACGGCTGCCGGTCTGTATGCCGGTGCCAGCATGAAGCAGGAGACGCTTCCCAACATGGAGATGCCGGTTCTCACCTTGACGACCGTCCTGCCCGGCGCGGCACCGCAAGCGGTCGCCGACCAGATCACTGCTCCGCTCGAGCAGAGGCTGCGCGGTCTGTCCGACATCGATACGTTCAGCTCCACCTCTATGGAAAATGTATCGTCCATCCTCGTCCAATACCGCTACGGTCAAGATATGGCCAAAGCGAAGGCCGATCTGCAGGATGCGATCGCCCAAGTGACCTTGCCCGACTCCGCCCAGCCGGTCAAGATCGGCTCGTTCAGCCTGAACGAATTTCCGGTCATCTCGCTCAGCTTAACCGGTGACGACCGCAAGGTGGACGAGTTAACCCGAATCGTCGACGGAAACCTGCGTCCGGCTCTGGAGAGTATCGCGGGAGTAGGTACCGTATCCATCTCCGGGCAGCAGCTCCAGGAAGTGCAGATTCGTCCGGATACGGCTCGGCTTCAAGCTAACGGAGTGACGGTCGATACGATCCGCAGCGTTCTTCAAAACTCGGCGGTCACGATGCCGCTCGGCCTGTTCGAGCTCGAAGGCGCGGAGAAAACGTTGGTCGTCGACGGCGGTATCCACACGCTCGAGCAGCTGCGCAGCCTCGCCCTGCCGCTTGCCGGCGGTGCAGCCGGCCCAGGCGGGGGACCGGGCGCGATTGGCGCCGCACCGGCACCCGGCACGGCTGCCGGCATCGCCGCTCCCGCAGCCTTGCCGACCGTCCGGCTCGCCGATGTCGCCGCCGTGGATCTGGTCACCCGCTCCGAATCAATCTCCCGTACGAACGGCAAGCCGTCGATCGGCATTCAAGTTACGAAAACCTCGGGCGCCAACACCGTCGATGTCGTTAACTCGGTCAAGGCCGAAGTGTCCCGCCTGGAGAAAGAGCAGCCTGGCATCCAAACGCTGATCCTGCTCGACCAAGGCAAGCCGATCGAGGAATCGGTGCACACGATGCTGAGCAAGGCGCTGTTCGGCGCGCTGTTCGCGATCATCGTCATCATGCTGTTTCTGCGCAATCTGCGTACGACGCTCATCTCCATCGTTTCGATTCCGCTGTCGCTCGTCATTGCGCTCCTGCTGCTGCAGAGGCTCGGCATTACGCTAAACATTATGACGCTGGGCGCCATGACCGTCGCGATCGGCCGTGTCGTTGACGACTCCATCGTCGTCATTGAGAACAATTACCGCCGCATGAGGCTGAGCTTCGAGAAGCTGTCGGGCGAGAAGCTCGTCATCGCCGCCACGCGCGAAATGTTCATGCCGATATTTTCCTCGACGCTGGTTACGATCGCCGTTTTTCTGCCGCTCGGGCTCGTCACGGGACCGATCGGACAAATGTTTCTCCCTTTCGCGCTGACGATGGTCTTCGCTCTGCTGGCGTCGCTGCTCGTTTCCATCACCGTCGTCCCGGCGCTCACCCACGTCTTGTTTCGGCGCAGGCTGGGCTCGCTGCAGGATCGAAATCATGAGGAGCGCACCGGCTTCCTCGCCCGGAGCTATCGGGGGATGCTGAGCTGGGCCTTGGACCACAAGTGGATCACCTCGACCGTCGCCGTTCTGCTGCTGCTCGGCAGCCTGGCGCTGGCCGGTGTAGTCGGCTTCTCGTTCCTGCCGGAAGAGGAGCAGAAGTTCGCGTTGGTCACCTACAATCCGGGCCCGGGCCGAACGGCGGCAAATACCGAGCAAACCGCCGCGGCCGCCGAGAAGCTCATCCTTGCTCGTCAAGGCGTCATGGACCTGCAGTACTCTATCGGCGGCAACGACCCGATGAGCGGAGGAGCCGCGTCTGACCGCTCCGCCCGTTTTCAGGTGTTTTATGCGAACGACTTTGCCAATTTTGCCGAAGAGAAGAAGGCGCTTCTGGAGACGCTTCAAACCGTCGACCCGTCCGGAAGCTGGGAGGAATCCGACTATGGCGGCGGCGTAGGCGGCAATAAGCTGAGGCTCAATGTGTATGGCCAGCAGGAGAGCGACATCCGCCAAGCCGTCGAATCCATCCAGGATACAATTCGCCAGGACGCGGGCTTTACCAAAGTAGGCTCCTCCCTCACCCGGACCTATGAGCAGCTTACTTTCGTATTGAACCAGCCGAAGCTCGCTTCTTTCGGGCTGACGAGCGGGCAAATCGCCATGCAGCTGACACCGATGCGCGCCCGTACGGCCCTGGCCGCCATCTCGGACAATGGCCGCGACGTCCCCGTTTACATGGAGGCCCAGGGGCCGGCATACGGCTCGCTGAGCGACATTCAGAAGCAGCCGATCGGCTCACCTGTCGCCCCGGGAGCACTGCTCCAGGACGTCAGCGAAGTTCGCAAAGGCGTAACCGCCTCCGGCGTAACCCGCAAGAATGGCAAGCTGTACGCCGAAGTGACGGCAACGATTACGGCGAAGGATGTCGGTAAAGCGTCCGCAGCCGTGCAAAGCCGCATCGCCGCCCTATCGCTGCCGGCCTCCGTTACCATCGACTACGGCGGCGTCACGCAGCAAATGAATGAAACGTTTCGCCAGCTCGGGCTGGCCATTGCCGCCGCCGTCGCGATCGTCTACTTGCTGCTCGTGCTGACGTTCGGCGGCGCCGTTACGCCGTTCGTCATCTTGTTCTCGCTGCCGTTCGCCGTCATCGGCGCGCTCGTCGCGCTGTTCGTTGCGGGCGAGACGATCTCCGCCTCCGCCATGATGGGCGCGCTCATGCTTATCGGCATCGTCGTCACGAACGCCATCGTCTTGATCGACCGCGTGCTGCATATGGAGAAGGAAGGCGTCTCCACCCGGGAAGCGCTTCTCGAAGCCGCAGAGACGCGGCTGCGCCCGATTCTGATGACAGCGCTCGCGACGATCGGCGCGCTGCTCCCGCTCGCCCTCGGCTTCGAAAGCGGCGGCAGCGGCACGCTCATCTCCAAGGGGCTCGGCGTCACCGTCATCGGCGGCCTCATTTCGTCCACGCTGCTGACGCTGCTTATCGTTCCGATCGTCTACGAGCTGCTGGCGCGGCCGTCGCGCCGTTCGCGCACGAAATCCCGTTCGGGTTAAGCCCTGTAGACGCTTGGCAAGATAGGACGAATGCGGCAGGCGGACGTATGAACATTTTGCCGTGCGGGAAGCTTATATCGGGAGGTGACGACTGCCATGATGACTGAAATGCCGAACAAGCCGGAGCTAGCCCCCGTGCCCATCTGGCGATGCCGCAGACAGGACTGCAAAGCGTGGGTCCGCGAAGAGCTGGCGTCGTCCAGCCAGCCCAGCTGCCCTATCTGCAAAGGGGAAATGATTCGCAGCATGAAGCATCTGCCCAAGCTCGTCAAGAAGCACAAAGCGCAGAAGAAAAAAGCGCCTTCCGATCCTTGGGAGAACGTGTAGCCGCGTCACTCCGCGCGAAAAGGCCGGTCTGCTCAGGAAGGCAGATCGGCCTTAATCATGCGGCGTTACCTCAATATAGTCGGTTCGTGTAGCTGTCCTGCAATGCTTTTGCTATCGCATTAGCATCGATCCCGGGAAGCCGGACATGATCGGCCAAGGCTTGTGCGATGTTCGGCAGCTGACCGCGCTCCAACCATGTTTCGGATTTCCACAAATTCGAACGCTTGATTGATTTGGCACAATGGATGTAGCACTCCTTAACTTGAACGCCTATACCAACCAGCGGCGTGCGGCCGTGTGCCTCCATTCGGCTCAGCAATGGTTCGTCTTTCGTGATGCAGGCCGTTCCGTTGACCCGCAGCGTTTCTTCCAGCCCTGGGATCATAAAGATCAAGCCAACCGCCGGGTTCGATAAAATATTCCGCATCGAGTCCATCCTCCGGTTCCCCGGTCTTTCCGGAATCACAAGATGCTGTTCGTCAACAACGAGTACAAACCCGGGAGCATCTCCACGGGGAGAAACATCGCACATGCCCGTGCGATCTGACGTGGCCATGAGCAGAAACGGGGATTTGGCGATAAACTCGCGGGCATGGGGGTCGAGATGCGGGATGGATTTATTTTGGACAAGTTCATTGGGGTTTCCCAACAGTTTGCGCAAATCCTCTTCTGTTGTAATAAGATTTTGGAATGTCGTCATGCCGGTCACCTCTCTTCAAAATTGTACAACCAGCGTAATCGTTCCAGATATTGTATATGCGGTTGGCGGTAAATTCAAGCGGGTACAAAAAAAAGTAGACCTACAGCAACGGGCCGCAGGTCCAAAAGTTATATATTATTGAAAAGGGGGTCGATATTCAGTATAGGCGAGTTACCTTAAAGGAAGATGAATAGGACATTTCAGTTGTGTTACATTTCGGCGTCCTATTATTTCACGATTGCGCCCGCGCCGTTCTTGGCCCCGTTATCCTCCGTACCGCTAACTCGAAACTCCGCACTCGCCGACGTGTCCGCCGCAACCGGAGCGGGCTTCACCGCCACTTCCAGCTGCCGCTCCAGCTCCGCCGTGTATTCGGCCCGCTGCTCGTCGCTGTAGCCCAGCAGCTCGCTCATCGCCGCCACAACGCCGCTCTTCCACTGCTGCACCCAACCGATATTGAAGAACAGAGCGCCGGTACGGCGCACGAAGAAATCGACCGGCTTCACGGCGCATTCGTGCTCAATGGCATACACCAGCTCCGCATACACCTCAGCCGGCAAGCCATACGCCGCAGCCGTCTGGCGATGCTGCTCGGCGAGCTCGTAAATGCGCTCGACATTGCTGCCGTATTTGCGCGCCAGCTGTTCGGCTGCAGAGCGCTCCAAGCCTTTAGCCGCACCGCCGGCAGCCGCGCGCTTCACAAAGGCCTCATATCCGCCAGGACCGCCGACGTCGCCGCCGGAGATCGGCATCGTCTTCGTGCGCGACGCCGGGTACGAGCCGCCGCCATGCTCCGTCAGCTTGCGGGCCAGCAGGTCGACGATCTGCTCGCCCATCTTGCGGTAGCCGGTCAGCTTGCCGCCGGCGATCGTGATCAGCCCGGACGGCGAGACGAAAATTTCGTCGCGCCGCGACACCTCGGAAGGCGACTTGCCTTCCTGATAAATCAGCGGACGAAGTCCCGCCCACGAAGATTCCACATCGTCACCGGTCAGCTTCAGCTCCGGAAACATGAAATTCGCCGCGTCGATGATGTACTTCCGGTCTGCATCGGTCATCACCGGACGCGCCGTATCGCCGGAGTAGTCGGTGTCCGTTGTGCCGATGTATGTTTTGCCGTCGCGCGGAATCGCAAACACCATGCGCCCGTCAGGAGTGTCGAAGTAGACCGCTTGACGAAGCGGAAACCGCGACTGGTCGAATACGAGGTGCACACCCTTCGTCAAACGCAGCGTTTTGCCTTGCTTGGACTTGTCCTTCTCCCGAAGCGTATCGACCCAAGGACCGGTCGCGTTGACGATGACGCGCGCTCGGACGGTGAACGTACCGCCGCCGATCATATCGCGAACGCGCACACCTGTCAGGCGGCCATTATCATACACGAACTCATCGGCCTTGGCATAATTGACGACAGAAGCGCCGTGCTCAACCGCCTTCTTCATGACTTCCATCGTCAGACGCGCGTCGTCCGTGCGGTATTCGACGTAGTAGCCGCCGCCCTTCAGACCGTCCTTCTTCAGCAGCGGCTCGCGGCGCAGCGTCTCGTCGCGGTTCAGCATCGAACGGCGCTCGCCCTTGACGACCCCAGCCAAGTAGTCGTACAGCTTCAGCCCGATCGATGTGGAGAACATCCCGAACGTACCGCCTTCGTAGATCGGCAGCAGCATCCATTCCGGCGTCGTAACGTGCGGCCCGTTGCCATAGACGATGGCGCGTTCCTTGCCGACTTCCGCAACCATTTTGACCTCGAATTGCTTTAAGTAGCGAAGTCCGCCATGCACCAGCTTGGTCGAACGGCTCGATGTACCCGCGGCAAAATCCTGCATTTCAATCAGCGCCGTCTTCATCCCGCGCGTCTGCGCATCCAGCGCGATGCCGGCGCCGGTAATGCCTCCGCCGATGACGAGCACATCGTAGGAAGCCTGCTCCATATCCGATAATTTCCGCTCTCTCTGTGTTCCGTTGAATATTGTTTTCATACCCCTATTCTCCCTCCGAGAGCACGAAAAAAAACCACAAACTGCTCTGTCAGCAATGTATGCCGACAGAGAGCTGTGGTTTCTCCCGTTCTCCAACCGAATGATTAACTTAATGACAGTATAGCATGATGCCGATTATTTGAAAAGCATCGCAGCTTGAACCGCTTTCTTCCAGCCGCCGTACAGCTCCGCCCGGCGCTCCGCGGACATCGCCGGCTCAAACCGCTTGGCGACGTTCCATTGCCCGGCGATTTGCTTCCGGTCCGTCCAATATCCGACCGCGAGCCCCGCCAAATAGGCTGCCCCGAGTGCGGTCGTCTCATTGACGACAGGACGTTCCACGGCAACATCCAACAGATCGCTCTGGAACTGCATAAGCAGCTCGTTGCGCACAGCGCCGCCGTCGACGCGAAGGGTGGACAGCTTCAGGCCGGAGTCCTCCTCCATCACCTTGAGCACGTCCTTCGACTGGTAAGCAAGCGACTCGAGCGTCGCCCGGACGAAATGCTCCTTGCTCGTCCCCCGCGTCAGCCCGAACACCGCGCCTCTCACGTCGCTGTCCCAGTACGGGGTGCCGAGCCCGACAAAGGCCGGCACAACGTAGACGCCGTCCGTCGTCTCGACCTGCGCGGCCAGCTGCTCGCTCTCGGCGGCATCATCGATCATGCGCAGCCCGTCGCGCAGCCACTGGATCGCCGAACCCGCTACGAACACGCTGCCTTCCAGCGCGTACTCGACCTCTCCGCCGAGCCCCCAGGCGATCGTCGTGAGCAGGCCATGCTTAGAGCGAATCGCTTCCGTACCGGTGTTCATGAGCATGAAGCAGCCGGTGCCGTACGTGTTCTTCGCCATTCCCTTCTCATAACACGCTTGGCCGAACAGCGCCGCCTGCTGGTCGCCCGCTGCGCCCGCAATCGGAATGCCGGCGGTAAGACCCGCTTGCTCCAGCTCCGAACACGTCACACCGTACACTCCCGACGACGGCCGTACCTCAGGCAGCATCGCCCGCGGAACGTTAAGCGCTGTCAACAGCTCGTCATCCCAATCCAGCGAATGGATGTTGTACATCAGCGTCCGCGAGGCGTTCGAATAATCCGTCACATGCGCGCTCCCGCCCGTCAGCTTCCAAATCAGCCACGTATCGATCGTACCGAACAGCAGGTCCCCCCGCTCCGCCTTCGCCCGGGCCCCGTCCACATGGTCGAGAATCCATTTGACCTTCGTGCCGGAGAAATACGGATCGATCAATAGCCCGGTCCGCTCGCGGAACGACGCATCCAGTCCTTCTGCCTTCAGCTCTGCGCAAATATCGGACGTCTGCCTGGACTGCCACACCACGGCGTTGTAAATCGGCTTGCCCGTATGCCGGTCCCATACGACCGCCGTCTCCCGCTGATTCGTAATACCGATCGCGGCGATCTGCTCCGGTGTGATGGCGGCTTTCGCAAGTGCGGCTTTGGTGACATCTGCGATGGAGGCCCAAATCTCCTCTGCGTCATGCTCCACCCAGCCGGGCTGCGGGAACAGCTGGCGGAATTCCTGCTGCGCCGAGCTGACGATCCGGCTGACGCCGTCGAACACAATAGCTCGTGATGATGTAGTGCCCTGGTCCAGTGCGAGGATATAGGTCGGTTTGTCGGTCATGGGTGATCATTCATCCTTTCTTGGTAAAATGCCGCCACAGCTCGGACTGCGACGTCGTCACCGCGGAAGCGCCGGCTTCGAGCGCCCGCTCCACGTCCTCTACGGTGCGAATCAAGCCTCCCGCGAAGACGGGAATTTGCGTCCGGGCGTGAACCTCGGCAATCATATGCGGAATGACGCCCGGCATCAGCTCAATGTAATCGGGCTGTGTCCTTTCTATCAGCGCATAGCTCTTCTCGACCGCGTTCGTGTCCAGCAGAAAAAGACGCTGAATCGCCAGCAGGCCGTTTTTCTTCGTCGTCGCGATGACGCCGGAACGGGTCGAGATCAGCCCTGCGGGGCGAATATGCTGGCACAAATACTCGGCTGCGTATTCGTCGTTCTTCAGTCCCTCGATCAAGTCGGCGTGCAGGATCAGCTGTTTGCGGTGCGCTTTCACCATATCGGCGACAGGCTTGACTTGGCCTAGGTGAATGTCGAGAACAATGATGTATTCGTAATCCAGCAACATCAGCTTCTCCAAATCTTTCATCCGCCGTACTGCCGGCAAAATAAGCTGGTTATGAAAGGCCATCGCGGCACCGTCTCCTTCGGGTATGGACATTTTCCCTATCATACAACGTGCCTTGGCCCTGCTTCCAGTAACCGTATTCAACAATAGGGACCGTTAGCGACTGATAATGTTAATTTTCCGCGCGTACCGATTACTAGAATACAACAGAAACAGGTGTGATGGTTTAACAAAAATTGCGGTATATATGCATGCAAATTGTTGTTTCTTCTTCTGTAATCACATTGGTGGGAAATTATTCCTAATGGCCGGCCCCTATGTTACACTGATACCAGTTAGAGGGGTGCTAATATCCGAATGTGAGGTGCTGTCTACATATGTCTCCATTGCAATTGACCCAGCTTGGCCAAGTTTCCGTACCTGTCAAAGATTTGTCCCGCGCTGTCGCCTTCTATCGCGATACGCTGGAGCTGCCGCTCCTGTTCCAAACCGGCAATATGGCGTTCTTTCAATTGGGTGCGGTGCGCCTGCTTCTGTCCTTTGCCGAAAACGCGGAGTTCGATCACCCGAGCTCTGTGCTCTATTACAGCGTCCCGGACATTCACACTGCCTACGAGCTGCTGCGCAGCCGTAACGTCCCGCTGCTGGGGGAGCCGCATGCGATCGGCAGACTGGGCGACCGGGAAACCTGGATGGCGTTCTTCCGCGACTCGGAAAACAACGTCATGGCGATCATGAGCGAGGTGCCGGTGAGCGATTGACCGCTTCCGGTTCACTGATGTTCGGCGCTTGAAGTATCGGCTGATGCGAGCGAGCGCCCCTACGTTCCCAAGCCTCAGCATGATAGCGCCGAAGAGGCGCTTTGGTGAATCCACGTTCCGTTAGCAAGCTTGACGAAGCTCCGCAGCCTGCGGCCGAATTCAGAATGCAAATTGCCGTACGACGGTGGGAAGCGGGCCGGACTCGGAAATTCTTCCAAGCAAAACATTCCGTCCTCGCCATGCGCAATGATGCCAGCCGCAGTTGTAGATCTCGAGCACTATATCAGCCTGTAACCATTCACTGTCGAATCGTGCGGGTTGATATGGCTTTCCAATTGCCGTACGGGTCCCGTGGAGAATGGAAAAGACAAGCATGGGGATGCACACATTGGCTGAAGTTTAACGGTTTGTGACGGTCCTATTTTATAGTCCATGCCACTTTCCTGCAATATAGCGGATTTTGAAGGCGCTATAGAGCGACAATTGTTGTCATTTTCCATGAATTGCTTCATCTCTCAAAAATAACGCCCTCGTAGCCCTTTAAACTTGTCGTTCGCCCAGTCGAGGGCACAATAACGGTTTCAAAATCCTCTATGGTTTACATATCCCTTGTCTTGACTTCCCTCACTGGCCAAGCTTCTCGACATTGCGGACCTCCACTTATAACTATCGGAGTAGCGGAAGATGAGCGACGGCGAATGAAAACAAAATAGGTGTATAACCCGAAGCCCAAACTCCGGTTATACACCTTCATGTTATTCCTCATATCCCCGCGGGTTCGACGACTGCCAGCGCCATGCATCCCGGCACATCTCCTCCAGCGTTTTCTCCGCGGCCCAGCCCAGCTTCTCCCGTGCCTTCCCCGTCGCCGCGTAGCAGACGGCCACATCGCCGGGACGGCGCGCCTCGATCGAATAAGGGATCGGCCGCCCGGACGCTTGCTCGAACGCCTCGACCATCTGCAGCACGCTGTAGCCTTGACCCGTCCCCAAATTGAAGGCGTCGATGCCGGATTCGGCCAACACCAGCTCCAGCGCCTTCAGGTGCCCGCGCGCCAAATCGACGACATGAATATAGTCGCGAACACCGGTGCCGTCAACCGTCGGATAATCGTTCCCGAATATACGCAGCTTTTCCAGCTTACCGATCGCTACTTGACTTATATATGGCAGCAAATTGTTCGGGATCCCGCTCGGATCTTCTCCGATCCGGCCCGATTCGTGCGCCCCGACCGGATTGAAATAGCGAAGCAGCGAAATCGCCCAGCGCCGGTCGGACCGGTACACATCGCGCAAAATTTGCTCGATCATGAGCTTCGTCTGCCCGTACGGGTTCGTCGCATCCAGCGGAAAATCTTCGTGAATCGGAACTTGCTCCGGCATGCCGTAGACCGTTGCCGACGAGCTGAACACCAGCCGCCGCACATCGAACTGCTGCATGACGTCACAAAGAATCAGCGTGCCGGTAATATTGTTGTGATAATATTGCAGCGGCATGGAAACCGATTCCCCGACGGCCTTTAACCCTGCAAAATGAATGACCGCATCAATCGCGTGCTCGCGAAATACGCTCTCCAGTCCTTGCCGATCGAGAAGATCCAGAGGGTAGAACGGAATCTTCTTCCCCGTCAGCTCGCTCACCCGGCGAACGGCCTCTTCCTTGCTGTTTATCAAATTGTCGATCACGACGATATCGTAACCGCTGTTCAGAAGCTCTACGCAAGTATGACTGCCGATATAGCCCGCGCCGCCCGTTACAAGAATCGGCATAAGTACACTCCTAGTTAAGCCATTACGTGGCCATTGATATCATTCTCGGAAGTTGCAACGACCTTAGTCAAAGTCGCCTTGAAATAAGCTCGGACTTCACTTACCGTCAGCCCCATACGCCGTGCTTCCCGGATCAATTCGATCCAATCCGCATCCAACACACCAGTTTCAGCATTCGATTTCAACATCGCGGACATCCTTTGACCTCCCATGTGAAGTTCTTCGGCATCAGAAAACAACCTATTAAACCGTCATTAATAAGTTGGGTCGGTTGCACCACTTACTCCACATGCCCCAGGTGCCCACATACGGTGCATGTTTCAAAGTATTCCCATGATTCCATCGTCACAGCCGACAGTCGGATATAGTCCAAAATACCTACTTTTTACCGTCGAACCTGCAACCACGTTCTCATTATATAATACTTTTCATCTACTTACACTAAATTTTCCCTAAAGAAAATGCCTAAAAATTCTTTAGATAGGTACTATATCCTAAATAAAACGCATACATATAAGTAGTTAGTAGGATAGTCACTTGCCGCTGCCCTGATTCATTTTCCACTTGTTGAATTCCAGAAACTCGCGAAACTGCTCCTTCGTCACGCCCGAGCTCATCGCTTCTCTCACGAGCTCCTGCCACTGCTGGTCCAATTCCTCCGGCGCCTCGCCCTGTTCTTCCCCATGGAGAATAAGGTCCATCGACACATCCAGAGCCGCAGCGATTTTCTCTATGAATTGAATGGAGGGGTTCTTCTGAATGTCCCGTTCCATGTTGCTCAAGTATGATTTTGCCACATCCGCTTTAGCGGCCAGCTCGGACAGCGACATGCGCTTCTGCTCCCGAAGCTCTCGAATTCGTTTGCCAATCATGGTCATCCTCTTCCCTTAACCAAAATAGAACAGCGAGTCGTCTCGCACTTGAGCAGTAATCTGAAATTCATCCATAAATTGTAAGCAAAAAGACAAATACATTCGCCTCTAAGCGAATCGAAGAGCGCCGTAACGCCCCTTATCCATGTTAGAGTGAATGCATTCGAATTATTTGCTGCAGACCGAAGCTGCTATTCTATTGTCTACTATACCACATCTCAATGGTTCAGGTGTAATCGGCCAAGCGGCGCACCCGCCCGCTCATTCCGAATATTGGCTTGTCCGCCACTTGTTGAATTCGAGGAATTCCCTGAATTGATCTTTGTCAATGCCGCAGGAGACGGCTTCCATGATAAGCTGCCGCCACTCCGGGTCGAGCTCTTGCTCGGCAGGCTCGGCCCCTTCCTGATCGAGAAACCGTTCCATCGGAACCTTCAGAACCGATGCGATCTTCTCAAGAAATTGAATGGAAGGATTTTTCTGCACGTCCCGCTCCAGGGAGCTGATGTATGACTTCGCTACGCCGGCCCGCTCCGCCAGCTCTGACAAGGATAGCCCCTTTTCCTTGCGCAGCTGCTGTACACGATATCCGATCATGAGGATCTTCCCTTGCGAATCAGATTGGTCATGCACTCGATGACTCGAGCCTGGTCTTCCTCCGTCATGTTCGAGCCCGAAGGAAGGCAGATGCCCGTGTGGAACAGCGTATCGGACACGCTGTCCCGCTCGGCATGCGCGTAATAAGCGGCTCGCTCGAAGAGCGGCTGCAGGTGCAGCGGCTTCCATACCGGCCGGGCTTCAATGTTCTCTGCAGCCAGAGCATCGAGCAGCGCCGCAACGGATACGCCCGCTTCCCGCTCGTCGATCGTCGCTGCCGTCAGCCAGCGGTTCGAGCTCGTTCCCTCCAGCTCCGGCATCATGCGAACGCCCGGCAGCCCCCCCAGCTGCTCACGATACGTTTCAAAAATCGCTCTGCGCGCCTTCACCCGTTCATCCAGCACCTGCAGCTGCGCCCGCCCGATACCGGCAAGCACATTGCTCATCCGGTAATTGTAGCCCAGCTGGCTATGCTGATAATGAGGCGCCGGATCTCTTGCCTGCGTTGCGTAGAAGCGGGCGGTCTTCATCGCTTCGGCATCGTCCGAGACAAGCATGCCGCCGCCCGATGTCGTGATGATTTTGTTCCCGTTGAAGGAGTAGATGCCGTATTGCCCGAAGGTCCCGCTCGCCCGTCCCTTGTAGGTTGAGCCCAGCGACTCCGCGGCATCCTCCAGCATAGGAACGCCATACTGGTCACACAGTGCCGTAATCTCGTCCATCTTGGCGCTCTGCCCGTACAGGTTGACGACGATAACCGCTTTCGGCAGGCGTCCGCTTGCCTTGGCATCTGCCAAAGCGCGCTCCAGCGCCTGCGGCGACATGTTCCAGGTGTCGGGCTCGGAATCGATAAACACCGGAACGGCTCCCTGGTATACAATTGGATTCGCAGAGGCGACGAACGTCAAGCTCGAGCAAAATACGATGTCTCCCGCGCCTACCCCCATGAGCCGAAGCGCCAAATGAATCGCCGCCGTACCGGAGCTGACCGCAGCGGCCGCCTTCACGCCGACATAGGCCGCGAACTCCGCCTCAAACGCGTCGACATGCGGTCCCAGCGGCGCGATCCAGTTGGTCGCGAATGCTTCTGCTACGTAGTCTTGCTCCCGTCCGCTCATATGCGGAGACGAGAGATATATTTTGGATTTTACCGCTGTTGTCATAGACACACACCCTTCACGCCGATCGGCGGTATTTATGTACCCTTACATGAGATGAAACAATGTAACCTCCGGCCGGCAAAACATCCGAATCGGCAGGAAGCTCGTCCCGATGCCCCGATTCACGTAGAGCGGCATCTTCCTGTCGCCGACGCTATACAACCCGTCCGTATATTTCTTGCCGAGCTCCGGCGTGAAGAACGGCTGCGAGAACGGCTTCCGGATCTGCCCTCCGTGGGAATGGCCCGAGAATTGCGCGTTAACGCCGTATGTGGCGCTGATGTCGGCCAAATCCGGCTCATGGGCGAGCAGCAGCACGCAATCGTTCGCCGCCTTCCCTTCCAGCGTCTTCTTCATATCGAAGCGGCCGAACATGTACTCATCCGTTCCCGCGATGCATATCCGCTGCCCCTGCTCCTCAACGAAACCGTTCGCATTAATCAGCACGCGGAAGCCCGCTTGCCGGAGCAGCTCGATCGCCTCCTGCCTGGCCGCGTAGTCGTGGTTGCCGAGCACCGCCCATTTCCCTCCGCGCGGCGTATGCAGCTCCTGCAACGCAGGGAGCACCTTGGACGACGGCGTGTTCAGCCATTCCCGGTCGATCAAATCGCCGGTAAAGAACACGATGTCGGGGTTATGCCCGTTAATGATCCGAACCACATTGCGGAAATGCTCCCCGTCATAATGAAAGCCGAAATGCGTGTCGCTGAACTGTACGATGCGCCAGCCCTTGAACGGCTCCGGCAGCCCCCGCACCGGCAGCTTCAGCTCGCGGGTATGAACCCAGAACCGTTCCAGCCCTGCATCCAGCGCCCCCAGCGCACCTGCGCTCAGCAAGCCTAATCCGGCCCGCTTCAGAAATGTTCTGCGGCTGAATCGAATCTTCTCTTCGGCCATTGCGTTAAGCCGGCGCCTTGGCGATCACTTTGGCCGGCGTGCCGACCGCCGTGCAGTATGCCGGGATCGGCGAAATGACCGTTGCCCCCGCACCGACAACCGCCCATTCCCCTACCGACATGCCCGGAATGACCGTCGCCCCTGCACCGAGCATCGCCCCTTCGCCGATACGTACGTCCCCGGTTAACGTAGCTCTTGGAGCAATATGGACGTAATCCCCTGTCCTGTTGTCGTGCTCGACGATCGCCGCCGTATTGATGATCGCGTGATGGCCGATCGAGGCGTCCGCTTGAACGACGGCGTGGGCCATAACCACCGTCCCTGGCCCGATCGAGGCGCTCGGGCTGATGACCGCCGTTTCATGCGCGAGCGTCACATACGATTCGTTCGGCAAATTAAGTCTCGCAACCAGCTTCTTGCGAATCGCGTTGTTGCCGATAGCGATAATGAATTTGATCCCGTTGAAGCGCTCAATGAGCCCATCCGCCGCCGAGACCGGTCCGCACCAGACGCCGTTCTGTTCGGCAACCTCCGCAAACCTGTCGTCCAGCAGCGCCCGCACCTGATACCCCTTCGAGGCGATCATGTCACAAATCACTTTGCTGTGTCCGCCCGCTCCGACTACGGCGATATCCAAGGGCGCCGCCTCCTTTCCTTAGCCGCTAAGCTTCGTACCCGTAAATTTTTCCATCGTAACATGATTGGTCTGACTAACCCCTTCGGATTTCAGCACCTTGGCGAAGGTGAGGAACAAAATCTTCAGGTCCAGCAGAAAGCTCCGGTTCTCCACGTACCAGACGTCGAGCTTGAACTTCTCCTCCCAGGAAATCGCGTTGCGCCCGTTGATTTGCGCCCAGCCGGTAATGCCCGGCCGTACGTTGTGGCGCTTCGCCTGCTCCTCGCTGTACAGCGGCAAATATTCCATCAGCAGCGGCCTTGGGCCGACCAGGCTAATATCGCCGCGGATCACGTTGATCAGCTGCGGCAGCTCATCCAGGCTCAGCTTGCGCAGCAGCTTGCCGAACGGCGTCAGCCGGACATGATCGGGCAGCAGGGCGCCCTCGCGGTCTCTGGCATCCGTCATACTGCGGAATTTATATAAATAGAACGGCTTTCCGTGCAAGCCAGGACGCTGCTGCTTGAACAGCACCGGCGAGCCGAGCTTCGTCCGCACCAGCACTGCGGTTACCAATATGACGGGGGACAACAGCAGCAGGGCCGGAATCGAGACCACCAGATCGAACAGACGCTTCATCATGAATCCCTCCCCGCGGCGTCATAGTTTAATATAATCGCTTGTGTACCTGATATTGAGACTGATGACGTTCTCATAGTAGTAGTAGAACAAATAGCAGAGCATAATGGCGTAATAGACGAGCTTGCGGTCGCGCGGTACGAACACCTGCAGCAGCCAAGGAATCAGAATCAGGCTGTATAAGCCGAAATAAATGCTGAATCTGGCGAAAATCCACTGCTGCGTCGCGATCAGCATGACAACCACATTGATCAGACACAAATTCACGACATAATCGCTCTGGGGGAAAATTTGCCGCAGCTTCTCTCTCCCCAAGTAAGCCAGCACAAGCGGCGCCGCCGTCACGATCACCCGCAGCCCGTTCGCACCGTTCGTCTCCAAGTTCTGGTACTCGCTGTACTTCGTGTCTTGAATGGCGGAGAAGAGTATATCGGACAACGTCCCGTAACCAAATACGAACAAGACGGCCAGCGCCAAAATCAGATACGTTTGGTACGTCCATGCCTGCCGTCTGACGACAAAATAAATCGGAATGAGCATCAGCGCGGATTGATGGATCGTCGACGCGAAGAGCACGACAAGCATATAAGACTTCCACTTGCCCTCGAACAAAAACTTCGATGCTGCGAACAAGAAGGAAGCGGCCAGAAACTGGCGAATCCCGTTCATGGAGACGAGATATTGACCGCTGGTTATGTATAAAAAAACACTGAGCTCAAAAAGCCTCGCATACTTGTAAAGAACGACGATGATCAGCACATTCGTAACCATCGCCACAAAGAAGATGAGCAGCTGCGGGTCATCCGAAATTTGCTGAAGCGCCATCTGCAGCAGGTTAAAGCCGAAATCCTCGCCGAACATGGCGGTGAGCAGCGTATAGTGCTCCAGCCGGTACGAATACATGTAGAAATACGTATCACCGATGCCGTTGCGCAAGCCCGAGACAAGCACCATAATTGCAATGACCAGGAACGCAAACGGTTTGTTCGGCGTAATCGGCAGCGGGCCGAGCGGACGCGGAGCCGCCGTCATTCTCGCCAGCAGCCCCAGCACAAATGTCATAGCAATCGTCAGCCAAAATACCGTCATCCGGTCATCGCCTTATTTTTGCGTTCGACATACAGATACAGAAGCACGCCAAGCGGTGTCGCCAGTACCGTCGTCAGCTTGCACGGCGATTCCAGCACGTAGCGGTAATTCCTGACGAGCATCGAGCTCGACACGTAATGGATCGCTTCCCGGAACCGCTCCTTATAAGAGACGGCATGCTTCATCGCCACCTTGCGGAAGAACGCGAAGCCTCTCGGGTTCCGCTTGTACTGCCGGAACATGTTCAGACTTGAACCGTCGGCCAGGTACTCTACATGGCAGAGCACCTCGTTCATGATCAGCAGCGGATATCGCTGGTCGATCAGCACATATTTGTAGCTGAGCGGACAATATTTTTCTCCGGGAAAGATCGGATACGGCGGGCATTCGCTCGTCAGCTTCGTCCGGTAAACCAGCTTCTTGTCGCCCTTCACACCGTGCTTTGCGTACAAGTCGGTCAGCGACGACGCCTTCAGCTGCTCCGGCATGCGCGTGCCGATGACTTCTCCTTGAAACGTGGCGTCGAGGCCGACGATTCCCGCGTAGTCGCCGCCGCCGTGCCGCTTCCAGAACGAAACGATCTTCTCCACGGCATCGTCCGTCATATAATCGTCGGAATCGATGCAGACGTTCAGCTCCGTATCGATCCGCTCATAGGCCGCGTTATGGGCCCCGTGCATACCTTGATTCGCCTGGTAATGATAACGGATATTCACGAGCCCTTCGGCGATCCACGAGTCAACGAGCTCCTTCGTATTGTCCGTGGAACCGTCATCGATGATGAGCCATACGAAGTCTTTGCTCGTTTGCCGTACAAGGCTTTGATAGCAAAGATGCAGTGTATAAGCCCGGTTATAGGTAGGTGTGAACACGGTTAAGGTTGGAACACCCATAATGACCTCCGGTGTTACATACTTTTGGCTTGCAAATAATAATCGGTCAGCCAAGCCGCCATCGTCTGCGTATCGTAGCCGCGCGCCTGCAGCTGCCCGGACGTATCCGCGTGTTCGGTGGAGCAGCTGACAATGTGCTCGGCCCACACGGCGGGAGAATCGTTCAAGCCGAGGAACTTTACTCTGCCGGTAACGTCGGTTTCCCGCGTAATCGTGTCGGACACGATACACTGCAGCCCCGCCGCCTGGGCTTCGACCAGCACAACCGGCAGCCCTTCGAAGAGCGAAGGAAACAGGAACACATCCATCGCCTGCATGAGCTGCGGGATGTCGCTTCTCACGCCGAGGAAGCGGACGCTGTCCTGCAAGCCGAGCTGGCGAACCTTGCTTTCCATCGCCGGACGCAAATCCCCGTCACCCGCCAACAGCAGCACGGTGTTCGGATCCTTCTGCCGAACCGCCTGGAAAATATCGATCAGGAACGAGTGATTCTTCTGCTTATTGAATCTTCCGATATGGCCTATAACACGGCGGTCTTCGATACCGAGCTCCGCCCGGAGCGCCTCCCGCACCGCTTCATCGAATTGAAACTCTTTTACGTTAACCGCATTGTTCAGCACCTTCACCTGCTTCCGCGCCGACCTCTCGCGTCCGAACAGCCATTCTCCCGCTTTCTCCGAGCAAGCAAAATATTCGCTCGGCTGCCCTTTCATCGCATAACGGGCGTATAGACGAAACGGGAGCTTCCAATCGACGCCCAAATCGCTGAGGTGACTGTGCGCGATGCGGCACGGCACTCCCGCTTTCTTGGCGGCACGCAGGACGAAGGAGCTGTTCTCGTTGATGTGGGAATGAACGACGCGGTATTCGGGGTGCTCGCGGAAGAATGCATCCAGCAGCCTGAAATATCTCCGGTAATTCCCGGGCCGAATTTGCGGCATCCGGTAAATACGTCCTCCGAGACGCTCGATCTCCCGATCGTAATGCCCCTCGGCAGAGCGGTGCACCATGAAATCGAATTGGACTCGGCTGCGGTCCGACTGCCGGTAATAATTCATGAGCATCGTTTCGAGCCCGCCGCGGTTCATATGGGTCACGACCTGCAATACGCGAATCGGTTCCAGTGTAATCGCTCCTATCTAGCCATTCTTCTCAGCCGGTCCATGGCTACCAGCAACAAGTAAAACGCCGGTACAACCCGCAGCTTGGCGCTTCCGTAAAACACTTTCCACACGATGGAAAAATGCTTCATATCCAGCTGGCGAAACGCACGCCGGACGGCCGGATCATGGAGTATGGTATGAAGCTTACGCAGCTTACCCGGCACGGAGGCAGTATTCCCCGGACTGATCGTGTTCAGGCCCAGTCCCAGCACGTTCAGGCAGATCCGGTTGCTCAGCGCCCTGTCGTAATCGGCATTCCGCTCGAGGCTTCTCAAGAAGCCATCGATCATCGTGTAAAGCACGGACCACTGCTGCTGCAAATTCGGCTTGTAGCCGGACGTGACCGAAGCTTCGTTCGCTCTCCAGTAGTGGTAGAGAGGCCGGTTCACAAATACGAAGCCCCGGGCGTGACCGAAGGCGTGAATGTTAAACAAGGAGTCCTCATTCGTTCCGATCACGCGAAGATCGACAAATTCCAGCTTATGGCTCTTGATCAAGTCGCTGCGGTACAGCTTCGACCACACGGTGCCCCATGCGTCAAGCAGCTCGGGATTGCCGATCTCCTCCCCAAGCGGACCGACCAGTCTTCGCATTAGCTTCGACTGTACATCGCCTTGACGGTAACTGACCTTCTCGGGCAGGTGAAAGTCTTTCACCTTCGCGTGCGTGCCGAACTCTCTCGTATACCCGCACATCGCGATATCCGCGTCTTCCATCCTGGCTTCCTTCAGAAGGGTTTCATACATTTCCTGCTCTACCCAATCGTCCGGGTCGACGAAGCCGATGTAGCGTCCCCGGGCCGCCGAGATCCCGTCGTTGCGAGCCGCCGAGACGCCGCCGTTCGGCTTGTTGATGACGACCAGCCGCCCATCCTTAGCGGCGTATTGCTCTAGTATAGCTGCAGATCCATCGGTAGAGCCGTCGTTAACGGCGATAATCTCTAGGTTCGTTAAGCTTTGTGCCAGTAAGCTATCCAAGCATCGGCTCAAATAGCGCTCCATATTATAAATGGGCACGATGATACTGACTTCTGGAATCATCCGGCTCCCCCAGTAAACATCGGGTATATATTTCCGTCATTTCCGCACGAACGCGGTTCAAGCTATAGCGCTCGACTCGCCGGAGACTCTCGTCGCCCATGCGCTTTCGCTGCTGCGCCGACATGGCCAGCTCCTTCAGCCGGCCGGCCATGAGAATATGATCTCCCGGCGCAACGAGATAGCCGTTGACACCGTCTCGAACGAGCTCGTCATGGCCTCGATTGTGTGTCGCTACAACGGGCAGACCGCAGCTCATCGCTTCCATAATGTTGACCGGCAAGCCTTCCCGCAGGCTGGACGCAACCGCAATATCGCACAACGGCAATAGCTCGTCGATATCGGTGCGGTAGCCCAGAAATTCGACTTGCTCCGCAATTCCAAGCTGCTTCGCCAGCGTCTTGGCCGTTTCCTGAAGCGGCCCTACTCCCGCCAGCAGCAGCTTGGCATGCGGAAGCTCCTGCTTGACCTGAGACAGAGCCTGCAGGAGCAGCTGCTGGTTTTTGTTCTTATTGAATTCGGCGGCATAGAACATGAGGACGTCATCCGGCGCATACCCTCTTGCCGCTCTCGCTTCCAGCTTCCGCTCCGGAGTAAGCGGCTTGAAGCGGTCCGTATTGACGCCGACACCGTGAACGTGTTCGATTCGCACAGCGCCGAAGCGATCGTCCACCGCCCTCCGATAATCCTCGGCGTTAATCGTCAGCAGCCGGTCCGTGAAGCGGGCGAGCAGCTTCTCGATCGGGTAGTATACCAGCCAGTTGGGCAGCGGCGCTCCCTTGCAGAAATGGAATCCATGCGCCGTATACAGCACCTTCGTCCCTTTCCGCCTTGCCGCTCGAGCCGCCAGCCGTGCGAGAACGCCGCCTACGGGCGTATGGCAGTGCACGATGTCGTACTGCTGCTCGTTCATGATCGACTTCAGCTCGCGGTACGCCTTGACATTGTGCAGGCGGAATGGGGAACGGTGGAACGGCAGATCGAACTTCCGGTCCGTATACGGCAGCTCCAGATTGCCCCGGGCAGCAACGTGTACTTCCCAGCCTTGCTCCTGAAACCATTGCATATGCGGCAGATGGAACGCCCGGAAGTGATAGTCCACCGTCGCCACGAACAATACTTTCCTCGGCATTACTGTCGAACCGCCATTTTGCTCACGACGCTCTCCATATACTCGAGCAGGCTATCCCGCAAATCCTCGCGCTGCAGCGCGAACTCGATCGTCGTTTGGATAAAGCCCATCTTCTCGCCAACATCGTAACGAGTGCCTTCGAATTCACAAGCGTATACCGCTTCCCGGCGGTTCAGCTCCGCGATCGCGTCTGTCAGCTGGATCTCGCCGCCTGCACCCGGCTGCTGGCTTGCGAGCACGTCGAAAATACGCGGACTTAAGATATAGCGGCCCATAATGGCAAGGTTGGACGGCGCCGCTTCCAGCTTCGGCTTCTCCACCAAATTCGTGACGTTATGAAGGCGCTCGTCGATCTTCTTCCCGGCCACGATACCGTAACGGGACACTTCCTCGTCCGGCACATGCTTAACTCCGATAATCGAAGCTCTGTAGCGGTCGTATTGCTCGATCATCTGCATGAGGCACGGCTTCTTGGCCGTCACGATGTCATCGCCCAGCAATACGGCGAACGGCTCGTCGCCGATGAACTTGCGCGCGCACCAGATCGCATGGCCGAGGCCGCGCGGCTCCTTCTGCCGGATATAGTGAACGTCGACCATGTTGGAGGACTTCTGCACCTCGCTCAGCAGCTCGAACTTCTTCTTCTCCAGCAAGTTTTGCTCCAGCTCGAAGGAATTGTCGAAGTGGTCCTCGATCGATCGTTTCCCTTTGCCCGTTACGATAATAATATCTTCAATGCCCGATTCGACTGCTTCCTCCACAATGTATTGAATGGTCGGCTTATCGACGATCGGCAGCATTTCCTTCGGCATCGCCTTTGTCGCCGGCAGGAACCGGGTGCCCAAGCCTGCAGCGGGGATAATGGCCTTTCTTACTTTCATGCTCGTATTCGCTCCTCTGATCTGGTTGGTCTCGTCCTCGTCCTAGCCTTAGCCTGCGGTCACAAGCTCGGTGTGCCCCACTCTTCCGTTCGCAACATCCAGCAGCTTCTTGCGAAGCGTGTGGATATCGAGCCCCTCATAGGTCTGAATAATTTCCTCGATCTCCGCGATATACAAATCGGACGTCTTGCCGATATAAATTTTCGGGAACACCTGCTTCTTGTGCACCTCGTCTTCGCCGAGCAGCTCCTCGTACAGCTTCTCGCCGGGACGCATGCCGGTGAATTCGATACCGATATCCTCCACCGTGTGTCCGGACAGCTTAATCAGGTTGCGCGCCAAATCGACGATTTTGACCGGCTCGCCCATATCCAGCACGAAGATTTCTCCGCCTCGCGCCAGCGCCCCGGCCTGAATTACGAGCCTGGAAGCTTCGGGAATCGTCATGAAATAACGCACCATGTCCGGATGCGTCACCGTCACCGGCCCGCCCTTCTGGATTTGCGCCTTGAAGCGCGGGATGACGCTGCCCCTGCTGCCCAGCACGTTGCCGAATCGAACGGCTACGAACGTCGTGGAGCTGATCGTGTCCATATGCTGAATGAACATTTCGGCGAGGCGCTTTGTCGCGCCCATGACGCTCGTCGGGTTCACCGCTTTGTCGGTCGAAATCATGACGAACTTGCCGACGCCGGCACGGCTTGCCGCCCGGGCCACGTTCATCGTCCCCATCACATTGTTCTTGACCGCTTCCTCCGGGTTCCGCTGCATGAGCGGCACGTGCTTATGCGCAGCGGCGTGATAGACGACATGCGGCTTGTGGAATTCCATCACGTCGATCATTTTCTTCGCATCCTGGATATCCGCAATTTCGGTATAGAACTTAATGCCGGTGTGGGCGAACAGCTCTTTCAATTCGATCTCGGCCGAGAAAATGCTGTTCTCCCCATGTCCGAGCAGCACGAGCTTCTCCGGATTAAATTTGGAGATCTGGCGGCATATTTCGGAACCGATCGAACCGCCCGCACCGGTTACCAGAATTACCTTTCCCTCCACGTACTGGGAGATGCTCGTAATATCCAGCTCCACCGGCTCGCGTCCGAGCAAATCCTCAACCTGCACGTCGCGAAATTGGCTTACGGATACTTTGCCGGTGACCAAATCTTCGAGCATCGGCAGGATTTTCGTCTTGGCCTTCGTCTTCGCGCACTCTTGGAAAATGGTGTTCAGCTGCCGTTTGCGCAGCGATGGAATCGCAATCACGATGTTGTCGATGTTCAGCTCCTCCGCGGCCTTCTCGATGCGATGAATACCGCCGACGACGGGAATGCCGAGGATATCGAGATTTTGCTTCTGCGGGCTGTCGTCAATGAAAGCGACCGGCTGCAGCTCGGAATCCGTGTTCTGCAGCAGCTGGCGGGCCACCATCATCCCCGCCGATCCCGCACCGATAATCAGCGTACGTTTCTTGGAATTGTCCTGTTTGATCACATTATCCCGAAACAGCCGCCAGCATAATCTCGAACCGCCGATGAGCAGCATATGGAGCATCCATGTCACGGCGAGCAGCCGCAGAAATGCCGTCTGTACCATCAGGATTTGGACGACGCCGGTGATCAGAATCGAGAACGTGACCGCCTTCAGAATGATGATCAGCTCTCCGACACTGGCATATTCCCAAGCCTTCTTGTACAGCTTGTAATAGAGAGCAAAAGCGTGATGACTTACGAGCAGCACCAGCGAGCTAACGATGATCGGGACCGTGAACACATCTATGGTTGCGTTGACAAAGAAGCTGCTGACGAACACGGCAGTAAGTACAATAAACGAGTCCAGGAAAACGAGAAACGAATACCTCTGCCTAAACGTCACAAAAGCTCATCCTTCCGATAAGGAGATGGAACCGTCCTATTCATTCTTTATAAAGAACGGCTGGGCAAAAAAAGAAACACTTGCAGTTGTATATAAAGCTATCTAGTACGAAATTTGCGCAAAACAAAGCGGTTATAGGCGCACAGTTTTTAGTCCCGTTTGCCTTTACCAACAATTGTAGTTCTTTATAGAGAACATGTCAATACACGATGATAGCGACTCGGGCAGCGGGTGGGGGGGCAGGGAAGATAAACCTCCTGTTCCCTGCTGTGCTGCCCCCAGTCAGGCGTTCTCCGCTTTCTTATTGACGCCCGCTCTTCTGAATTTTCCGAGCATCGTCTCCACAATTCCTTTGGCAACCGTCCATATGTAAGCGAACTCCGCCGTCTTATGGAATATCGCAACAAAAATAGCATTCGGTATGACTATAGCGAGGATTACGATGATGGCCAAATGAGGCACTTCTCCCAGACCGGCAGGTATGAGCGAGCATACATATTTCGTAACGGCGCAAACAGTAAGGCCGATGAGAGCGTAAAGCACATATGTTTTCACATACTTTAGGAAAGGCTTATGAAACACTTTCTTATACACCAAATACGGTGTTCTCCATATCGGTACTAGCACCGCACTAATTAATGTCCCCAGGAACACCCCTGCAATTCCCCAGACCTGCACGAGCCAAACGGAAAACCCAAGATTGATGGCCGCCTGAACCAAAGGAGCGTAGCGGTCCTCGTGGAAGATACCTGCTGTATTCTTAACCGTGGAAATTGCATTTCTCATACCTCTTTCGAAAAATACGATCATAATCACGATAAGAACGGAATTTTCCATCAAGAACGACGGTCCGAGCCACAATTTTATGAAAGGTTCCGTTACGACGTATAGGAAAATCGTGAAAAATCCATATAACCAAAAATTCACTAGCCAGTAAACCTTGTAAACGGAAAATATTTTCTCGGCACTTTCGCTGGCGACTAAATTCCCGATACTATGGTAGATATTGTTAAATACCTGATTGATAAACGTACGGCATATTTCGATTAACATATTATAGTTTGAATATAGCCCTACGGCAGCCACACTTACAAATGAGGAAATAATGATGTTGTCTGTCCCAAATATAAGATAAGTTCCGATATTCTGCAAGACAATGGCTTTTACATTTTTGATGATGTCTTGCTTCACTAACGGGTCCAACACACTTTTAGTTTTGTCCCTTAGGAAGGGGTACATACGGTTTACGACGACAGCAACAATCGCACTATTAATGAGTGTAATGACACAGTCAGTAACTAGATATAAAATGTAGTTATTCGTATAATACAATATTCCAATTTTCAATAACAAAGACAAGATAGAGGAAACCGAAAAGATTGCAGTGGCAATATAACCTTTTTGATTCACATTAAGAAACGAGCTCTTGTACTGGAACAAATACGGAATGACAGTATTAATAAGGAAAATGAAGTAAATGAGGTGCAAACCTTCTACGTGTGTATCTTTAACGAACAAATGGAGAAAGGGCATCAAAGCCAAACCCAGTACAAAAACAACGGCCGCTATGACCGCATACGCCCTTTTATATAAACGCATTAAAGCATTAATCTTCTGTATATCGTTATCGGCAACAGGCTTAAATAAACTATATATAATGCTTGATCCGATTCCGGCCTCTGCCAGAGTTAACATAGCAAGTACACTCGTAAATAGGCCGTTGACCCCTAAGTATTCAATACCGAGAGTTTGAATAAATACCGTTCTTGAAAAAAAGCTTAATAGGGTAATGATGATCTGGTTGCCTAATCCTACTGAAATATTGATGATTGAGTTTTTTACTCTCATGCAAGTTCTCCGGGAATGTAATATCTATTCATCATAACCATAGTCATGTTCAAGGTCATTTCGAATTTTTTCGATCTGTTCCCTTGTCTTATAGGGCCAATAAGTGTCATATACCGGCTTTGTCTTTAAATTTTCTCTATGTTTCTCCATATAGTCGGAAGTCTTACCAATAATTCTTGCAGGGTTTCCAGCAACGATGGAATTGTCCGGAATATCTCTGGTGACAATGGACCCGGCAGCTACAATAACATCATTTCCTATGCGTACATTACAAAGGACAACACTGTTATACCCGATAAATACTCTATCCCCTATCTTGACCTTTCCGATCTTTGATTTTCCGAATTGCAGCTTTGTACTTGCGTCATGCGCAAGAATTGTGCTGTTCGTGATCGTTACATCATCGCCGATTTCCACTAGCCAGCAGTGGCCATAATCGATGTGGCTGTTAAAGAAATTGAAGTTCTTCCCAACAATGAGTCCTCGCTCTTTCAGAATATCCAGTTCGGTCTTCGGATTCAGCTTATTCATGATTCGTGCCTTTATAGATCTAAATATTCTCTCAAGCATGTCCTCACCTACTTATTTTCTTTTGATCATATTTCATACTACCTCTCAGGAAGTTCTTCAGTTTTCTAACCAACTAAATCTCCCCCTAAATCGACGTTCGAATTCATCAACCGCATACAAAACCCTTGCGTGAACGGCATAATGCCAAACAGCATCGCATAAACGCCGATATCCTTCGTGTCGCCTTGGGAAAAGTCGACTGCGCCGCTGCGCCTTGTAACCTTCATTAAATAGTGTACCGCCCGTTCGGCATGCCGGCGGCATTCGCCGGCGATCCCCTCCACCCGGGAAGCCTCCAGCAGATACCAGCCCAGCACCGCGGTAGCGGACGAATCGGCCCGTGCTTCCGCGCGGGTCACCGTCCAGTTCCAATTGCCGCCAGGCTGCTGGTACCGCATGGCTGCACTAGCAAACCGTGCAACGCTCGTCTCCAGCAATGACTTATATTTATGTCCTGCAGGGAGCTCCTTCCAAGCATCCATCAGACCTAGCGCATACCAGGCGAGGCCGCGGCCCCAGCCATACAGCCCGAGCGGCGCTTTATCTTCGGTTCTGTAGGCATGGCACGGGATAAAATGCTCCTGCAGCATGCCGTGCTCTTCATAGGCTTGAATTTGTTGGACGGCCAGCTCGATGCATTCCGGCTTTCCGTATCGCAGACCGTATGCAACGAGGAACGGGCAAATAAATCCGATCGTATCGACATAACGGTACTGCTGCATAAACTTACGATAGGCTACGGTTCCATCCGCTCCGATGTGGTCCTGGATTAAGTGCCAGGTGGCGTCCAAGGCCGGTTTGTAGGTGTCCGGGTTCGTTCCTTGAAGCTTCATAACGGCGTAGGCGACAATGGCCGAATCCACGTGAGCCGGGGCTTGCCGCCATTGTCCTTCGGAGTTGAAGGTTCGATTCAAATAATTACGGATTTCCTTTGCAGTCCGCTCATCTCCAGGCCCACCGGAAGACAAGCCGAGAAGCAGCGCCGCTTCCTGCCAGTGCTGGATCGTCGAGCTGGAATAATGCCCTTTCCACATGTCGATAGCGATCAGCCTGGTATTGTCGGTTACCTTCATCTTGGGTGTCCGGTTCAGCCAAGCCAGCCCGACATTCACGATGGCCTCCTTCCATCGCCGCTTATCCTCGAAGCGGCCGATCTTGATTCTCCCGAGCCAGTCGCCGGCGATCGGAATGGCATCAATAAGCAATAGGACGATAACGATACTTAACGCAATCCAGCCAATAACATGAATCATCGGGCTCTTCCTCTCTCCGCTCCGTACGCTACCTGTTTATCCAACCCATTCGTACAGCTTGTCAATTTCCGCTTCCGTCCCCAGCTTCTCGGACTGCAATTGCCGCACAAGCTTATTTCTAAGCGCTTCGTCATCGACGACCTTTCGAATCCCTTCCGACAAAGCGGTTGCGTTCATGTCTACGATATATCCGTTCTTCTCGTGCTCAATTTGATCGTGTACGGTGCTGTAATTGGTGACTACGATCGGTTTATGGAGAATTTTCGCCTCGTCCAGCGCGATCGATTTGCCTTCAAACCGGGACGGTTGAACATAGACGTCTGCCTGGCGCAGGAACGGATAAGGATTCTCTCGTATACCGAGTAAAACAAAAACATCCTGCAGCTGATGACGTGCGATCTGCTCCTCCAATTGGGCGCGATTCTCGCCCTCCCCAATCACATACCAGGTTACCGGGTATCCGTCACGTATGAGTTCCTTGCAGGCCTCTACCGCCATGTCGAAGCCCTTCTGTTCCACGAGTCTGCCCACGGATACGAGATTCACCCGATCCTTGGACATGAGCTTGGCATCGGAATCCGACTCGGCCAATTGATGAATCATTGCGGGCGATACGATATTGTACATCACATCGATTTTATTCTTCTGCGCCGGAAACCGGTTCTTGAGCACCTGAGCGCATTGATCGGATACCGTTACGATGCGGTCCAATTGCTTGAAGTAAGGCAAGTCGCGTTCTGCATCCATGCCCAGTTTGTCGTAATCGTTATGAATAAATCCGATTTTCACACTTGCATCGATCTTATCGACACAGTAATAGATCGGGTTCTTTTCCAAGTAAGCAATTGCAGCGTCATACTTTTTCTTGACAGGCTTCATTGCGCGGGATATGTGCGGCCATACACGCTGGTCGCAGACTGCACGATTCGTTTCCGTTTTAAATATGTAACCGAATGCTGCGCGGGACACAACGGTCCCTATCTTTCCTCTCTTCAAGCACTCCGTTAAAGCCTGTTTAAGGGACATATCGAAGTAAGCGTACTCCGGCGGCTCCTCCAGCAGGCGGACCTGCTTCGGAAGGTTTGCAAAGAACAATCCATGATGTTTGAAAAGAAACAAGTCGACTTCATAGCGGTCGTAGTCAATCGTTTCGAGCAAGGAGACCAACGCCTTCTCTGCGCCGCCGCAATCCAGGTTATTCATAATAAAGAGCAGTTTCTTTCTCACATCAAACCACCTATTGAATGATTTCGTACAGCTTCCGTATCTCCTCTTCGGTACCTAACTGCTGTTTGCTTAAGTTCAGCGTCAGCTGCTCTTGAATTCGCCGATCGCGGATGAGCGCTTCGAGCCCTTCGCACAGCCCCTCTTCGTTCATGGCAACGATCATCCCATCGACACCGTCTTGGATTTGGTCCTTAGCCGTTTCGAAGCTCGTGACAACGATCGGCTTCAGGAGAATTTTCGCTTCGTCCAGCGCGATCGATTTCCCTTCATATCTGGAAGGCTGCACGTAAATATCCGCTGCCTGAATATACGGGTACGGGTTTTCCTTCGTACCCAGCAGGTGAAAATGCTCTGTCAAGCCGCTGCTTTCAATGAGCATCTCCAGCTTCTGTCGTTCCTGTCCGTCGCCAAGCACATACCATTGTACAGCTGCGCCCCGTTCGACGAGCAAACGGCAAGCCCCGATAGCCAGATCGATTCCCTTCTCATCGCTCAATCGGGCCACGCTAACAATCTTCGTGAGCGAACGGTCTCTCGCCATCTCCGCCGCCTCCCCCGCTTGGGCCAACCGTCTGACCGTAACGGGGGATACGATGTTGTAGATCACCTTAACCTTATGTTTGAAATCCGCAAAATGGCTTTCCAAAGACCTTGCACATTCCTCGGATACGGTCACGATATGATCCAGCTGCTGGAAATAGGGGTAGTCAAAATGCTGATCCATCCCCGACGTCCCGTAATTCGTATGAATCCATCCGATCTTCTTCTTCGCTTTGACTTTATCGACGACGAAGTATACCGACGACTTCTCCAAATAGCCGATCGCGGCGTCGTATTGGGTTCCAAGCACCTCTAGGCTTCTCGCAAAATATTTCCATGTCCGCTGCTCCGACCGGGCGCGCTGATGCCGCATGGTGCGGTTCTTCAGGCTGAACATAAGACGGGAGTAAGCCAGCGTGAGCCGGCCCTGCTTGATGAACGACCCGATGGAACGAGGCAATCCGCTGCAAAAAGTCCGATGAGACTCCGGCAAATCCAGAAGCCGAACCTCCTCCGGCAATGATGCGAGAAAGAGCCCGCTTCGGTTAAACAAAACCAAATCCACTTGATACCGGTCATAATCAATTTGCGATAATAGATTCATCAAGCTCTTCTCGCCGCCGCCCGCCGTCAAGCTCGGTATGACGAACAACAAATGGATTTTACGGTTCATGGCTAATCCCATCTCAGTGCGTATTTGTTAACTCGCTCAAATACTCGACTGCTTTATAAGACATGCTTTGAATTTGCGGAACGGCCTCCCGCAACCGAGCCTGAATCGACTCTTCTTCACGAACCATTTCGCCGAATTTGCCGATCAGCTTGCTCGAGCTTGAAATTTCGTCGATCCCGAGCACCAGCTTCTCTTCTCCGAACAAATCCTTCGCAATCCCCTTCGACTTGATGCTGTACCCGAGTACCATTGTCGGAACGTAATTGGAGTACGCCGCAATCGTTGCATGCGTTCTCGCGCCGATGAAAAAGCGCATGCGGGCGATATAGCCTTTATATTGGATGGCGTTCAAATTATTCGGCAGCAGGATGACCCGGCCGGTATGCTTGAACTCTTCGTAATAACGGGACAGCACCTCCGAATCGTCGTTGCCGGCCTCGATGACGTGTGGTGTCAGCGCAATCGTCATGTTCGACGTATCCAGAATGTGGCGAATTAAATCGCCTACAGCCTGCTGTGAGTCCTTGTTTCTTTTCCACACTAAAGGGCTGAAGTTGAGGCCCACGGTATTGCCTTCCTGCCAGCCTTCCGGCAGCGGCAGCTCTTCCTTGCTCATCGTGAAGGCCGGGTCGGCTACAAGACGCACGTTCGTCAGTCCCTTGCTCCGCAGCAGCTCGTACGTCAGCGTTTCCCGCGCCAAAATCAGATCGAACAGCCGCAAGTCAGCCAGCTTGCGCTCCGAGAGATCCTCCGGTCCGATCGAACAGCCCCATAGAACAAGCTTCTTGCCCTGTGACTTGACCCTGCGGTCGATTTCGTACCAGCCGGGCTGTTCGCCGTAGCAGTAATTATCGCCGCCGATGGACATGCATACGTCGACTTGCGGGATGCGCTCAATGATTTTGCCGTGGATTTTGCCGAGCGCATACGTTTCGTCTTGAAACAGCTTTACCTTGAACGAAGAGATCAACCAGTCCATCGAATAAGGCTTGATGGAATTCGGAGAGCCGTCGAAGATGCCGTCTAACTGTCCCAGCATCCGGTCTGTCTCCGGCTTGCCGGAAGCCAGAAATACTTTCGCTCCGCTTATCTTTTCCTTAATTAGCGCCGTGGAAGAACGGACGATCGCCTCACAGCCCCGATTCAAGCTGCCGTCGTGGGCGAACATTAATATTTTCATCACTGTGAACCCCCTCGTTATTTGCTTCTGAATCTGCTATAAGCTGTAAGTACAACAAGCCCGTACGTCCACTTTCGCTCCATCAGCTTCAGGATCCAGCGGTCATACCGCCCCAGATTACCGGCCATCGCTTCCAGATAATTCGGAAGCGCTTCTTTGACAGCGTCGTGATTCAACATGTTCCTGACATAGGCGTACCTGCTGCCGAAGCTGATTTCGGCGGATGGTGCCAGGTACGTATGGATATACGACTTCACACTGTGAATCAGTCTTATCGACTTCAGCCGCCGGATGTGCGAATGATCGACGCGATCGCCGATCCAGCCGGATACATCCTGCCGGTATACCTCCAGAGCCCGCCCAAAATAATCTTTGCTCAGCAGATTGCGCGTCGCACTTCCGGCCACTTCCCGGTAATAATACCCTGTGTAGTCAACATATAACGCCGAATCCGCCCCAGCCAGAAATGCCATAGTAAACATGCCATCCTCGCCTAAGGCGACGTTCTTCGGGAATGCCGCGCCCGTTCGAAGAATGACCGAGCGCTTGAACAGCTTCGTACACACCGTATTCAAATCATCGCTCTTCAGAAAATACGGCAGCAGCTCCCGATCGATGAAATCGCTCCCGAGCACCGTATTGACCGGAAACGGATATCGTGTCACGACAAGATGCCTGCCCATCTCGCTTCGGAAATTGGAGAAGGCGACATCGCAATCGGTCTGCTTGGCCGATGAATATAACACCTCGAACATATCCGGCTCAACCGTGTCATCGGCATCGACGAAACCGACGTATTCGCCCGTCGCCCTCTCTAGCCCGTGATTCCGCGCCATGCTGACACCTTGATTGCTTTGGTCGATCAGCAGGATTCTGGAGTCCAGTTCCTTCCACCGATCGATGATCGCCTTACTGCCGTCCGTAGACCCGTCATTGACGAAAATAAATTCGCAAGCCTGCAGCGTCTGCTTCCGCAGCGATTCGATACAAGCTTCCAAATACGGCCCGGCATTGTACACCGGGATAATTACACTCACTTTGACTGTCATCGCTGGTCTCCCATTAATCGATACAGCTTCGTCAATTCCTCGCTGTTGCCGTGGTCCCGGCGGTTCAGGCAAGCTGTCAGCTCATTTCTCAGCCGCTCGTCTTCGTACAGCCTTTCAATACCTGCGGCGATCCCTTCCACGCTAAGCTCGCAAATCACGCCGTCAACGCCATCCTCGACCTGGCTCGCCGCCGTCGTGTAATTGGTGATGAGAATCGGCCTGCCGAGAATTTTCGCTTCCGTTACCGTAACGGCTTTTCCTTCGTAGCGCGAAGGCTGTACGTATAAGTCGCACGCCCCGATATACGGATACGGATTCGTCTTCTTCCCGAGCAAAATAAAGCTGTCCTCCAGTCCATACTGCGCAATAAGCTCCCGTATGCCCGCTTCATCCCCGCCGTAACCGACCACGTACCAGGCGAGCTTGCCGGCGAAGCCGCGGTCGTAAAGAAGCTTCATGGCGTGTACGGCTTGATCGATGCCCTTGGCATTCGACAAGCGGGCGACGGTGACGAGCTTGAAGCGCGGATCACGGGAGATGGCGTCTTCGACAGGCTGGCGGGCCATGCTTCTCACGAACTCCGGTGAAGTGATATTTTCCATTACCGTGACCTTGCGCTCCAACGGTCCGTACTTGGCCAGGAACGACGTCCTGCAAGCTTCCGACACGGCGACGATGTGATCGAATTTGTCCCATACTTTCAGATCCAGCGCTACATCGGTCTCCACCGTAGAATAATCGGTATGGATCCAGGCTATTTTCTTCTTGGCGCGTACTTTCTCGGCAACGAAATCATGCGGCCACAAATAGCTGATCGCAATTTCGTATTCCGTCTCATGCTTGGGGAGAACCGGCAGAGCGTATCGCCACATGAGCTGCATCTGATAGTAGCCCGGCTCCGCCAAGCCTTTTCTCTTCCCCATGTAAGTGGCGGCCAGCTTGGAGACGATCCGCGAAATGGCAATACCGTATTTGCGCTCCCGGACGACCTCACCGACCGACATGCGGAACGTCGCATAAGCGGCGTTCTCTCCCAAGAGCTTTACTTCGGACGGAATCATGCTCATGAAATCGCCTTGATGCCGGTACAGCATCAAATCAACCGCATAAGCCCCGTAGTCGAAATTTTCTAACATACTGATCAAGCTTCGTTCTACACCGCCGACTTCCATATCGTAGGATGCGATTAGTATTCGTTTCATCGTTCCGCTCCTAAGCCTTCGTTACCCATTTGCGCAGCCGCGCGATATTGTCGCCGCCGATCACGAGAGCCGCCGCTTTCTTGATGCTGCTCTTGAGCCGGACGCTGGGCGGAAGCCAGCTCTTATGGAAATGATGCATCGCATAGGTGTTCTCGGTAATGAGCTTGCGGTGATTGATATAATCGTAAGGGGAAAAGTACGTTTGCGGATAAAAGGCGCCGATGCCTTCGAGCTCCTGGTATTGTCCGTTGAGCAGCAGCCCGTGTCCTTCCAAAATGCGCGAGATCATCGCTACATTCGTCAGATCGTTGTGGCTGCCGTCCTCCTTCAGAAAGCTGATGCACTCGTAAGAGTCGACGAACTGCTTCATCAGCCGGTTGCCCGGTGCGCAGCCGATCGTGGAGGTGGCGATAAAGTCGGCCTGCTCGAATCCCCAAAACGATTCGTGATGCAACAGATCGTCGAAGGGCTTGAACACCTCCACGTCCGTGTCCAGGTAGATCCCGCCTTGGCTGCACAAGGCATGCGCCCTCGCATAGTCGCTCACGAAGGCGAACTTGCGGGCAGCGTATGCCTCCTTGACGTAAGCGTTGCACGATATATCAAAGTTGCTTTCGTTCCATTCCACGAACCGGTATCCCGACAAATGACGCTCCCAGCTGCCGATGCACTTCTTCACGATGTCGGGTTTATCGTTACCGCCAAACCAGCAGTAATGGATGGTCTTTGGTATGAGCTCCACGGTCAAAGTCCCCCTAGATAGCTTCCTAGCCGTTCTCCAGAGAGAACCACTTCTACAATTGTCTTCATTTTAGTTCTTTATAGAGAACGTGTCAATGACCGGATCCGGAACCATCCCCTGGTTCTTCAGCAGCTGTGCGAACTTCCCGGACCGTTCCGCTGCAAGCTTCTCAAACGCACCGGCTTGAATAACCTCGCCTTGCTCCAGCACGACGACTTGGTCCGCATTTCGTATCGTCGACAGACGATGGGCAATGACAATGAGCGTCGTCGTTCCTTTCAGCTTCTCGATCGCCTGCTGGATCTTCACTTCATTCTCCGTATCGAGCGCACTGGTTGCCTCATCCAGAACGAGGACGGCTGGCTTTCGTAAGATGGCGCGCGCGAGAACAAGACGTTGCCGTTCCCCTCCCGAGAGGCGGACTCCGCGATCCCCGATCAGCGTATCGAGGCCTTGCGGCAGGCGCCGCACGAGTTCGGCAATGACCGCAAACTCCAATGCTTCCCATAGCTCCGCTTCCGAAGCTTCCGGTGCGATGAGCCGCAGATTGTCGCGAATCGTCGCATTGAACAGGAACGGGTCCTGCGGAACGTAGCTTACCGCTTGCCGAAGCGAGAGCAGCGTACTGCCGCTTAATGGTTTTCCATCCACATGCACCTGCCCGCTCTCCGGCGTCAGCAGCCCCATAAGCATATCGATGAGTGTGCTTTTGCCTGCACCCGACTTGCCGACAACCGCCGTCATCCGATTGGCCGGGAGGAACAGATTTACATTTTTCAAGGCATAGATAGGCTGTGAACGATCGTAGCGGTAGGTTACTTCCCGGCACTCCAGTCCAATTTGGACTTTAGCCCGCTCCGCGGAATCCGGTAAAGCCGCCGGCGTTTCGCGGAACTCCCGGGAAGCCGCACATTCCTCCTGCAGGTCAGTCAGCGTTCGGAACGCGGGCAGCATCGATGCAAGCGACTCCAGGTTCGATTGAATCCCGGTAAATCTTGGCCATAGCCGCGAGAAAATGATGATGATAAGCAGCAGCTGCTCCCGTTCCGCGTGAAACCAGGTTACGGAAATATACGCGAAGATCGCGATCAGAATGACGGAGGCCCCCCGATATAGCAGCTGAGACTTCGTCGACAGCCGGACCTGCTTCATCCGTTCCGCCTCGATCTCGTCCGACCAGCGGCGAAGCCATTCATACCTGGGCTCTTCCAAGCTATTGCTCTTAATATCCTTCATTCCGTTGAAATGGTCGGTAATCCCGGCCAGGTAGCTCTTCCCCATTTCCAGCAGCCGTCCGCCCGCCGCCTTCGAACCGTAAATGAACGTTCTTGAGCAGAGCAGGAGCACAACGCCGCAAATCAGGACAAATGCGGTCATTCGGGCAGACAGCCAGAAAGCAATGCCGAGTTGGATGGCCGTAAAGGTAACGGAGTTCAGCATTTGCAGAAACAGCTGCACCCCGCCGGTCACTTGCCCCAGCTCGCCGGTCATGGAATGAATCAGATCGGACTTTCTTTTCTTGACGAAGAAGCTCCAATTCGCCTCCAGAACCGAACGATAGGTTTCTAGCCGGAGCCGGTTAATGAACCGTGTGTGAATGGCGGCATCCTGTATGGCCAGCCCCCGCTGCAAAACCGCTTGACCCAGCAGCAGCACAACGTAAACGGCCAGAATGACAGGCAAGCCCAGGCCTTCCGGTATCCATTTCAGAAGCTGCACGACACTCGCTGCCGGCGTTGAACCGGTGCTCACATTCAGTATGCCGCTCATGCCGATCAGCGGAATCAGAAGCATGATACCGAAACCATCCAAGCAGCTGACCAGCATCATTCCCGCCGTATTCCAAAGCAGCCGGCTGCCGGTATAAGCATACAAACGCTTCGTAAGGTGAAGGATCAGCTTCATCCTATAATCCCCTTGCCTGTAACATATTTCTTGGCCGTTCTCCACATCCACAGCATCGGCCGTAACGGGAAGTACAAGAAATGCAGCGCCTTCGGCAAAGGCAGCGTATCGGCATCGATCGGATAAGGATAAAGAAGATTCAGCAGATACAGCAGCTTCTGACGGAAGCCCATTAACGCGAACAAGTAGCCCTTGTGATACTTGGCAATGGGCAGCGGCACCGGTTCGTGATGCAGGTTGACCATTTGCTTAATGTAAAATATAGCGTCCTCCGCATGCCTGACCGCTCTTCTCTTCAGCGCCAGCGGTTTAAGACCGTCAGGAAGGGAAGTAGCCAGAAGCCATTCGCACAGCGTCAGTGCTTGACCCGCTATATGGAGGACACCGTACTTTTCCAGCAGAGGGAGCAGGATTGACGTGTTCAGCGGCTGCTTCAGCAGCCGGTCCACATCGATAAGCCAGCGCAGTCTGGACCAGCCGTGACGTGAGCCATGAGTGATGAGGAACAGGAATAAATCCTCGCGGCCGAGCCAGCAGGCCGACACGTTCCTGATCGGACTCGGACGCCTTCTGGCCCAAAGCTCCTCGAAGCCGGGTTCAAGCGACGGACCCGGATTGCATCTCCAATGCACTTCAATCTCGACTCCGTGCTGCGGATGAACGAAATTCAGATGATGCCGTCTCCACTTCCACTCACTGAATCTTGTCGAGAAGGTATGCTCCTTCGTGTAGCCCATTCCGAGCAAGACTCGCTCCGTTCGTTCCAGATCGGCGAACGGGACGAGAATGTCCAAATCGCAAGAGGTGCGAAGCGAAATATCGCCGTATAAATCCTGCGCCAGAAGGGGCCCCTTCAGGAATAAACAACGGATGTCCGCTTCGGCAAGCCGCCGGCTGACCCGCTCCGCTTCGCCGCTCAAGTGCAGCATATCAAACATATTTTGCCTGTTCTGCCGCCGCAGCCGAAACCTGATATCTTCGGGAAGAGGAAGATCGGCCGAAGAATGGACTGCGGCTTGGATTAACGGAAATACTCGATGATGGGCGGCCAGCTCCAGGAACCGTTCCCAATCGATAGGGCTGAACGAATCCACTGACGTGTCCCCGGAGTGACTTCGGCTCTGAGAACCGATCATGGACAGCAATAAGCGTAATTCCTCAGGGAACTGCTCCATGCGGAGACGTCCTCGATTATCCATCGTACACTCCTTCCTCAGCCGGTGCGCACCCTCTTGGCAAACTTCCCTACCACCGTGAATTTCTCCGCGCCGTTTGCTCCCGTTACATAATATGGTCCGCTTCGCAGCCAAGCATGTGCAATCATTTTGCCTCTTTCATCTCTTGCCGTTCCTAGGTAAAGCGTACAATCAATCCGTCTGCGAGCCAGCATGTTCATGCCGGCAATCGCTTGAACGAAGCATTTGCTTTCCCAGGGCGTGTGCCTGCTCATGGCTTCGATCGTGTTGTTGACATGGACCAGCGCGGCAAGGTGCTCCGGATTCGCTTCTTCCGCCGTTTCCTCCATGCCGCTTCCAAGCATAGGCGCCAGCTTGGCAAACGGCGTAATGGCCAGCTGAAGCCGTGCCCAGCCGAGGTGGATGAACGCTTCCGCATATCCGGCCATCAGCTTCGCATTCATCGAACGCAGTGCCTTGAGCTTTCTAAGCATACTACTCTCCCACGCGAATAAGCCCTTCCTGCAGCAGCTGGCGGAGGAATGCAAGCAGATGAGCCTCGCATTCCGCAGGATCCACATTATACTTGTCCAATAGGGTGTCGAGCATGCTCCGAACCGTTGCGGACTGCTCCATAAGCGCCCAAATATCCCCGCCGATGTCACCCAAATTGTAATATTTTCCGTTCTCGATGCTTAACATGACCTTCTCGCCATCCATATCGCTAACGACCGTACCACCGCTCTGGCGCACTGTATCCTGCAAGGTGATGGTTATCGTGTTACTCATGAATTGTTCCTCCTGAGATCGTATCTACAATCATTTGTTGCAGCCGGTGGGCGCTGAAGCCCGTCGCCGCACGCTTGAGGCTGTGCATGGTGCAGTGCCGGAGAAGCTGGACCGAAGTCGTGAAGTGCCACTCCTGCAGGTCCATGCGCGGTACTAAAAACTGCCGGTACGTATGCGTAAATAGCGTTTGTATCCGTTCCAATTTGCCGAGCGGACGAATGACCGGCGCTGCGCCGTCCATCCCCTCCGCCTTCTCCAGGATGAAGATTCCGGCAAGCGGAAGCGGGTCCTCCCGAAAGCTCGTCGCCACCGGAACCGAATATTTCGTTTCCCTGCCGAAGATCGGTTCATAGGGGCGTTCCGCAACTCCGAGATGCTCGAGGCTCTCCTGCCACAGCTTCTGCTGGGGATAGGACGGAATGGCGATCGGTACCTTCTCTTCCTGGGAGATGCTCACCGCGATGATATCATCGCTAATGAGGCGGTACCCGTTATGGATAAACACCGATGCCAGCGTCGATTTGCCCGCACCGGAATCTCCGACAACGGCATAAGCTTTGCCGTCGATCTCGACGGCACTGCCGTGAAGCGGGAGCAGGCGTCTCTGCAGAAGGAGCGCTCCCATGCAGGAGCCCAGCACATAGAGCCGGACCAGCCGGATGTCGGCTCCGGCCAGCGGCGTGATGGCTATGGTCCGTCCGGCTTCAATAGAAAAATATGCATGATCCGGAACATAGAAAAGAACTTGGCCGTTCTTCACCATATGTTCATACGGGTTATTGTCCAGTTCAGCGGTGTATGCGGTATGGGGAGCCAGCTTAATCTCCGCATCGGCGCTGCCGTCTCCAAACGGAAGTGCCGGCAGTTCAGGCAATTCCATCTCACTATGAATGCGTAAACCAAAAGCATAGTAGCTGTATATGTTCATTGGACTCGAGGTCATGTTCGGTCACTCCATCGTTTCGCCTAACCAAAATGAGAGGCCCCCCAACAGAAGGCGTTGTTTATAGGGACCTCTCATGCGCATACTTGACGTTTAGCTCGTAAAACGAGGATTTTTGTTACGAACACCCGGCACGTAAGCTTCATCGTTGAAAGGGCCGTCAGTTGTGGAAGCTTCTGTCATTTGTACCGACAGCACTTCCAGAACCGGCTGCTTCCATTCCTTCTTTTCTGTCATGTATGTTCACCTCCTCCCTAACTTTCCCTTGTCTTCAGAAACCGATATACGATGACACTGCGCATCAGCATTCGGTAATTCAAATCGTTCGACCGGTCCGGACGCGGGCCGTCTCGCATCACTTTGGCCGCCGTTTCTTGGATCAGAGGGCCGTTAAGGTATTGCAGTGCCCTTTCGTCCGCCGTCAGCTCCTGCACTTCATTCAGGAAGCCGGTCCATCGCGGCAGCATCCGATGCACCCAGTCCGCTCCCTGTATGCCTTGAACCCGCTGATTCAGTCTAACGGTATCGGGCAAATACGACTCCGTCGCCCTGCGAACGAGCGCCCGGTCCATTCCGTCCATCACATACTGGTCTTCCGGCACGGACAGACAGAAGCGAATCACGCGCAGGTCGTTCGTCGGATCGCGCTTCCAGACGCCGTATGGCAGAGACAATTTACAAGCCAGCGTATTGCTCGCATTCCAGTAAAACAGCTCCTCAAAATGCTGACGGCGCTGCTTGTAAGCGTCCTGCTCGCCAAGCCATCCGCTTTCATCGATTCCGTAATGGCGAAGCTTTTCATATACGCCGGTCTTTCGGGCTAACCGGGGACTGACGATGGAGGGAGAAGCGAACGATGGCCGGGCGCTCCGCATACGGGCAAAGGAGGGATAGGCGATTTCAGCAACATCCGGAAGGCTCCTCAGCCGGCTTCCCCCTGTACGCAGGCTGAATTGATGCAGCTCGCGCGCCAGCTTCAGCCATCTAAACTTACGCAGTAAGACTGCATAATAATCATAGGCCGGTCCCCATGAAATCGATAGATTGCCTCTACCGCCGTTCAGCAGGATGCCCGCGCCCGCTTCACTCGCTTTCTCGAACATCCCCTTCAGCCAGAAGGAATTCTCAAAAAACTTGTACGGCATCTCCATAATCGGCAGCAGCTCGCCGATCTCGGAGAAGGAATCCTTCCCTGCGAAGTCGCAATACTCTGCTTTAACCCCTCCGCCTACATACCGGGCCGTAGCCTCAATATAGGGGCTTTCATCCGCCATATAGTGCCTGGAGGTAAAGTCGACGAAATCTTGTACCGGCACGTAGCTGAACGTATGCAGCGGCTTCCCTTCCGCCTTCAGCTCCCTCGCTGCAAAGCTGACGACTGCCCCGGAATCCAATCCTCCGCTAAGCTGTGCGGCGACACCCTTCCGTGTTCGAAGCCGGGAAGCGACAGCCTCACGGAACACGTCGCGAAAGGCTTCAACATATTCCTCGTCGCGCTTTAGTCGAAGGGGCTCACCCGGTGTGACGGTTACATATCTGGCGAGCTCGATTCGGCTTGCTGTTACCGAAATACAATGAGCGGGCGGAACCTGTTCCACGGCCTGATATATGGTCGACGAAGCGGATACGACGTCAATCATGCCGGTAATAGCCAAGTACTCGGCCATCCATTGATCATTGATTTGCCTATTCACGCCGGGAAGCCGCAGCAGCGGCTCCATGATGGTACAGAAGGCGAACCTGCTGCCTGAGCGCGAATAGTACAAGGTCCGTCCTCCCGAAAAATCGCGCGCCCCGAACAGCCTGCGCCGACTCTCGTCCCAAATCATAAAAGCGAAATCCCCTGCAAAATGCTTGGGGGCATCCTCCCCCCATTTCACATAAGCAAGAAGAATGAGCTCGCTGTCGCTCATCGCAGCACGCAGTTCTTGCCCGACGTTTAGCTTCTCGAACAGCTCGCGACGATTATCCAGGATGGCGTCTGCCGTTATCGCGAGACGCTTCTCTGCATCATAGTAAGGCAGCAGGCTTAACACCGATTCCGGAGTGATCCATTGGGCGTGACAACCTAGGAAGACGGGCCCCTGCTGCCAGCAGCGTGAGTCGTCAGCGGGATACGCCCGAAGGGCTTGCATGAGAGTGCCGCCCTGTCGACTGATTGGTTCCGCCTCTTCGGCTTCACAATATATTCCCGCTATGGCACTCACAGGCTGCCCTCCCGACTTCGCACGCTTGTTGTCTACATATGACTTGTTGCTTATACAGAACAATTTACATCCATTCGTTCGTTATCAAGAACATGTTTTCAGGATATCATGATGTGTTACTGCTGTCAATGTCCCCCATTTGCGGACTTCAGCGAAATGTCCAGGCCCATATAGCCTTTACGCTGTGCCAGATGGAGTCATAAAGAAATATTTGAGCATAGGCCTGGTTCCAGGCTCGTCTGACCGCACGATCGTTCGGGCACGCCGGCGCAGCAGAGGCTCCAATGAAACAGAGCTTGTTTCCGAATGGAAACGGCTTGATGCCGACAAGGCAAGGGAATATCCGATACACGGCGCCGAGGGTCCACGCCATACGCCGGAACGTCTGATGCCGCTTCGCTTCGTCCAGCAGCCTTCCGCAATCCAGATCGTCCCCGAGCACCGCCACCATCCGCGCGATATCCAAAACGTACTTCATCGAATCCATACTATGCCGCCATCCGTGCAAACAGATCATATAGAACGTATGGTACGGGGACAGCTCCTTCACATGGCGGTATCCCGGCATACAGCGCGCCTCCTCCCAGAACGGCTCCAGCGGGAGCGAGGAGCTTCCCGGACGCAGCAAATCCCAATGCAGCTCAACGGTCAGAGGGATCGGGGAATGCGGCAGCGGCTTGCTAAAGCTCCAGTGAAAATGGCCGTCCGCTCGTGCTTCCTCGACATTAAACCCTAATTCCCGCACGCACGCCGCCGCCTTCCCGCGATCCTGCGGCTGAACAAGGAGGTCGATATCCGTCGTGGCGCGGGCCCCTATGTGGCCGAAATACGACTGGGCGAAGTTCACCCCCTTGAGCGGAATGACCTCCACCCCCGCCGCTTCCAGCTTAGCCAGAATCGCTTCCTGCTCGCTCTTTACGAACAGGTTCAAATACAGGCCGGCGTTGAACCGCTCTTTCAACCCCCGCCGGAAAAAGCCCGGCGTCTTCTCCAGCTTTCCTTCCTGCTTCAGCAGCCAATACAGCTGGGAGGCCACTGCGTGCGCTTCGATTTCCATGAGGGCACCGCGATAGAACGCTTCTTCCGCCGGCAGCGGCGCCGACCGGTCGATACCGTATAATTGTTGGATGTACGTCGCCGACACCGCCGGTCCCTCCTTATCTAGCTGTGAAGTAATGTTCCGTGCAGCTGCCGGTACGGCCCCTCCACAGCGATGAGCTCCTCGTGCCGCCCATCCTGTACGATTCGTCCGTGCTCCAGCACGATAATCCGATCGGCCGATTGCACGGTAGAGAGGCGGTGCGCGATCAAGATGGTCGTCCTGCCGCTCATGAGCCGCTGCATCGCTTCCTTCAGCTCCCGCTCCGTCTGCGGGTCCAGCGCCGAAGTCGCCTCGTCCAGCAGCAGAATCGGCGCATTCTTCAGCATCGCTCGCGCGATCGCCAGCCGCTGCCGCTGGCCTCCGGACAATTTGACGCCGCCTTCCCCGATCTCGGTGTCGTACCCGTCCGGCAAAGCCTTAATCACATCATGCAAATTCGCCGCTTCGGCAGCCGCCTGCAGCTCTTCCTCCGATGCGTCCGGACGCGCCAGCAGCAAATTGTCCTTCACCGTACCGCCAAACAGGAACGTATCCTGCGGAACGTAAGCGAAGCAGCATCTCAGCTCCGTCGGAGCGTAGGCCGCCAGCGGCCGGCCGTTCAAACGAACCGTTCCCGCTTCCGGCGCATATAAGCCTTGCAACAGGTTCATTAAGGTTGTCTTCCCGGCGCCGCTTCTTCCGACGATCGCCAAGGTCGTTCCCGCGGGCACGTGCAAATCAAAGTTTTCAAAAACGTACTGCTGCCCGTCATAGCTGAAGCTCAGCCGCTCCGCGTCCAGTGCCGCAGGGCCGCATGACGGATGATCCGCCGTTTCTTCCGTTAGACGGAAGCCATCCTGCATCTTCGAGGGCCTTGGCGTCCCCTGTGGTCCAAGTGGCTCCTGCAGCTCTATCGGTTCCTTTGGCTCGAGAACAATGTGCCGGAGCCGCTCGACCGCCGCCACCGATCTTTGAAACCCCGCCCACTGGGCGGCAAGCCCCGTTAATGGCGACACCAGATGACTGATTAAACTAATGAACGTCAGCAGCGTGCCGACGGTCAGCTGCCCGCCGGCTATCCACTGTGCGCCGATACCGAGGCAGGCGAGGTAAACGAGCGTACTGACGGCGTCTCCGCCGGCTGCGAATGTTCCGCGCAGCTTCGAAGAGGCCAGCTCCAGCTTGAAGAGCCGCCCGGTTTGCTCGGACCAAATACGCAGCATCCGCCGTTCGAGTGAGAAGGAGCGAATGATCGCCCAGCCGTGCAGCGACTCGTTCAGGTGGACGCTTATGCGGCCTTGCCATTCGCTGGCCAAGCGGCTGTTGCGCCGAAGCAGGAAGCCGAATACGGCCCCGAGCGCCAGCGCTGCCGGTGCGGCCGCTATACCGAGCAGGGCGAGCTGCCAGTGGAGCTGGCATAAATAAACGAACACCGCAAGATAGATCAGCGGCAGCTTCAGCAGCTCCAGAAAGCTCCGTCCGACCATCCCTTCGATGCCGTGAAGATCGTTCGTCAACCGGGAGAGCAGGTCACCCGCTGCATACTGCATGCGCCTCAGCGCCGGCAGCAGCAGCACGTGCCGGTATACATCGGTTTGCAGTTCATACTTGACGCGACCCAGCGCGACCGCCTCCAAGTACATCTGTCCGTACGTCGTCAGCAGACTGGCCGCCAGCAGTCCGACACCGACTGCGGCCTGCTGTCTAACCCGAGTCATGTCGGCGAGGATCGCCGCATCCGTCATCGCTCCATAGAACCAAGCAAATCCTAACGTCAGCCCGATATCGATCCACAAGAAGAAGAACAAGCACCCGTACGGCTTCCAATTCCGCAGCATATAGGGCGCCAGCATCGAGAACGCGCGGCCTGCGTCGGCAGGCAGCACATATCGGCGAACGGCCGATAGAAATTTCAGCTTTCGGCTGTCTGTAATCACGATCCTGCACGCCCCCATCGGCCTCGCCCAAGCTTGGAATGAGCCGCCTTTCTTAACAGCCAGGACAGCTGCGGGACAGCCATGACCGTAAGCCCCCACCATCGCACTGCCGTGCCGTCCGCAAGAAGCCTAAGCCTGCGCTTGTTGATCCGAACCAGCTTGCCCAGAAGCTGCTCCGGCGCGACCGGTTCATCGCAGCCCAGATTGGTGTCGCCTTTGCACACCAGCAGAAGCCTGCCGCTCTCAACTCGCAGCAAGCGATGCGCCACAAGCCGGCCGGAAGCGGAGCTATACAGCACGACATCGCCGCGCTCAAGCTCCCCGGGCCCGCATGCAGCAAAGCGGCAAATATCCCCTTCGCAAATGAGCGGAAACATGCTCGTCCCCTGCGCCGGAAGCTCGATCCAGCCCTTCCTGTGAAGGAGCTCCGCCGCCGCCGGCCCGCTCAGGTCATTCGTCCGATACATGACGCAGCAGCCCGCATGCCAGCAAATCGGCGATGAAAGCGTCCAGATCGATGGCGGCATCGTCCGCCACGCCGTCGTACCGCTCATGAAGCGCCTCCTGCAGCGACTGGATGCTCTGCGGCTCGGCAAGCAGCGACCAGCAGAAGCCGCCGACCTCGTTAAGCTTGGTTACGGTATAATCGCTCGTATTGAGAACGATCCATTCCCCGTCCATGTGAACCGTCTCATAGCGTTCCTTCTGGATGTACCGATTCATTAGGATATCAACTCCCAGAATTGATCATTCTTTTGAAAATACAAATCGTACACGTCGGCATTGTCCGCCAGCTTCTTGAGCTGCCCGAGCACCCGGCTTGTGTCGCGGGCGTTGGAGGGCCAATAGAAAATTTTATCCATCAGCTTCAGGAAAGCGTCGGGCTTGCGCACCGCTTTTCTCTCGTGGGCCGGAGCTTGGTGCAATATGTGTACGCTGCCGAGCGGATACGGCGTCAACAATCGGCCGGACGAAATGTCGCTGCGGAAAGGAGAGTCGTAGACGAAGACACCGTCTTCCGCCAGCTTGACGATCGCCGCTTCGTCGGACAGCAGCAAGCGGGGCTGCGACAGCCGCGCCGCCGTCGACTTGCCGGCTCCCGACGGCCCGGTAAACAGATGCGCCGCCCCGCCGTCCACCGCGCTAGACGCATGCAGCACCAAGCCCCATCCGGTATGGACAACATAAGCGCTATAGAAATGGACGAGCGCGTGCTTCAGCGCAAACGCATTGTGGACCAGCAGCCTGGCCTTCCTGTATGAAGGCTCCGCCTCGATCCGATAGTCGGCCCTCGTATATATAGTCAGCCCTGCCGAATGTTCCACGCCAACATCATAGTCCCGAAACGGTACACCGTAGCCCGGCTCGATCTGCAGCCGAATATCCGGCGCTTCATCCGGCCGGAAACCGGAAAGAATATAATTGGTCTGAAAAAATTCGGCCAGCTCCCCGGATGGGCAGCTCAGCTCGACCCGGTGCTCGCCGATACGGGTATGGATGATCGTCATCGCTGTTCTCCCATGGTAGTATTTGGTCTGAATCCCGCCTTATCCCCTGTAAAAAAAAGGCCAATGGCAGCTTGAACCATTGACCTCTATGTTCTCAATAACCGTTCCCGCCCGGCTTCTTGGAAGGCCTCGGATCGTTCGGATAATATACGCCGCCGTTCCCTTTACCCGGATGATCCTTGTTCCCTTGCCCCTTGTTCCAAGACTGTGCCGTTTCGAACCGGATCGGTTGGTGATGCAGTACCATCGGACTGGAATACATCGGTTTATTCATCAAAGGCCACCCTCCGTTCAACTCTTTACTGTTCATTATAAAGAACAACCTCTACCCTGTAAAGCCGATTTAGTGGGACAACGTCTTCAGCAGGCGCTTCGCCTCTCCGAACGGAGTGTCGACCATTTCATAGAAGCGGATTGTATACTGGCGTTCGTATTCTCTTGTTTTGAAGGTGATCGTCTGCTCACCACGGGAGATCCGCTCCGCACCGGTCAAGGAGTACGCTTCAGCCGCCAGCAATCTGTTGTCTTTATCCGTAACCTCCACGAGCAGCTTGGAGAAGTTCTGATCTACGACGGATTTCGTTTGCGTCATATCGAGGTCCAAGGTCAGTTTGTTCGTATAAATCCATTCGGTCGGTTCGAGCTCCACCGCTATCTTCTTGTCCTTGACCTTGATCTTGAACGGATAGAGAGAGATGTCGGCGTCCTCCGTCGTTTCCTGAACTCCCGTTTGCAGCGCTGCGACCGGAACCCGATACGGCGCCGCACTTTCCTCGTCAACCAGATTCATGACAAGCCGGCTTCCCATTTCCGTGCTCGGGACGACAAACTCGTAGTAAAACACATAGTTCAAGTTCGGAATCAGCGTTTGAATGCTCATGTTCTGCCTTGTTCCCAAGTAGCTGATGCCGTCCGCAATTTTGAGCTCCGCTCCGAATTTCGGGATCATCACCGGGCTATCGGATTCGTTGCGAATCATATATTTCGCTACGATCGTCTTATACAAGTCTCCTTCGCCTTCGTGGATGCGAAGCTCCTCGAGAGACAGGGCGACCCGGGCCGGGAACAGCTTGCTTAAAGGGTCGATTGCAATGGCCTTCCCCATCGTATAGGCCGCCGCACCGATACCGGAGTAGGCATCCTGGGTCACCGATATGCTCACTCGACCTACCGTATATTCGATAACATCCTTTGCACTGCTATCGGCCTTGAATGTCTCGGTGGTGAGCACGTTCAAGCTGCCGATCCGTTCCCGAACGTCGACCGGTATCGCATAATGAACATACTGCCGGTCTCCCGGCTCCAGCTCAATGGCCGAGCCCCCGAGCCGCTCCCCATGGACGATTTTGTTGCCGGCCTTGCCGTCAATCCGGAAATCGGGGACCGTCTGCTTCAAGGTGCCCTTGTTCTCCACCAGCAGCGTTACGACGTCTGCCGCACCTTTGTCCGTTCTTTGTCGCGACAACGCTATCGGCTTATACTCCAGGCTGCTTGATTGAGTCGCAATGGTGAAGGACTCCCCCCAAGCTTTCGGAGCCTCCGGCACGACAGTCGACTGGCTGCCCTTCCATTCCAACGCTGCAATCGGCAAGGTTAGCAGCGTCTGTTCGCGCTTCGGATATACGGACGCGTTGACCTCGACCCAGGACAGCTCGGACAGCGTGAAAGGCTCCTTGCGATTCACGACCACCATATAAGAGAAATCCATCTTCTCCTTGGGCAGCACGGCATCCGTGTTATCTGCGCTAGGTCTGAGCGTATACTCGACTCCGTCGGCCGTCCTTACCCTCAGCTCGCTTTCAGGCAGTCCGGAAATCCGATCGCCCATGTTCGTAATCGATACAACGATGCCGATCCTGGTACCTTCGGACGTTTGTTCGTTCAGAACACTCTTTACTTCCGCGTACAGCGAGTCAATCAATATATGGCTTGTCGTCGGCGGGGCGGCAGCGATGACCTTCGCCGGCAGTGCCGTGATCCCTGCCGACGGCATCAGCATAACCGAAGTGATCACGAGAGCGGCCGCTATTTTGCCCGTCATTCGTTGCTGCCGTCGTTTGCGTTTACGTCTCAATCTGCTCACTCCACTTCCCAATTGTCCTTACTTTGCCAGAATCAGGGCAGCTTCACTTTCTCTCTGTCCGACAACAAATTTTGGCCGGAGGTAACGACCAGCTCGCCTTCCTTCACACCGGACAGCACTTCCTGATAGGGCTCCAGCAACCGTCCCGGCTGAATCTTGCGCTTTTCCACCGTATCCCCGTTCAAAACAAACACAAAGGCGTCGTCACCGTCTTTAATGATGCTGTAAGTCGGTACTGCCGGAGCGATCAGCTCCTCCTCCTTCGTCAGCCTTAGCTGCACCTTCGTCCCCGGCTTCAATCCGTTGTCCGGGTTCGCGATCTGCATAACGATTTCGTATAGTTTCAATTCGGTATCGATAATGTCGGATAAGAAAATAACCGGCGCCGGTTTATAGGCTTCTGTCGCGGACAGGCGATACTCCAGCTCCGCCTTGCCGCGAACCAGCTTGGCATCCTTCTCCGCGAAGCCGGATTTAATGTAGATCGGATCGAGCTTCTGAATCGTCCCGATGGCATCGTTAGCTTCCAGCGGCAAGCCGGCCTGAATCGTCTGCGCACCGGTCAGCACTCCGCTTATGGGAGCTTTGATCTGCAGCGCCGACGCCGCTTGCTCCGCTTGCTCCTGCGCCAATAAGGCCTCGCGGACGGATTTCTCCAGCTCATCGAACGAAACCTGCTCGAGAGCGCTTTGCTTCCGCTGAAGCTGTTCCAGCTCCGCCTGCGCATCTTTCCATTCCCGCTCGGCCTGCTCCAGCTTCGCCTTGGTCGTGAGCCTTACATCATAGTCGTTCCGCAGCCGATTGTAAGCCTTCTCCGCATCTTCCACCTTCTGCTTCTGCTTGGACAGCGAATAGTCAAACTCCGCCCGGCTGATCTCCCGGTCCTTCAGCGCCTTGCTCTTCGCCCGATTCAAAGCATCCTGAGCGTCCTGCAAGGCAGCAGCCGCCTTCTGCAGCATTTGATTTACTTCTTCAGATTCCAGGGTAAGAACAGTATCGCCTGCTTGAACCGTGTCGCCTCTATTCTTGAAAACCTCTTTAATGCTCCCCTTGTACTTGCTCTTCAGCTCCACCTGAGCCGAAGCACGCGCTTCACCCGTACGCTCTTCGGTTTCGGCCACTTTCTGCTTCGCTACGGGCTCCGCTTTCACCGTCTTGACCGCCGATTCCACATTCCCGCTGTCCGCTTCCGGAGACGGGCTCCCGCCGAAGCAGCCGGATAACACCGTGGAGCTTAGGACAAGCATGCCCGCAGCGAATAAGACTGCAGCGGCCGATTTCCTCCCGCCCCTAGACTTCCGCATCATCAACGTTTCTCCCCTTCGATTGAGAGCTTAGCCATCTATATTTCTTTGGGATTCGCTTGGCTTAATACGATCCCCAGGATGTTCGCTTTATTTTGCAGCAATTGGTCATTCAGCTTCTCAGCGGCCGCCCGTTTGAGCTTGCCTTGAGCAACGACCAGCAATACGCCGTCGCAGCACGCAGCTATGATTCTTCCTTCGGTATATGCAAGAGAGGCGCACGTATCCGCTAAAATAATATCGTAGCTCCCTTTCAGCCCGGAAAGCAGACGGTCAACGACGCTCTTGGACAGCATCTCGAAGGAATCGCGGGCCGATTGTCCGGCCGGGAGCACGTGCAGCCCTTCCAGCTCGGTAAGTCCTATCGCCTCTTGAATCGTACACTGCCCATGCAGAATATTCACGAGTCCCGGACGAACATTGCGTTCATCCGTACTGCCAAGGAGACGGTGAAGCTTCGGACTGCGAAGATTGGCGTCCAGAAGCAGGACCCGCTTCCCGGTCTTCGCGAAAGCTCTGCCCAAATTGACGATCGTTGTCGTTTTCCCTTCAGCCTGATTGGCGGAGGCGACGGCTATCGTCGTAAGCTCCTGTTCGGCCATGAGGCATTCCAGGTTAAAACGAAGCGTTCGATAAATCTCCGCGTGCTCGGACTCCGCCACTTGCCGAAGAGATAAATAGTCGTTGTCAGCTCTTTGCCGCATAAGTATCTCCCGATCTTCCTTTCTTTCTTAAAGGAAACGGCCATAGCCTCTTTAGCCCTCGCTCCCTGCGCTTCGGCACTACAGCAAGCGTAGGTGCATGAAAGACCGACTTGACGTCCTTCACGGTTCGAATCGAATCGTCCAGAAAATCAAGGACCACAATGATGCCGACACCGATGACGACGGAGGCTGCCGCTGCCAGTGCGATGTTGCGGCTTGATTTTTCATTAATAGGCTTCGGATTTGGCACGCTCTTGGCTTTCGTGAGAATCTCGATATTGTCCAGGTTCAGCAGCTTGGGGACTTCCGCTTGAAACACTTCCGTCACCGAATTGGCAATGCGGACGGCCTTTTCATGAGACGAATCCGTGGCCACAATCGCCATCAGCTGAGTTTCCCCTATGGAAATGAGGCTGATCTTGGTGGCAAGCTGATCCGCCGTAAGATTTAAATCCGGATGGCGTTGTACGACTTTATCCATAATGAGCGGCAGCTTGATGATTTCCTTATATGTACCGATCATCGACGTATCTACACTCATCCCCCCGAAGCTGAACTGACTCGCACTGAAGGCGTCCGCGCTTGCCTTCTCCGCGATAATAATCTTCGACGAGGCTTGATAGACGGGCTGGTAATTCCTATTGCTGTAATAATTTGCAGCCAGCGTAAAAATGGCCAAAGTTACAACAACGATCCAAAGACGCTTGCGAATCATGTTGAGATAAACTTTCAAATCGATTTCCATTGGTACCTCCGTATCGCCATTCACCTGCTATCTAACATTATGCATGAGCCTAACGGACTAGTCTATAACCAAGGCGACTGAATTTAGTTAAAGAATTCATTAGGTTCTCGGGGAGCGGCCGCTTGACAGAAAAATGCTCCTTGCAAGTTCCAAGGAGCATTTAGTCGTCGTAAGTATACCAGCGACTCCAAATATCGCCGGATTCGCCGTCGGGGCAATTTTCCCGGTTGCTCTCGTACCATTCCTCAAACTCCTTCTCGTGCTTCCGCTTCTTCTCCTGGTCTCTCTCCCGCTCCAGTTGCTTGCTGTAGTCGGACTCGTAGCTCCCGGTTCTGCTATTGCTGCCAAATATGCTGAAAAATTGCGCAAGCAGCTGACTGAAGTACGATTGGGTTAATGGCATGGTTTGCACGGAAGAGCCGGCTGCCGCAAACGCAGAGCCCGGGAATAAGAACGAACAAGCGATAATGCCGATTATAATGCACTTTTTGGTCGTCGCCATCATGATCCCTCATCTCCGTTGACCCGTAGTTTCAATGCCGGGCTCAATCGTAGTTGCGAACGGATTTCGTCCTTTATAGTGAATTATAGGATGGATGGTATGGGTTGGCAAGTGATTTTAGCAAAAATCATAGAACTTTGGAACTACTGTCGTGATTTCTTGTAATTCATTAGGACTATTACAGAATGCGCCCCCTAGTGAAGCGTATTGGCGAGGCTAAGGTCGCCTGGCGAAAAGTCGCCCCAGGCTGTGCAGGTTGGCGAGAAAGTTGGAGGGAAAGGGTGTAGGTTTCGCACGCTCTTACCATGATGTACCGGTCGCAGTACTGTTTGTTCATTGTGAGTGAACGTTGCAGGTAATATCGAGTGCATTTCGAGGAGTATTGGACGCTGCAGAGCTTATATGCAGGGGTGGCGAGCTTTTGGGGTCGAGTCCTTAGGCGGGTGCCAGCAGGCGGGTGCCAGCAGGAGAGCCAGCAGGAGAGCCAGCAGGCGGGTGCCAGCAGGCGAGCTAGCAGGAGAGCCAGCAGGGCCGAGCCTCCGGGGGCCAGCCTTAAAGGTCACCTCACACCGGGGCCCTACGGTCCGCGGCCTCAATAAGGGAGTTTGAAGGTTCTATTTTGCTTGTTTCCCACTGGAAATTTGAAATAGCGGATCCTCGGGGTCTTATTTTTCCCGAGTTACCCCAAAATGCCCTCATTGCTCGTTTTTGCAGGTAAATAAGAGTCTGAGGATCCTCTATTCCGGGGGCCATCGACCAAATCGATAAAATAGCTCCCTGTCGATCCTCTATTTCACTTGTTCATTCGGATCGGCTATCGATTCTTTCGCGGCAGGAAACCGGATTCCAAGGAAGCATGAGGCATTTGCAGTCGGCTGTGCGACCCAGCTTGCGGATATGAGCCAAGGTATCCCTGCAAATGTCAGCCATTTGGTATAAACTGATGTTCTCCGGTCCGAACCCTGAAATTATACGGTAATTTTAGTTAAAATCAGCCCAGCGAAGGGTTAACCCCTTCGGATTCCTGCGCTTTCGCATGAATCTGCCCCACATGTCCGCGATAGGATGATAATTCCTCCCATTATTTACATTAACGGTCGGAAAGCTTTCAGCTATACATAATGTGACGCTAAAATGGGCAGCGTGTGACGTCGCATCATGATGTTAGGCCACCAGCGCCGTGTGCTCCCATGCCCCCCTCTATACAAAAATAAAACTACCGGCCCCGGCGGGTCGGTAGTTTCATGGAAAGGAGCTTGGAACCGGGCTACCCTTTGACGGAAAAGGACGACGCCCGCTCGCGTTGTCCGAGCCAGACCGGCAAGCCGAGTCCGACGTAGGACAGCCCCCAGAGGAGCGTGACCCAATCGGCCACATAAGGGAGGAAGGAGAGGAAGGGCCACACGAGGAGCAGCACTGCCGCCCAACGGGGCAGCAGACCGCTTCGTATTGTTGCGATCGAGCTGATGAGCAGCCCGACCGAGGAGGCGACATTGTTGACCATCTGCAGGAGCTCGGCGGCTTGGCCGTCCCCCGGGGCACCGGTCATCGTACTCCATACCAAGCATGCGGTCATCATATTCCCGAAGGAGAGGAGCAGGAAGCCCGCCCCTCCGATCATACCGATGCGCGGCAATTGCCCGAACCACAGTCCGAGGGAGCCGATCGCCATCAGGAAGCAAGCAATGAGTCCCGGGACCAGCTCCTGCATGCTGTCCGTGCCCCATATTGCGGCAGCGGGAGCCATGAGGGCCCGAAGCGCACCTCCCAGTACGGCGAACATTCCGAGCCAAGAGACTGTACGTTCCCAGTTCAAAGCGAAGTCACGCTCCTTTGCTGACGAGACGCATTATTCGATGACGACCAGTGTAGCCGAGCGGGCCGGCAGCTTCAGCGACAAGCCTTCCGCCGTACCTTGCACGGTACCGGCCGGAGCGAGCCGCGTCTTTGCATCGAAACGATACAGCTGAGCCGGACCGTTCAGCGACAGATCGCCCGCAACGCCCGCAACGCGCGGGGCCGTATCCTTGTTGATCAGCAGAACGAACTTCTTGCCTTGCTGCGAAACGAAGGTATAAGCGCCGACCGTATCGCCGTTCGAGCTGAACGTGCTGACGATTTCGCCTTCGACCTTGGAGCCTTGACCGTCATAGTTCAGGAAAATCTTAAATGCATCCTCGAGCGGCGTGTTGCTGTCGAGCGCGCCCCAGCGCATTGCGTAGTCGACGCCTTCGCGGGCGAACAGCGCGAGCGCTTCGGCCTGCGCGAGCCCGCTGCCGATGCCTGTGCCGTCACCGAAATTGTATTCGGAAATCGACAGCTTCGTTCCCGGCGCGTTGCGCTCGATCATGTCGCGCATCCGCGGCAGCAGCTTTACCGGCTCCTGTATCCAGGAGGACGGGTCGACGAACGCCGGGTCGTACAACGACTTCAGCGAGTTGAAGCGGCGCTTCGTCATCGCCGGGGATTCGTCGGTCGAGAACGGGATGTTATCCTCTGCAGGGTAGTAGTGAATGTCCAGCACGTCGACAAGACGCTGTCCGGTCTGCTGGCGATGCTCTTCGACCTTGCTCAGGAACCATTCCAGGTAAGGCTTGTCGCCGTGTGCGGCCATGTCCTCGCCCGGATAGCAGCCATCCTTAGCGGAATAGAAGTATTCGCACCAGCCCCAAGGTACCGGACCGAAAATTTCCGCCTGCGGATCGGCAGCCTTAATCGCGGATGCGTATTCCTTCGTGTAATTCCATACTTCATCGTACGTCGTCATCTGCGGATGAACGTCCCAGTGAGAGTGCGGCCACAGCATCGGCTCGTTGTCGAGCGCGTACTTGTGCACGTAGCCGCCGAACTTTTCCTTCAAATGCTCGATCCAGCGGGTAATGAAATCCGGTCCGACCTGCTTCGACGTGTCGGTCGGGTCGTTGCCGGTCATATAGCTGCCGTCCGGCTTGCGGCCGTTGCCGGCGTCCCGGCGGCACCACGCTTCGCCCCATGCGCATTCGTTGCTTTGCTGCGCGCCGTACTTCTGGATGGAGAAGCTCCAGCCGATGTCCCGGCTCTTCGGCGTCCAGCCGATCGTCGGTACCTGCAGCAGCACGTCGGCTCCTTGCTGCTGCTGCCCGCCGATGAATTGATCGGCCAGCGAGCTGCCCTGCTCACCGTACGGCACGTTCAGGAAGAACCAGTCGCCGCCGCGATTCGTCGTATCGAGCTCCCAGTTGTAGCGGGTCATCGCATTGCCGCCCCAGCGCTTGATCGGGAAGCCTAGCGTCGAGCGCTCCTCATGGTACGTATCTTCGAAGTTAATACCGAAGATGCCCGGGCTGAGCGTCCGGCGGCCCTGCGTCGAATCGATCGTCACGTTCACGGACGGAAGCTCCGGCTCCGGGAGATCGACGACGTCGTTATTTTTCAGCATGTTGATGTCGTCGAAGTATACTGTGCCCTGGTCATGCTCGCCCCACGCATGGACGACAATCCCGTCGAACGACAGCGCATCCACGCCCAGATCAGCGAATTTCAGCTTCACTTCGGTCCACTGGCCGGCGGGAATTCCGTTCGGCAGCACTTGAGCCAAATCGAACGAGCCAACGTGATTGCGGCCTTCGTTCAAATTCACATGCAGCTGCTGGCCGCCGTTCGTGCCGCCGTGCACCTTCATCGAAATTCCGTAGTAGCCGTTCATGTCCATCATCTTATCGCGGTGCAGCCAAATCCCCTGGTAACCCGCTGCCTGGAACGAGATCGACCGGCTGCCGGATGCGGCAGGAGTACTGTTGTCGAAGTTCGACGTGCCCCAGCTCCAGTTCGAATAGCCCTCAGCCAGCCCTTCGATGTATGCCGCCTCCGGCGTATACGAAATGACTTGGACGTACGCCGAAGAGGTGGTGCTGCCGTATTGACCTGTGATTTTCGCAAGTCCGGTTCCGACCGCCGTCAGTACGCCGTTGTTCACAGTCACGATATCCGGGTTGTTTGAGGTCCATGCCGCCTTGGCGGATACATCCTCGCTCGTGCCGTTCGAGTACCGCGCCTCGTACGTCAGCTTGGCCGTATCGCCCGGAGCGATCACCATGCCGTACTGCGACAGCACGCCTTCCGTCAGCACCGGCGGCGCCACATACTTTTCGAGCAGGCGAATGTCGTCCAGATAGACGTTTGGCTGTGCGCCGTCGGTTAAGCCACGGAACACCAAAGCGTCAAAAATACCGTTCTCAATGCCCAGGCTCGGCAGGTCAAGCAGCACCTTCGTCCAGCCGTTCGCCGGAATGCCGCTCGCGCCGATCACGCTGCCGATATTGACACGCCCCGCCGCTTGGCCCCCGGAGTTAAATACCAGTTCCACCTGCTGGCCGCCCGCTTCGCCGCCGTTGATCCAAAACTCAAGGCGGTCGTGATCCTTCACGTTCACGGCACCGGCTCCCCGGTAGAAATATAAGGCGCCGTTGCTGCTTGGGTCAAAGGAAATCGACTTCGTACCGGTATGCACCGTATCCGCTTCGTTCAAATCCCGCTGCGCCCAGCTGTAGTCGGCAAATTCCGGATTCAATTCGTCATCGAATACCTTCAATGCAGCCTGGCCGTCGTCTTCGATCGGCGGTACGTTCTGCGCTTCGGTAACGGTTACGGTTGCAGTCCCCGTAAAGCCGCCGCTTCTAGCCGTAATGACGGCCGTTCCGGCCTTCACCGCATAGACGGCACCCGACGCTGTAACCGCAGCAATTTCACTGTCGCTGGAAGACCATTGAACGGCTCCAGTAAGCGGTCCGGTCGTGCCGTCGGAGTATATCCCCGATGCCGTTATCGAGCCGGTGGCGCCTTTCTTCAGCTGCAGCGCCGAGCTTGAAAGCGCGATGCCGGTCAGGACCGCCGCATCTTCCGTAACCGTCACGGTCGATGTTACCGTCAGTCCGTTATGCGATGCCGCAATCGTTGCAGTACCCGCCTTGACGCCGATGACTCTGCCCTTCTCCACGGTCGCCACAGCCGGATCGCTGGAGCTCCACTGCACCCCTTCCGTCAGCTCTGTCGAGGTGCTGTCGGAATACGTGGCGATCGCGAACAGCGTATTGCTCGCCCCCTTCTTCAGCTGCACCGTTGGGGCGGACATAACGACTCGAGTAATCGTCCTTTCCGCTACAACGCCGCCGTTCGTCAGCGTAATGTCGTCGAAATAAACGTCAGGCTGCTCGCCGGAGACCGTGCCTCGAATCAAAATGCCGTCGAACAATCCGTTCGGGACGTTCATTTTGCCAATATCGATCATCGCCTTCTGCCAAACGCCTTGCTTCACTTGCTTGTCGGGCAGCGCCTGGTCCAGCGGCATCGCCGCGACCGGCTCGCCTCCGGCTTGCAGAACGACCTCCAGCTTCTGTCCGCTGGCTTGGCCTCCGTTCACCCAAAGCTCGAGAACCGGGTAGTCGGACACCAGAGCGATGCGATCCTTGTACAAGTACAGTCCGTCGTCGCCACGCGGCTTCATCCGAATGGAATGGCTGCCGCCGTGAACGGTCGTTGTATCGGTGAGCGTATGATCGGCCCAGCCATAGTCCGTGAACTCGCTGTTCAGCTGATCGTCATACACCGCCAGCTTCTGCTCCGCCGCTTGCGCCTTTGGTGTCGTTATCGTACCCGGTGCACCGGCCACTCCCGTTAATGCAACCACAAGCGCCGTCATGAACGACAACTTCGGCTTCATCTGCGGGGACATGTGGAATAAGCGTTTTTTCAAAATTACTGTCCCTCCTTAGTAGAACTGCTGCTTGTTTGAATCGGCATTGATTAACGCCTTGTATGGTTATTATCGTAAAATCAATCCACCCCCTAAGAGGTGCTAAGTTCCCGATTTGCTGGGTGACTGCGTCATGAAATTGGCCGTGACCGGTCACGAGTTCGGCGCGACGCCGCTTTCGGCATTGTCCGGGGTCAGGGGTGCGGGATATACTGAGTACAGATTGAAGAGCTTGAGCGGGGGTAGCCGGGTATGATCAAAATTTTAATTGTTGACGATATGACGCTGATGCGCGATGGATTGCATACGATATTGGCGCTGGAAGATGACATTGAGGTGGTAGGCGACGCCAAATCCGGGGAAGAAGCGGTTGAGCTTACGCTCTCCTTGCAGCCGGACATCGTCCTGATGGACATTCAGATGCCGGGGATCGGAGGCATTGGCGGGCTGAAGCAGATTAAGGCGAAGCGTCCGGAGACGATCGTGCTGATCTTGACCACTTTCGCGGAAGATGACTACATCCTGGATGCGCTTGCCGCAGGAGCGGCCGGCTTCTTGCTGAAGGACATGCCGGGCGATAAGCTGATCCAGTCGATCCACGATGCCCATTCCGGCCATCTGATGCTGCCGGCCTCCGTGGCCTCGAAGCTCGCTGCGCGGCTGCTCAGCGTATCGAACGGTTCGCCCGCCGGTCTTGATGCCGTGCGCAAGAAAGCGGAAACGGCCAACCTGTCCGAAAAGGAGCGGCGTATCGCGGAGCTGCTGCTGGAAGGCAAGTCCAACCGGGAAATCGCCGGGGAGCTGTTCATGAGCGAGGGCACGGTGAAAAATCACGTCAGCTCCATCTACGGCAAAATCGGCACGAACGACCGGACGATCGCGATTATGACGCTGCGGCAGCTGCTGGGGTAGCCATTTGGGCAGCTGCCGGGGCAGATGACCGGATACTTGAGCGGGTTCACCTCATTTCCCTTCACACTTCGGCCGAATACTTATAAGCGAACCCGCCGGCTAGTCCTATCATGTAAATGAACGGATTCAAACTATTTTCCGGCGGAGATCGTATCACGCTGCAGGAGGACGGGCGGCAGGCACATATACTCATATCGATGTGAATGCTAACGGAGAGAGGTGTGAGTGAAGGTGAATCTCGATCAGTTGCCGTTAGGCGTAACAACGCAGCTTATGAAGGGGCCGAAGCTGGAAGTATGGGTGCCGCAGCTGCGCGGACATGGCAATGTACCTCCGCACAACGTGCTGCAGGAGTGGAACCGGGCGATCCGCGAGCAGGCGGAGACGCTTGTCCGAAGCCAAGGGTATCCGGGTGAAGGCGATACGGAGGTTAGCGGATACTACGAGCTGAAGACGAACGAGCGCAGCGTCCTCAGCCTATCGCAGTTCAATTACGCCTACACCAAAGGAGCTGCGCACGGACTCACCGTACAGAAGTCGCTGACCTTCGACGCCAAGACCGGCCGGCCCGTGTCACTCGCCGACGTGTTCAAGCCAGGTGTCGACTATTCGAAGAGGCTGTCCGCCATTGTCCAGCAGCAAATCAAATGGCGGCAAATGACACTGCTCGTCGAGTTTCCGGGCGTCCGGCCGGATCAAGATTTTTACATTGCGGATAAGTCGCTCGTGCTCTATTACCAGCTGTACGAAATTACCGCCTATGCGTTCGGGTTCGCGTATTTCCCGATTTCCGTTTATGAGCTGGCGGATATCGTTGCTGAGGATGGGGCGCTCGGAAGGATGATGTATTGATGGCTCGGAGGCGGTCTTATAGGATCATGTCGCGGTGTATGGGGCGTTGGGGAGGATGATGGGATGGATTTTCTGAGGCGGGCTTAACGGATTTTTCCGGGTTAGCCGGCGCGCGGTTGGGACGGATTTTCCGAGCCAGGCTTACCGGATTTTTCCGGGGTAGCCGGCGCGCGGTTGGGGCGGTTTTCCGAGCCAGGCTTACCGGATTTTTCCGGGTTAGCCGGTGCGCGGTTGGGGCGGATTTTCCGAGCCAGGCTTAAGGGATTTTCAAGGTGTTATTTGGGGTAGTATGCCGGGTTGTGACTATATTGCGGACTTTGGGGGCGCTATTGAGCCTGAATTGGTAAAACACTGCCGTTTTTCCCCGTTTTTTCAAAATTAGCACCCTCAAAATCCGCTATTTTTGCTTTTCTGCCACCCTAGGGGGATTTAGCGGGTTCAAAATCCGTTATTTCCTCTCCCCATGGCAAAACAGCGCCGTCCTCCCAGCCAATCCTTCATTCCGACACTCCCCCACCGCCCACCACTGCTGCCGCACCCGCAACTCGCCCTACCATCCCCGCAAGACACCTCCTAACCCACAAAGCGGCCCCTACTCCTTAACTAACTTACTGACTTCCATCCCCGCAAGACACCTCCTAACCCACAAAACGGCCCCTACCCCTTAACTAACTTACTGACTTCCATCCCCGCAAGAACCACCTGACCCACAAAGCGGCCCCCTGCCCCTCAACCAACTTACTGTACCCTGACGCTGCTACCGGCGAGACGGATGACAACAGCGCGGAATATGAGAGAAGAAGTTAGAGAACCCTTTGATTTTAAACGTTTCGCTGTCATAGACGGCTCATCGCGCAGTTCAAGATCTTTCATCTGATCCCCTGAGAAAAGAAAAGTCTGCGCTATGGGCGAACACGGATGGCATTCATACCGAATTATTTTTAAAATTCACGCTTCCCGCGCAAATAGACCGATGAATTTCCGAATCAGCTGTCGTCTAATTAAACGAAGCATCAATGACAACCAAATTCATTTAACGATGGGGTGTATGAAAATGGCATTAACGTCCGCATTCACGAGCTTCAACCTGCCTGTAAAAAACGTAGAACAATCGAAGGAGTTCTTCACAGGACTCAGCTTCGAGTTCAACCCGCAGTTCTCCCAGAAGGACAAATCAGCAGCCATCGTGATCGGCGACAACCTGCAGGTCATGCTGATCTCCCAAGACTTCTTTAACACCCTCACGCAGAAGGAAACCGTCGATACGGACAAGTATGCGCAGTTGACGATCGCGCTCTCCTTCGAGAGCCGCGAAAAGGTCGATGAAATCGTGAATACAGCGGTCTCCCTGGGAGGGAAAATACACGAAGATCCTGAGGATTATGGGTTCATGTATCATTGGGGCTTCGTAGACTTGGACGGCCATATGTGGGCCATCAACTACATAAACAACAACCCCTCGGAAGTACAGTCCAACGAGGCGGAATAACGTTAAAATGTCGTTTTAAAAAGACGCTGGGCGCATTGGCCCGGCGTCTTTATCGATCCTCTACCAACGGATCAGGATTGCTCGGTATAGGCTTTGAAGTTGTTCATAATCGCTTGCCAGCCTGCTTGCTGGAACTCTACGGGGTGGCTGCTGTCCGCGTCAAACGTTTCAATGACCTTCGTCTCGTTGCCTTGATCGACGAATGCAATATCCACTCTTCTCTCGTCTCCGAGGGTGTAGCCGATCGCCTCGTGGCGTTTCACGACGTCGTAGACGCCTGCAAAATCAAAACCCATGCTGCCATCCTTCGCTTCCATCCGTGTCAAAAACTTGCCGCCGACCCGCAGATCGTTTTCGGCTCTCGGCGCATGCCAGTCCTCGGACGCTTGGTTCCACTTCGTAATATGGTCCGGCTCGGTCCAATAGCGCCATACCTTCTCGACAGGGGCTTGAATGACGGCCTGCACGGTTACTTTCGTCGGTTGACTCGTTTCCATTTTAACTGGACACCTCTCTCGTAAAATTCGTCGTTTGGTTTATTCTCAATGATATAGACGTAAGCCAATGACGAAATTCATCGGTCGAGTCGCTCAGGCAGCCCAAATCGCGAAAATAATTTGGCGTTGATGAAGTTTTGAACGTGCAGGATTTGATCTTCTTTGGTTTCGATGACGTGGATGCCCCAGGGAACCAGTACGGCGTCCTCCTTGCCCGGCATATACTGGGCCAATGCCGGATAACCGCCATTCACCGTAACGGGCACAAATCGCGAACCCTCGCAATGCCAGCGCGTAAGCGAATAGAAGGCGGATAAATCGTCCTTGCCGCGAATCCACATTTCGAAGGGGGGCATCGACATGCAGCCTTCCTCGTGAAACAGCGCGACAAGCGCAGCAATATCGAATCGCTCGAAGGCCTCCACGTACCGGGACAGAAGCTGCGGCTCCGGCTGGGCGTCCATCCTGCTGAGTTCATCGGAACGAAGCTGCGCCCGGTCCATCGTCTCTCGGGCTCTCTGCAAGGCGCTGTTCACCGCTGCGGGCGACATCGCCAACGTTGCCGCGATCTGCTTGGAGGACCACTCAAATACATCCTTCAAAATGAGCACCGCACGTTGCCGCGGAGGCAAAGTCTGCAAGAGAGCGATGAAGCACAGTTGAAGCGTATCTTTGCGGACGAGCCGATCCTCCGGATTGCCTCCAAAGTCGGGACACGGCCAGATCCACGAGGCGTCCGGCTGCGTATCGCGCGGCTCGGCGATGGCAACGGCCGGATCGAACAAGTCAACGGGAAGCGCGCGGCGCTTGGATTGTCTCAGCTTGTCCAAGCATATATTTGATGCAATCCGATAAACCCAAGTTTTGAACGAAGATTCCTGTCTGAACGTGCTCCCGCTCTGCCAGACCCGAATACTCGTCTCCTGAACGGCATCGTCCGCATCGTCCATAGAGCCCAGCATCCGGTAACAGAACGACATTAAGCCCGGCTTCAAGCTTGCAAATAAAGGTTCGTCAAATGCAGTCTCGTTCATCGCGGCCTCCCTTAACGATATCCCCGAAGGGCGGTACATTCATTATAATTCAAGCAAGCGGAGAGCCTCAATTGAATTCGTAGGCGGGAGCCTGAAGCCTTTCCGTGCACCATTATTGACGCAGCCGCTTAGTGCTACCGTACACCAGTCGAGGCCAGAAGACAGCCCTCATAAAAACTGTCCAGTTAATGTGTTGACAATCCAGACTTCCATCCCCTCGCGACACCTTCAAACACATAAAAGGGGACCTCCCGGCCCCCTCAACTACCTCTTCCCCGAGCTCCGATACCACTCGTTCACTTCCTTCGTAACCGCGTCCCCGCCCAGCCGGCGCCACTGCTCCACAAAGCTGTCGAACGTATCGAGCGGCTCTTTGCCGTAAACGATCTTCAGCAGCGCCTCTTTCTCCTGCTTCTGCAGAAGCGGCCAGGCGAGCTTCATCGTCTCCGTGTGAGGACCGACAAATTCGTCCCGCTGCGCATACCGGAGCTGCTCTTCGCTGACGATGAGTCCTTCCAAGTAGCCTCGGGAGCTTGTGGCCGACAGCTTCTTCTCATATGGAGTGCGGATCTGGCCTTGATATACCCGGCGTTCAAGACTGTCCCCCTTCACGATTCCCGGAGGCGTGCTGCCCGGCGCCACCAGCAAATAGTTGGTCACCCCGGTCGTTATTCCCTCGAAATCATACACCGGTTCACCGTTCTTCATGATAAAATCGTACCCATCGGCAAAGCCATACCGAAATTCCGATTCGGGATCCTCGATCAGCGTGCCGTAAATGATATCCCAGTACTGGAAGATGGCGTCCATATGTTCGAAGCCTTTACGGAACACATAGGCGCCATATGACAATCTGGACCCGATGCGCCCGATTTTGCCGTCCGGCCCGGCAGGGAAAGGCAGCGGCTTAATGACAGCCCCCGGCACCTTCCCCAGCGTATCGGAAAGCGGCCAGCCTCCCATCCAGCCCGGTCCGGAGATCAACCCGGCTTTGCCGGAGGTGAACAGCTCCGTCGCCTTCACTTCATCGTGAGTGCCAAAATTCTTATCGATGTAGCCCTTAGAGTACCAATCCCGCAGCCGAGCCAGAGCCGTCTTCGTCTCCGGCTGCACGGTGCCGTAAGCGAGCTGACCGTTCTTCATCCGGTTCCATTGATACGGCTGATCGCCGAAAGCCCCGAACAGAAAGCTGGCGTTGCTCATATATGCATTGAGCGTATTTTTGCCGGAATAGGCCAGTGCAACCGTGTCCTTCGCCCCGTTGCCGTCCGGATCGCGATTTACAAAAGCGTCCATCACTTGCTCCAGCTCATCGAGCGTCTTCGGGGTCTTAAGCCCAAGCCTCTCGAGCCAGTCCTGCCGTATCCACAGTACCGGATCGCCTACCTTGCCGTCGGAAATTTGCGGAAGCCCCCATACCTTCCCGTCCATGGCGACCGTTCTCCAGACGTCCGGATTGCCCGCGAAGGCTTCCTTCACCCGCGGCGATGCATAGTTCTCGAACGCTTGGCCCATATCCATAATTTCCCCCGAGCCGACGAGCTCCGGCAGCAGCTCCGGCAAATCGTGGTTCGACAGGAACAGGACGTCCGGCAGCTCCTCGCCACCGGTCAACGCCAGCCTTACCTTCGTCGCGAGGGCATCGCTCTGATCGGTTACCGTCCATTTGTACGTTTGAATGATGCCCAGCCTGTCCCGTGCCCAGCGTGACATCGGATTGTCGTCGAGCGTGTCCCCCGGCTTTAGCTTATCCGAACCGCTTAGCGCCTTGGCCGTCGTTATTGTAATCGGGGGATCGAATTTTCCCGCGTTTCCCTTCTCCGATGCATTGTTCCCGCTCTGCGCCGCGGGTTCCGTACCTCTTTCGCAACCGGCCAGCACGGCGGCAGTCAGCAGCGCCACCACCGTCATACCGCCTATCCACCGCTTTCCCATCCGCCTTGCCCCCTCTATATCGGAAAACGAATCGTCAAATACGTCCCCGCCGGTTCCTCGGTCGCTTCGATCCGCAGCTCGCCGCCCGCCTCGGCCGCGCGCTCCATCATCGCCCGCAGTCCGAAGCCCGGCTCCGTTCCTGTCGGATACGCTTCACCGTTGTTCCATAGTGCAAATTCGCAAACCCCCGCGTCCACCGTCACCTCACAGCGAAAATGCGTCGCGCCGCCATGACGGATGCCGTTCGTCAACCCTTCCTGCAGCGCATGGTAGATCAGCTTCTTTCGCAGCGCGTCAAGCGGCGGAAGCGGATCGCACAGCTCCCGTTCTACGGTGATCTCGGCCGCCGTCTCCGTATGCCGAATCAAATGCTCGAGCGCCGCGCCAAGGTCCGTCTCCGCTTCTACCTGCTTCATTCGCCGCACCGTTTCCCGGATATCGTCCAGGCTCTTGCGGACGAGCTCCTGCGAGTAATCCAGCCGCTGAAGCCCCTCCTCCGGCTTCTTCTCCAGCATCCGCTTCGCCGACTCAATCTGCACCAAGGTCGCCGTCAGCGTATGCCCGACCAGATCGTGAATATCCTCCGCAATGCGGTTGCGCTCCTCGCGAATCGAGCTCTCCGCCATCGATCGGGCCATGAGCAGGTCGGCCTTCAGCTGCTCCAGCTGGATGCGCATGAACGCAGCTTCCCGCTCCTGTTCCTGCGCAGCAAGCCGCTTGCTCTTGCGCTGCACCATGATTCGCCGCAGCACCTCGGCAAGCTCTTCATGCCGAACCGGCTTCATCAAGTAGCTGACCGCTTGCAGCTCAATCGCTCTTCTGGCGTATTGAAAGTCCGCGAAGCCTGTAATGAGGATACAATCTATGTCCCGCCGCTGCCGCCGAAGCGCCTCGATCAGCTCAAGGCCCGACAAGCCCGGCATGCGGATATCGGTGAGCACCAGATCAATCTCTTTGCCGCCAACACTGCCGCTATAGCCACCGCCGCCGATTCGTTCGATCAGCTTCAGCGCCTCCTCGCCGGAAAACGCCTGGTACACCGAGGTCACGCCATAGTCCCGCCAAGGAAACGTCGTGGCCAGATCCTCCACCAAATGCCGATGATCGTCCACGATCAGCACCGAAAACATCACACATCTCCTCCATCCGCGCGCAGCCGTGCCTGACCCTCGCGCAGCCCCTGCTCCTTGCTCCAAATCAAGACGACCCGGAAGCCGCCGGATGCGACATTGTCGACCGATAAGCTCGCATCGTTACCGAAAAAATAGCGCAGCCGCTCATGTACGTTCCATAAACCATAGCTCCGGGCCACCGCATCGCCTTTCTCCGGCTCGGCAAGCTGCCCGCGCAGCCTCAGCAGCGCTTCTTCAGGCATGCCGACGCCCTCGTCCGTGACGATAATGCGGAAGCACACCGTCTCCTCCACAGCCTCTAACCGAATACTCCCCCCGCCCGGCTTCGGCTCCAAACCGTGAACGATCGCATTCTCCACAACCGGCTGAATCAGCAGCCGGGGAATCGGGAGACGTCTCATCGAAGGGGCGATGTCCGCCGTGTATGCGATTTTGCCCAGCTGATAATTCATTATATCGACATAAGCGCTGACGAACTTCACCTCTTCCTCTAAAGTCGTCACCATCTCGTCATTGCGCGTCGTGTACCGGTAATAGTCCGCCAAGCTGTGCCCCATAGACACGATCGGCTCCGTCCGCCCAAGTCTCGCCATACTGACGATGAAAGCCAGGCTATTATATAGAAAATGCGGATTGATTTGCGACTGCAGCTGCTTCATGACGGCTTCCTTCGAGCGGATTTCCTCCAGGTACACCTTCTCCACCAAATGCTGAATTTGCGCCGCCATATCGTTGAACTGCAGGATGAGCTTGCGAAACTCGTTGTTCGCCCTTTCCACAATCCGCGTGGAGAACTGGCCCTTCTTGACTTGATGAATGCTCTGGGTGAGCAGCCGAATCGGCACCTGCACCTGGATGTACAGGAAGAAGGCGCAGATTGCGCCGCCGAGCAGAAGCAGCACGCTGGTTGCCGTAAACAGATTCTTATAACGCGTCACGGGCTCCAAAATATCCTCTAAAGGCACGTAATCGACCAATGTCCAGCCCAGCTTCTTCGAAGTAAGCGCGTACACCAAGTATTCCTTGCCTGCGAGCTCGATCAGCTTGCGCTTGCCGACGCCGCCATCCGTACCGACATCGACCGATCTCAGCAGCTCCTTCACCATCGCTTCGTCAGAGGATGCGTTAAGCAGGTACGTTCCGCTTCCGCCGCCCTCGCCCGCCCGGAACAGGAACGGATCGTTGTTGCCCTGTGTCTTAAACCGATTCAGCAAAGATACGATATTGTCCTCCATCAAATCGACCTCGACGATGATGGAGGTTTTCCCCAAATCGGTCACTCCCGAAGACGGCCCTACAAAGTGCCGTGTGAACGCGCGCTTCGGGATACCGCTAACCGTCACATTCCGCAGAGTCCAGTTGGTGGTAATGCCGGTCGACAAATACGTTTCGTCATACGGAATCGAACCTTGAGACGACAGGCCGAGCTTCATCGCCGGAAAATACACACTGATCCGATTCATCCACGACGTCGACAAACTGAATAAGCCCAGCTTGCGCTCGACCGAATCGACCATCGCCGAATAGTCATATCCGCTGACAACAGCGGCATTCGCGGCGAGCTCGGTGAAATCCGGATCCTTCGTAACAATATTGGCGTACACCGACACCTGTTCCATCGTCTCTTCGATGCTGCCGAGAAAGTGCGACAAGCGATTCTGGTTGGCGATGTTAATCTGATCTTCAACAACATTAATGCTTGTTTGGTTGGAGTACATGTAAAGAGCGATAATGGGCGTCATCAGCGCGAAAATGAGGAGCATTACCTTCGTGACGAGATTCACGTGCGGGGTCACCTGCTTTATGTTGAGGGCGTAGTCGTAGTGTCGAATAGTATCATCATACCGCAAAATGAAAAGACTGCCTAGCTTTTGGCCAGGCAGCCGGAAACATTTTGTATGAGGTGCTGCTTATTTCGTGAACGCTTCGGTCAGAACCGGTACGATTTGCGACTTGCGGGAAACGACGCCCTTCAGCAGAGCCGTGTTATTTTCCAGCTTGACGTTGTACGCCTGCTCAACGACGCTCGCCTTGGAGCCAAGCGCAAGACCGATGGAGTCGTTGTTCAGAATGTCCGTTACGACGAGCAGGAACAGGTCGAGGTTCTTCTCGGCAATGATTTTGTTCAGTGCGTCTTCCAGCTCGGCTTGGCGGGACAGCACGTCGTTCGTGTCGACTGCGTTCACCTGTGCGATCTCCACTTTCGCGGAGCCCATTGAGAACTCCTTGGAGTCCAGGGAGATGAGCTGGGCGATCGTCTTGTCGCTCAGGTCGGCGCCGGCTTTGAGCATTTCCAGGCCGTATGTATCGGCGTTGACGCCGGCGATTTCCGCCAGCTCGCGAGCCGCGTCGATGTCTTCCTGCGTGCAGGTCGGCGATTTGAACAGCAGCGAGTCGGAGATGATTGCGGACAGCATCAGGCCGGCGATTTGCGGCTCGATAGCGATGCCGTTCTCCTTGTACAGCTTCTTCAGAATCGTCGCCGTGCAGCCTACCGGCTCAGCGCGGTAGTACAGCGGACCGCTTGTCTCGAAGTTGGCGATACGGTGGTGGTCGATAACTTCGACCACGCGCACTTGATCGATGTCGCTTGCGCTTTGCTGGCGCTCGTTATGGTCAACGAGGATGACCGTCTTCGCTTCTGCAGCAACTTGCTCGACCAGGCGAGGTGCGGTCGCCTTGAACTGGTTCAGCGCGTATTGCGTCTCCCCGTTCACTTCGCCGAGGCGGATCGCCTCAACGTTCTGGCCCAGCTTCGTCTTCAGATCGGCATACGCCAGGGCGGAGCAGATCGAATCCGTATCGGGATTCTTATGACCGAAAATCAGTACTTTTTCCATGGTTTCTCTCCTCATCAGTTCATGTGCTACGAAAAATATACCCTAATTCGATGGGTTTAATCAAGTGCAGCGATAAAGTCGCTTACACCGCCGCCTCCCGCCGCTTGCGCTGCTCGATGTAGGCGGCTTGATCGAAGCGGGCGCGCCCCATGAAGAGAGCGACTATCGCACCAATCGCAGCTATGAACGTCAAGAACCAGAAGCCCAGATGGATGGAATCGATCAACACACCCTTAAGCATCGACAGGACCGCGGAGGGTACTTTTCCGTCGGCATGAAGCAGCACCTGCGGATTGGCGAACTGGGCCAATTGGTCTTCCGGGAGCTTCAGCTTCGCCGCACCGTCCGCAATGCCGGCGGTCATCTGACGGTTGACGATGGCCGCCATGACTGCAGAGCCGAGAACACCGCCGATATTGCGGAAGAACGTAACGAATGAATTGGCGACCCCCTGATAACGCTCATCGACGGCCGTCGTCATCGCGGTCTGCGCAATCGGCATCAAGAGTCCGATTCCGACGCCAATCAGCGCCATGTCGAAGCGGACGGGCCAAGCTCCGATTTCGAGCGGGAACGTGGTCATAATGTAGATGCCGACACCCGCCACGATCATGGACAGCAGGCTGCTGACTCTCCATGTTACATAACGCATGAGCACGCTGCTAATCATCGCTCCGATCATGACCGAGAGCATCATCGGCGTCAAGGCGTTGCCCGCATCGGATACATCGCCGCCGAGACCGCCCTGCACAAAGAGCGGAATGTAGAGCAGCGAGCCGAACATGAGCGCCCCCTGCATGAATGTCACAGCCGATGTGCCGGCAACGACGCGGTTGCGGAACATCCCAAGCGGTACGATCGGTTCCGCCGCTCGGCGCTCCACGAACAGGAAGCCGATCAGGGACGCCGTCCCGACGATGAATAAGCCGATAATTTGCCACGAGGACCATGCATACTCGGCGCCGCCGAGCTTCATAGCCAGCAGAATCGATACGGTCGTCAACACGAGCAGGACCGCACCGGCGTAATCGATTTTCAGCTTCTCCGCTCCTTGCTTCTTCCCTTCGACCAGAGACCAGCTCACAATCGACAGCGCAATCAGGCAAAGCGGAGCATTAATGTAGAAATTCCATCTCCAGTCAAAATGGCTCGTAATAAACGCCCCAATGGTCGGTCCCAGCACGGACGAAAGCGCCAGCACGCTCATGAACGCCGCTTGATAACGGCCGGCCTTCTCCATCGGCATTAGCGTGAACAGCAGCGTAAACGTGTTCGCCATCAGCATACCGCCGCCTATTCCCTGTATCCCGCGGAAAATGATCAGCTGCGTCATCGACTGGGCGGCGCCGCAAAGCGCGGAGCCGATTAAGAAGACGAGCAGCCCCGCAATGTAGAACCGCTTCCGGCCATACATATCGGACAGCTTGCCGATGATCGGCATTACAGACGTGGACGTTAGCATGTAAATCGTAAACACCCAGGAAATATGTTCAATGCCCCCGAGCTTCTCGACAATCGTCGGCAGCGCCGTGGAAACGATGGTCTGGTCTAACGACGATAGAAACAAGCTGATCAGCAGCGCAGCTATCGTCCAGTTTAATTTAGTAGGGTTCATGACTTGGTTTGCACTCCTTTATTTGGCAGCTGTAATCATACGCAGAAGCATATCCAGAACATCCCGAATATGCGGCTCCGCTTCTTCCGGGGTCAGGGCCCGCGTCCCAAACTCCGCCATCGCTCCGGCCACGCAGCCCCAGAACATCTGCGCAAGCAGACTCGTGTCGGCTGGGACAATTATTCCCATGCGTGCTCCTTCTTCCATCGTGCGAATCAGCGGCATCGATATGTTCGCCATGAAATCGTCGAGCACTACCTTCGCCCGCTCGCCGAACACGTGCGGGATATCTGCGGGAATGTTACGGTATAAGGCGACTAAGTTCGGGCGCGTGACCGCATTGTCGAGATAAAACCTTGCATACCTCTTCAGCCTGTCGAGCGGCGGCTCTTCCGTCAGCAGTGTAGCGGCGACGAACTGCTTGGCCCCCTCCAAATAGTGAGTGAAGACGAATTGGAACAGCTCCGTTTTATCTTTGTAGTAATAATAAACAAGACCGCGTGCAAGCCCGGCCTGCTTGGCGATATCTCCGATCTCGGCACCCTGGTAGCCTTTTTGCAAATACACTTGTACGGTTGCAAGGCGGATTTGCTTCATTCGCTCTTCGCGGATTTTTTCGTTCTGCTCTTTCGTTCTTGGCGACATGGTTGCGGATCACCTCTTTATTTTGACTGACATGTATGTCAACTGAAACGAGTATATCTTTAATTGACGTCTGTGTCAACATAAAAATTGGAGGTTTATTCCAACGGGAAAAGGAGCTGTCCCAAAAGCAGCTTTTGGAACACCCTCAGCAAGAAAATAAGTAGATTTTCG
>NZ_JBHLWN010000007.1:0-8419 GCF_042432825.1 Paenibacillus chartarius | reverse complement strand
TACATTATTAGTAAATATTTAATGTGGGTTTTTCGTGATAACTTTTATGCAATGCCAGTGGGAAGGGACTGGGTATTGGAACTACGCGACCGAATATTTCGCGTATATGATGTCGGCGCTCCATACGACGCTGGGCACCGATTATGGCTTTATGAACCAGACCGGCGTCCGCGAGACCGCGAAGTATATGGCAAACCTGCACGGCCCGAAAGGTCCGTTCAATTATGCGGATGCGCATTCGAAGATACTCGATACGCCGCAGCTTCTGCTATTTGCGGATTTGCTCGGAGACCCGGATGTATCCTGGTACAGGGAATTCAGCTATAGGGAGAATCATGTAGTGCTTCCGTTGGATCTGGTCTGGTACCGTCCGGGAATGTACGGCGCCAGCAATGATCCGCAGCAGCTTGATTCGCTGTACGATCATCCGCTGAAGAACAATGTCGCTACCTTCCGCGATTCCTGGAGCGATCCCGGCGCCAACTACGTCGCGGTCAAGGGCGGGATCAACGATTATGCGATATCGAATACCCTGCACAACAACCTCGACATCGGGACATTCGTTCTGGATGCGCTGGGCGTCCGGTGGGCCGTCGATCTTGGAAAAGACGACGCAGACTATAACGTGCAGGGATACTTCACGAGCAACCCCGAAGCCGATCCCAACCGATGGGATTGGTACCGCACGAGGGCCGAAGGCTCCAACACGCTGGTGATCAACCCGGACGACGGACCGGATCAGGCGCTCGACGCCAACGCGCCGATCATCGCTTACGATTCCAAGCCGGAGGGCGGCTACGCCGTCGTGGATATGACGTCGGCCTACAAGGATGACGTCGTGTACGCGAAGCGGGGCATGATGCTGGGCCAATTCCGCAGCAGCTTCCTCCTTCAGGATGAGCTTCAGCTGAAAGCCCCGTCGGACTTGTATTGGTTCATGCATACGGATGCGCCGGAGATCACAGTCGCACCGGACGGCAAATCGGCCCTCCTCACGAAGAATGGCCAACGGCTTTATGCCCAGCTCCTGTCCCCAAGCGTGGCGAGCTTTGAGGTTCGGACGGCGACCCCGTTACCGACAACGGATAGTTACGCCGGCCAGAAGTTGAATGCCAACGTGAGGAAGCTGACGATTCACATCCCGGCTGCCAAGGATCAACTGACGATTGCCGTTCGATTCACGCCGTTGTCCGTCATTGAAGCGCCGCCTGCCGATGTGCCGGCTGTGACGCCGCTGCAGGCGTGGAGCATCGATTCGACGCCTACCGCGCTCTTGTCGCAGCTCAAGGTCGATGGTGTGCCGGTTGCCGGCTTCCGCTCGATGAAGATGAAATACGCGGTGGAAGTTCCCTTCCTGACCCAGACCGTCCCTGCGATCACGGCTGTCGCTGCGGACCCGAACGACACGGTAACCGTAACGCCGGCTTCCGGCATACCGGGAACGGCCGTTGTGGAAGTAACGGATGACCAGGGCGTCGATCGACCGGGTAAATATTTCATCGATTTAACCCGGGGCATATTCTCGGGCGTGCTCACGGATGTCCTGGTATTGCCTGTCACGTACTTGGCCGACAGCGGACCTGCCAACAACGATTGGCCGGGGCCGCGCGCCGCGGATCACGATCCGACGACATACTGGTCCGTCAGCGGACCGAACACCATCGACTTCGACCTCGGCTCCGAGACGACGGCCACGTATGTCGGCATCACCTGGCGGTTTGGCAATCAGCGTCAATTCTTCTTTGATCTGCTGACATCGACGGATGGACAGACATGGACGAAGGTCTATCAAGGGCCGAGCTCGGGGAAAGTGACCGACGATTATGAAATTTACGATATCCCGGATACGACGGCACGGTATCTTCGGATTGCTGTATCCGGAAACAACATCACGACGGCGACCAGTATTAACGAAGTCATGGTTTACGGCAGCAACGGCCCCGACGGTCAGTAGTCCGGCATGATCGAAGCATTTCAGAACTAGCTGTCGGCCGAGCGCGGCAACACTTTGAACCATGAGCAGGCCGACCTGCTCGCTCAGCTCGCCGATGCGTTGAAGTAAGCACAAGCAAAATAGCCGTTATGCCAAGGACTTACGGAGTCCGAAGCTAACGGCTTTTTTGCAATATCCGGTATGGAAAGGGGGGAACTCGAGCTTCACCCCTTAATCGAACCAATCATGACGCCTTTCACGAAATACTTCTGCAGGAAGGGGTACAGCAGCAAGATAGGGCCTGTCGCCACGATGATCGTCGCGTATTTAATCGTTTCTCCGATCGGCGTTTTATCGGCCCCGCCAACGCTTGTCATCATCGATTCCGTACTGCTCGTGATCAGAATCTCCCTCAGAATGAGCTGTAGCGGATAAAGTTCGCGCGTACGCAGATAAATGAGCGCACTGAACCAGGAATTCCAATGGGCCACGCCGTAGAAGAGAATCATGACGGCAACTACGGGCATGGACAGCGGAAGAATGACGCGGAATAAGACGGTAAAGTCGTTGGCGCCGTCCAGCTTGGCCGATTCCTCCAGGCTGACGGGAACACTCAGGAACGAGGTGCGCATGATGATCAGGTTATAAGCGCTCATGGCGGTGGGAATGATCAGCGCCCAGCGGGTATTCACCATGCCTAAATCGTGAATGAGCAGGTACGTGGGAATTAAGCCGCCGTTAAAGAACATGGTGAAAACAATCAAAAACATGACCTGGTTTTTCCACATCACGTTCTGCCTGGATAAAGCGTAAGCGCCAAAGGAGGTCATGAGAATGTTGAGTGCAGTGCCTAGCACAACGTAAAGCAGGGTGTTTAAATAACCGGTAGAAATCGAAGGGTTAAGGAAAACCAGCCTGTAGGCCTCCAAGTTGAAGCCTTTGGGGTACCAGATCAGGCCGCGCACTTGCATGATCCAGGCCGGATCACTTAACGAGGCGATCAACACATAGAAGAACGGATAGAGGGTGACAAGAGATAACAGGATCAAGAACACGGCATTCGACGCATCGAATACATGCTCCCCCAAGCTTCTGCGCATAGTGGACGTGCCTCCTTCTTACCAAAGTTTATGATCGCTGATCCGCCGGCTGAGTGCATTGGCCGATACGAGCAGCGTAAAGTTAATGATTGAGTTGAAGAGGCCGACGGCAGCGCTGTAGCTGAAGTTGGATTCGAGGATCCCTTTCCGATAAACGAAGGTCCCGATGACATCGGCGGTTTCGTAAGTAGTCGGGTTATAGAGCAGCAAAATTTTATCCGCGCCGACGGACATGAAGTTCCCGATCTGCAGGATAAGCAGAATGACCACCGTAGGCATAATGCCCGGCAGTGTAATGTGAACGACCTGCCGTAAGCGCTTGGCACCGTCTACCCGGGCTGCCTCATAGAGGGTTGGATCGATTCCGGCCATAGCCGACAGATAGATGATGGAGCCCCAGCCGATATTTTGCCATATATTCGAGGAAATATAGACGGAACGAAACCAGCCGCTTTCCGCCAGGAAGGCGATCGGCTGTACGCCGAACCAGGAGGAGAGCACGTTGTTAATTAACCCGTCGCGGGCCAGGAAGTCGACCAGCATGCCTGAGACGACCACAATCGAAATAAAATGCGGCATATAGGTTATCGTTTGAACCGTACGCCTGAGGAGCGCGCTGCGAAGCTCGTTCAGCAGAAGCGCAAGCAAGATGGAGGCTGGGAAAGCGAACAGCAGCTCATACAAGCTGATCAGCAGCGTATTGCGCAAAATACGAGAAAAGAAATGGCTTCCGAAGAAATCCTGGAAGTGTTTCAGACCGACCCAGTCGCTATGCAGAAAACCGAGGCCCGGTGAATAATTCTTGAACGCGATCTGCAGGCCATACATCGGTACATAATAGAAGACAACATAATAGACCACGACAGGAAGCAGCATGAGATAAATATATTTATTGATCCTGGCATCGCGGATAAACCGATACTTGAACCCGTTCTTGTCTACCGCGGGCTTTAAGGAGTCGGCTTGTTGCTGGGGCAATGTGGACATCGCGAGTTCCTCCTTGAGCGAATGAGTCTGTCAAAATGGGCGCAAAAAGACACCATACGGCGGGAAGGTCCTCTCCCACGCCGTACGTTGACGTCCCTGTCTATGTTACTTTCTGTTGAGATAACGATCCAAGGCGGCTTGACGAACCTTGATCGCTTCTTCAATTCCCATGCTCTTCATCGTTTGCACAAATTTATCGAAGTTCTCGATCGGCTCGGCACCCATGACGAATTTATTGAACATTTCGTCGCGATAAGTCTTGACGTCGTTCATGATCGAAGTGGATTTCGCGCTTTCGTCGGCATTGAGGGCAATGCTCGGCATTTGCTTGGCATGGTCCGCTTGAGCCCACGTTTTTTGCGCCTCGCGCTGCGCGGGGATGGTGTAATATTGTTCGATAACCCGCTTATCCTGAACGTAAGGTCCACTCCAGCCGGATTGGAAATACTTCGCCATTGCCTGCGAGATCGGCAGCTTATCGGGGTTGTTCATAATCAGGTCTGTATACTTCGGATAGCCGTTCTCCATCTTGTAGCTTTCGCCTTCAATTCCGAAGTTGATCAGCATGTGGCCTTCCTGGCCGTACTTGTAGTCAAGCCATTTGATAATTTGTTCCGGGTTCTTGGCTTTGGCGGATATGGCTGCTCCGTATCCGGTGAAAGGCATCGTATATTGGCCGAGCGGCTTAGGGCCGCCTTCCTTGACTGTCGGGTAAGGAGCCCCCACCAAGGAAAAGCTGGGATTCGTCGGTTGAACCAGAGTTAAGTAGCGGCCGAGACCGGCTCCGGCAAAGCCGGAGTAAGCGCCGACCTGATTATTAATAATTTTGTTATCCTTTAGCTTGGAATCGGTAATGGTGGCATAGTCCTTGTCGATCAAGCCGTTCTTGTACCAGCGGGCAAGCGTGGCCAGGAACTCCTTGAATTCGGGCTGGATCGGGCCGTATTTAATCTTGCCTTTATCGTTATAGAAGTCCGTGGTGATGCCCCAGGCGCCAACCAGTAGATGATTTACATCAAAGTCGGCGGTCAGACTCATAAAGAAGGGAATTTCATCCGGCTTGCCGTTGCCGTTCGGGTCCTTATCGCGGAATGCCGTCAGCACGGTTTCCCATTCCGGAATTGTAGTGGGCACCTTCAAGTTCAATTTGTCGAGCCAATCCTTGCGGAAAACCGGACCGTACACGACGCTTAACTGCTCGTCGCCCAGCAGGAACGGCATCACATAAATATTCCCTTCATCGGTCGTGATCATTTTGCGGAACTCGGGATGCTCCTTCAATACTTTGCTCAAGTTAGGCGCATGCCGGTCGATTAACTCGTTCAAGCGAAGGATCTGTTTCCCTTTAATCAGGGCATCGGGACTCTGAGCAGCGGACAGTCCTACGGTTGTACCGAAATTGTACTCAATCACATCGGGCAGGTTGCCGGAAGCCATCATGATATTGAACTGGTCTTTCTCCTGCCCCGCCGGAGGATGCTGGAATTCAACCTTCGTGCCGGTTTTCTTCTCAATTTCCTTATAGGCAGCCATCTCGTTGTACGTCTTCATGATTGCGGCCGCATTGGCGTTCAACTGCACCCAGTATGTTAAGGAAGCGGGATACTTCACTTCAGCAGCTTCCGGTTTGACGGAGGCTGTCCCTGTCTGTGCAGGGGATGATGAAGCCCCGGATGGATTGCTGTTGTTGCTGCAGCCTGCTGCCACTATGGATAACAAGGCTGCCGAGACCGCGGTAAGTTGAAGCGTTTTCTTCTTTCGGTTCATGCTTCGATGACCCTCCCATATATGATTGTATTGCGGGTTCGCCGTCCGCAATTTCAATATAATAAAGACGGCTCGAGCTGCCTACATAACGTTCGCACGAAAGGTAAACACCGCTTTAGATGAAGGATAAACCGATTTTCACAATGCCTAACTTTCTTTTCGATCACCGGATATTTGCAGCATTTCCCGGTACTTGCCGGGGGTGATCCCCTCTATTTTTTTGAAAACGCGAATGAAACCGATATCTGTGGAATACCCGACCTTCTGGGCGACCTGCAGGACGGTGAGGCTCGGGTCGGCGAGCAGACGCTTCGCTTCAGATATCCGTACCTCGATCATGTAATCGGACAGATTTATGCCATACTGCTTCTTAAACAATCCGGACGTGTATGCCGGAGTCAATCCGAAATGTTCGGCGACGGTAGTCAAGCTGAGCGAATGGTCTCCGTAATGCAAGTCGATATACTGCTTCATCCGTTCCTGCCAACGCTCATGCTGCTCGGAGCGCGCCTCGCGCACACAGTTGCAAATAAAGGCAATCAACTCTTTAATCTTTTTCACCATTTCGTCAGCCGAAGTGCTGTTCAGAATCAGCTTCACAGGATCGGTTGCCGATTCCAATGAAAGCTTCTCATCGATCTTGAGCGCATTCGTAACCCTCAGCAGAGTGCCGAGAATATTCATAAACAGCAGCTTGCCCAGTTCCGGCGTCGTGTCGCGAGAGCCGATATTTCGTTCGTAGAGGTCGTCCAGAATCCGCTCGGCGGCTTCCAGTTCCCCGCTTTTGAGCACATTCATGAACTGCGCTTCGATTTCCGTCGGGTAATGGTAATCGGTACGGCCCATGTCCCGGATTTGATCATAATGGATGATCGAGCTTATGCCGTGTATGATGCGGTAGTCCAGCGCGTTAAGAGCCTCGGTGTAGCAGCGGGAAGCCTCCGGCAGTTCATGATGGATGGAACTGGTCGCTACCGTAATTTTTATCCGGAACCGTCCCTCAATGATCCCTTTGAGCTCGGCGATGAACCGGTCGCGGTACAGCAGGGTCTCTTCCGACGAGTCGGGTACGTTTAGAACCAGAGCCAGCCGGCCGTTGTCGGTTTCCGTTGCATAACCTGAATCCCCCAACAGCTCGCTGCTCAAATTCAAGATAATAAAACGAACCAGAGCGTAATCCCGCTCGCTTTCTTCGATGCGGAATTCCTTGCTCTCATCCGCTTCGATCAGCACCACTCCAACGCAGGGAAACGGGAACTGCACCCCCCTGAACGCGAGAGAGTCGGGAGCGAGCTCCGCCGGGTCCACTTGACCCTTCAGCAGCCTGTTTAGAAAATGGGCCCGAACAACCGGCAAATGGCCGGCCAGCTTGGTTTTCAGTTCCTTGCCTTCGGCAAGCGATTCCGTAATCGAGTTCCGGATGAATTCATACTCGTTGGCTGATTCGTTACGCTGCACGCTCCTGCCTTTCGATATCGTGTAGACCAGGTCCCGGATCGGGCTGTAGCTGCGGTAGGCCATCCAGTAAGCCGCTGCGCTCCCGGCGGCGACAACGAAGGCCAGCAGGGCCAACGCCCAGGCTTTGATCTCATTTACCCTTTTCAGCACGACGCTTTTCGGTACTAAGGAAATGTATTTCCAACCGCTTTGGCCGGTCGTATAGGAGAGCATCTGCACTTGACCTTCGGTCCGGTATGTTTCGTAACCGCTGGAACCGGAAAGCTCTGCGAGCAAGCCGGCGGGGAGCTCATGCCGAACTCCTGTCGAAACAATAACTTGTCCCTTCGAATCAAGGATGAGCATCGTACCGTTGTTCACCCACTGGATCTGCTTGAGCAGGTTGAGGATTTGTTGTTCGTTGATCAGCATGATCAGGGTGCCCTTCCCGTTATTTACCTCTCCGAGAGGCAAGGTGAAGGCGCTGGCAATCACGTTGGTTGTCGAGCGATCTTGCGTTCCTTGCGGGGCTGCCCAGAAATCCTGGTAATGATAGCCGGATAAAATCTCGGAGCGTACTTGGTCGAGACTTCTGCCTGGAAGCGGATACAATTCGGTGAAGAATGTGGCCGCATCCGTTTTCAGATTGCTGGAAATGACCGTATCGTCATCCCGCAGATAAATATAGAAATTATCAATAAAGCGCGATCCGTTGCGTATATTTCGAAGCGAGCGGACCGCTTCCTCGTATTGGATATATTTCTCCGCGTCTTTAATCGTCCATAGCGTTTGCAGCTTGGGCTGCGTGGCGATTTGGACGCCGAGCTGCTCCATCTCCTGCAGATTGCTGTCGACCACCTGGCGGGCCTGCTCCAGCAAGGCAAGGTTAGAGCGGTTGGCGTAGTCGATCATGGCTTTTTCCATATTGATATACAAGAGGAAGGTAACGGTGACGGGAATTAACAAGATCATAATGTAGGAAAGCCAGAGAGTCAGAAAGATGCTTTTGCGTCGCAGGAGCAAGATGAATCCTCCCTCCGAGGTCGGAATGGAAATAGGCAAAAAACGGAAAGTCGTTGGGGGCAGTGTACCATATCTGGCACCGGTTTTCCATAACGCAAAAGAAGTAACTAATAAACCTGAATTTCGAAAGCGCATAAGAATGCGGTGGCGATCATCCAGGAGCGGATCAACA
>NZ_JBHLWN010000120.1:0-48944 GCF_042432825.1 Paenibacillus chartarius | reverse complement strand
CGAAAATCTACTTATTTTCTTGCTGAGGGTGTTCCAAAAGCTGCTTTTGGGACAGCTCCATCCTAAGTAAATCAATATCGAGACGACAGGATTCGAACCTGCGACCTCTTGGTCCCGAACCAAGCGCTCTACCAAGCTGAGCCACGTCTCGGAAGTAAACGTTATTGTGAAGACAATGGATATTATAGCGCGATTTTATTCGCTCGGCAAGTCTGTAAAATAGGCGATAAACGCCGGGATCCGAGAATGCCGGCCTCTACTACAATATCATAGCAAACCGTAAACCGGGGTTAAGGGCTTGCCCATTGCGTGGATCGATTCGCATACAAAAAGCCCTCCCGCATGATCCAATCTGCGAGAGGGCTGTCATTGTCATTGTCATTGTCATTCCAAGCCAACAGTCCGAGTTCATGTCTACAGTTCACGACACAAAGCTTTGTGGGGAACGCGCGCCACGCCGGGACTCGAACCCGGGACGCACAGTTTAGGAAACTGTCGCTCTATCCTGCTGAGCTACGGGCGCATAGCAAAAATAATATAGCACGATTCAAGCGCTGATGCAATAGAGCAAAGCCGGTTGTCGAGGGTAAGGCCCCGCACCTTCAGACTTTGCCCCGCAGCGCTCGAAAGAACCCTGACAGCATCGCCGAGCACTCCTCTTGAAGCACCCCGCCGATGACTTCCGCCCGATGGTTAAACCGGGATTCCTCCAGCAAATTCATCAGCGTGCCGGCGCATCCCGCCTTCGGATCGGGGGAAGCGAATACGACCCGCGGCAGACGCGATTGGACGATGGCCCCGGCGCACATCGGGCACGGCTCGAGCGTGACGTACAGCGTACAGTCGAGCAATCTCCAGGCATCCAGCCGCTCGCTGGCTTCGCGGATCGCTATCATTTCCGCATGCAGCGTAGGATCCTTGGAGGTTTCCCGGAGGTTATGGCCTCTCCCGATAATCGCTCCATTCTTCACGATGACAGCTCCGATAGGTACTTCGCGCAGCGCTTCGGCTTTGCGGGCTTCGGCGATCGCCTCTCTCATCCAAAACTCGTGGTTCTCGTTCTCCACGTGTGGACAACTCCTCATCCTGATTTATCCCCATGTGGATAATCCACGAACAAGCATTCGTTGTTAACATGTTGTGGACAACCTTGTGGATAATCGTTATCAACAGGGTATAATCTTCCACTAATCATAGGGGAAGAGCCGCGGCTGCGCAAGCTTTCAGCTGGGCTGGGCAGCTGCCCGTACGGATTCCGAAGGCTGTGCATAAACTAGCAGGGGATAACTCTAACTCAACATGAGGGGGAAAATGCTATGGCATATGTTGGCAGCGGGACGCCGATCCTTGGCGCACCTACCATGACCGCCGATCAAATGCGCCAATATGTTCGCAGTGTGAACCCATCAGCTCCTGATTATGCAGAATTGTATTTATCCATTGGGCGCAGATACCATGTGCGCGGGGACCTCGCCTTCGCACAATCGATTTTGGAAACGAATTATTGGCGGTTCGGCGGTTCGGTGAACGCGTCGCAGAACAATTTTGCCGGCTTGGGAAGTACGTCGCGTACGGAAGCGGGGGCCTCCTTCCCGACTCCGGAGCTAGGTATCGAGGCTCAAATTCAGCACCTGTACGGGTACGCGACGGCGGCGCCGCTTCCGGCGGGGACGACGCTCGTCGATCCGCGGTTCTCGATTTTGCAATCGGCGGGCCTGCGGGGGACGGCACCGAACTGGGAGGATTTGAACGGCAAGTGGGCCGTACCGGGGACGACATATGGGCAAGATATTTTGCGGATCGGCGAACAAATGCAAGCCATTTCGACAGGTTCGGCCCCGACGGCGCCGGTAACGGATTGGAAGCAGGAGGCTATGCAATGGCTGTCCCGGCAGGGCTTGATCAATCAGCCGCACGACCCGGATGCCCCCTTAACCTGGGCTGAATTCGGCACCGTGCTGCGGAGGCTGACAGGCGGCGGTCAATAGCGCAGCATGCACATTTTATATAGGATCAAATTACTATAAAATTTCTTTGAATCGATTGAATTTGTGACTTGCAGTAGGTATACTTACAGTACAATCTAGTTCAGGATGCCTAATAACTTGTCGAATGAAATATGAATACCGATAATGGCAAACTTACCGAAAGGTAAGGACGCAAAGCCGAGGGTCTAAAGCTCAAACGAGTCATGATCGCCTGGTTACCGAAGTATGGCGTAGCTGCCGTTTCTTCGTAACCGGGCAGATCCTCAACAAGAGGATCTGGTCCGGGTTTTTATTTTGAAGAAGAGAGGTGGTTACCCAATGTCAGCTGTTCCAACCCCACCAATCCAAAGAAGCGTGAAAACTATGTCGGGCAATAAGCCAAATCCGTTCGGAATCAAATTGAACAGCAACACGGTCGTCATGAAGAAGGACTACGTCTCCACAGGCCAGCTGACCTATGTCGAAGGCGATATCATCGAGGTAGAAATGTCCGACCTGAAATCGTTTAATCTTGGCGACAAGGTGAAGATTACGATTTATTCCACCGGGGGCATTCATGTGTTCGAGTCGCATGTCGTGGCGAAGGCCAACGGTTCGCTCATTATCTTGAATCCGCCGGAAAATAATAATAAATTCGCGGAACGCCGGGAGCACCCGCGGATTGAAGTGGCGGAGGAAGGCCTGCTTCAGGCGATTACGGAAGCGAAGTCGCAGGAGCGCCGCGAGCTGGAAGAGCCGGTGAATCTGACGATCAATAACATCTCGATAAGCGGGATCGGGTTCTCCATGTTCGGTCATTTTGAGCTGGCGAATGCGACACAGCTGGAGATGGAGATGAAGCTGAGCAGTACAGTGCCGATCCAGGCGGAAATCGTGCGCCGCGAAAAGAAGGAGTACGGCTACTATTACGGAGCGCAGTTTACGAATATGTCCGCGGATCAGATGAACAGTCTGAGGGCGTATGTGTTGAAGCAGCAGGTGGAGACATATTACCGGACAAAGGAAGAGAACAAGAAGCGGGAAGCGCTGAATCAAGCGAAGGCTCAAGCCAAAGCGGCGCGAGCGTAACGGAAACGGCAGCGATTGCGGTGCATAAGGATAGCCCAGCCCAGGGAAAATAGGTCAGGACATGTGGCGGAACAGCCTTGGGAGGGTACATCGTTATGGAAATCGTTTCTCCAGTTCAGGAGCGGGCAGCAAGGAAAGCGTCGGACGATCACGACGGAACATGGAACTGGGATACGGTTCGTCGGCAATTCGAGCTATCTACGGATTACATACATTTAGGTGCGTCACAATTTATAGCTTCCCACCCGAAGCCGGTGAGGGAAGCTATTGTTCGTTATCGGGACAAGCTGGACAGCGATCCGGTTTCATACGTGCTGGATCACGAGAATCAGTATTCGCAATCGGTGCGGATTGCCGCGGCGCGGTATTTGGGGGTGGACGACCCTGGGCGGATAGCCCTAACCGACAGCACGACCATGGGGCTCGGACTGGTTTACCATGGATTTAAGCTAGGTCCGGGTGACGAGGTCATCGCGACCCAGCATGATCATTACAGTCATCTGGAAGCGATACGGCTGGCAGCGGAGCGGGCGGGGGGAAAACGCCGGTTTGTCGAATTGTACAAGGACTTGAGCCGGTTAACTGAGGAGCTGATCGTTGAATCGGTTACCGGAGCCATTACGGAGCGTACGAAAATATTGGCGTTAACCTGGGTGCATTCCAGTACGGGACTCAAGCTTCCGATTGCGAAAATTTGCCGTGCGGTCAAGGCGATGAATCGGGAGCGGGACGAGGAACGGCGTATCTGGGTCGTCGTAGACGGCGTACACGGCTTCGGAATCGAAACGGAGGAGTTTGGCGAGCTTGGCTGCGATGTGTTTGTCGCCGGCTGCCACAAGTGGCTGTACGGTCCCCGCGGGACCGGCCTGATCGCGGCTACGGAGGAAGCTTGGCAGATGATGCGGCCGACGATCCCGAGCTTTACGTACGTCATGGATGCGATGACATTCGGATTGCCAAGGCCGGAGAAGATGGACGGGCTGCAAATGACCCCGGGGGGCTTTCATTCCCTCGAGCATCGCTGGGCGCTCAAAGACGCTTTCGATTGGGTGGAATCGATCGGAAAGCTCCGCATTCGCAGCAGAGTGGCGGAGCTGCATCGGCAGGCTAAGGAAGGGTTGCGGGAAATTAACGGTGTTACGGTGCATACGCCGATGCAGGGCGAGCTGTCCTCGGGGATCGTCGCGTTCGAGGTTCAGGGGTATACGACCGAGCAAACGGTGAACCGGCTCAAAGAGAAGAAGATCATTGCGACGTCTTCGCCGTATCAGGTGAGCTACGCTCGTTTCACACCGGGTATTTATAATACTCCGGAGGAAGTGGAGCTTGGGCTGAAGGCGGTGCGGGAGCTTGCGAGGTGAGGAGCGCTTCCGGATGCCGGAATCACAGCGAAGGGTGACTTTGCGGCTCAGATACTATATAATTGTGTAGTTGAAGAGAGCAAGATTGCTAATTGGGCTGGGAGCGTGTCTATAGATGGCGTTAAAAGCAGGCATTGTCGGATTGCCGAACGTCGGTAAATCGACCTTATTCAATGCGATTACTCAAGCGGGGGCCGAATCGGCCAATTACCCGTTCTGTACGATTGATCCGAACGTCGGCGTCGTTGAAGTGCCGGACGAGCGTCTGCAGAAGCTGGCGGACATCGTGACACCGGAGCGCATTGTCCCGACGGCATTCGAATTCGTCGATATCGCGGGTCTGGTGGCCGGCGCAAGCAAGGGCGAAGGACTGGGGAACAAGTTTCTGGCGCATATCCGCGAGGTGGATGCGATCGTTCACGTCGTCCGCTGCTTCGAGGATGAGAATATTACGCACGTGGCAGGCAAGGTCGATCCGCTCGGCGACATTCAGACGATCAATCTGGAGCTTATCCTTGCGGACGTCGATACGGTGGAGAAGCGCATTGAACGCTCCCGTAAAAATATGAAGGGCGGAGACAAGAAGTACGCCCAAGAGGTCGAGTGCCTGGAACGCATCAAGGAGGCGCTTTACAACGACCAGCCGGCGCGCAGCGTCGAGCTGACGGACGAAGAGCGGCTGCTCGTGCGCGACCTGCACCTGATCACGATGAAGCCGGTGCTGTTCGCGGCGAACGTCAGCGAGGCCGAAGTGGCATCTGCGGACGACAATCCGTACGTACAGAAGGTGAAGGAGTACGCGGCCGCCGAAGGCGCGGAAGTGGTGCCGATCTCGGCCAAGGTCGAGTCGGAGATCGCCGAGCTGGAAGGCGAAGACAAGGAGATGTTCCTGGCGGAGCTGGGGCTGCAGGAATCGGGGCTGAACCGTCTGATTCGCGCGGCGTACAAGCTGCTTGGCTTGTATACGTATTTTACCGCGGGCGTGCAGGAGGTTCGCGCTTGGACGATTCGTCAAGGAACGAAAGCGCCGCAAGCGGCAGGTGTTATTCACTCCGACTTCGAACGCGGCTTTATCCGGGCGGAGGTTGTCGCTTACGAAGACCTCGTCGCGGCCGGTTCGATGAACGCGGCGAAGGAAAGAGGCCAGCTGCGGCTGGAAGGCAAAGAATACGTAGTGCAGGACGGGGACGTCATGCATTTCCGTTTTAACGTGTAAGATTATGGACGCCCGGGGATATGGACTTCTCGCGGCGTTTTTCATATGATGTAGGAACAGAATTTATCGATTAGAGGTGAACCGAACATGTTGGATCAATTGCAGGCTCTGGCCGACCGGTACGACAAGCTGAGCGAGCTGCTCTGCGATCCGGACGTCACGAGCGATACGAAACGGCTGCGCGAATATTCGAAGGAGCAGTCTGACCTTCAAGAAGCGTACGATGCATATATGGAGTATAAGACGGTACTGGAGCAGTATGACGCGGCAAAGCAGATGCAGCAGGAGAAGCTCGACGACGAGATGAAAGAGCTGGTCAAGATGGAGCTGGAGGAGCTCTCGACGCGGAAAGAGGAGCTGGAAGCGAAGCTGCACGTCCTTATGATGCCGAAGGACCCGAACGACGACAAGAACGTAATCGTCGAGATTCGCGGCGCGGCCGGCGGCGACGAGGCGGCGTTGTTCGCGGGCGATCTGTACCGGATGTATACGAAATATGCGGACGCGCAGGGTTGGCGGACGGAGGTGCTCGACGCGAACTTGAACGATCTCGGCGGCTTCAAGGAGATTGTGTTCCAGGTGAACGGCAAGGGCGCTTACAGCAAGCTGAAGTTCGAGAGCGGGGCGCACCGCGTGCAGCGGGTGCCGGTGACGGAGTCGGGCGGACGCATTCATACGTCGACGTCGACGGTCGTTGTGATGCCGGAGATGGAAGAGTTCGATATCGAGATTAAGGACAGCGATATTCGCGTCGATACGTTCTGCTCGAGCGGAGCGGGCGGACAGTCCGTGAACACGACGAAATCCGCTGTGCGCGTGACGCACGTGCCTACGGGCATTGTGGCGACCTGTCAGGACGGCAAATCCCAGAACGACAACAAGGTGAAGGCGCTGCAGGTATTGCGGGCGCGCATCTTTGACATGAAGCGGCAGGAAGAGGAAGCGAAGTATGCCGGCGAGCGGAAGAACAAGATCGGTACGGGCGATCGCAGCGAGCGGATCCGGACTTACAACTTCCCGCAGAGCCGCGTGACGGACCACCGAATCGGTCTTACGCTGCACAAGCTTGACATGGTGCTGAACGGGGATATGGACGAGATCGTAAATGCGTTGACGCTAGCGGCGCAAACGGATTCGCTGGATATCAAAGAAGAGGTATAAGCTGGGCGTTTGTGGCGCTATAGGGGCTGGGTGCAGTTGGTTTTGTGACGGCTGCTGATAGGCTTCCGGATAGCGGGGAATGGATGATTGGAATAGGGGGCGGCGGAAATCGGCGATTGGTCGGACGTGACGTATTTGAGCGGCCAGGGCGATGCGGATTGGACGCGGTCGAGTGCCGGGGGCGGCAAGACGATTCGCGAGGCATACGCCGAAGCGTGTACGTGGCTTGCCGGCCGCGGAGTAGCGGAGGCTGCCGCTAATGCTGAGCTGCTGCTGCAGGAGCTGTTAGGCTGGAGCCGGACAAAAATGCTGCTGAACTGGAGCGAGCCGTTTCCCGAAGATGAGAAAGGCCTTCAATGGCAGCAGTGGCTTGGCCGCAAAGCGATGGGCGAGCCGGTGCAGTATATTATCGGCGAGCAAACGTTCTATGGGCTGGATTTTCGTGTAGGGCCGGCGGTGCTGATCCCGCGGCCGGAGACGGAGCTGCTGGTCGAGCGGGTATTGAAGCTGGGCGCGCAGCTATGGCCGGACGCTCCCCGGGATGATGGTGCCGGCGGTGCGGCTGGCAGCAGCCGGGGTGCTGCGGTGGCGATGAGCGATGCAGGCGACGGAGAGCAGAGTAATGCGGCGGCGACGAGCGGCGGGGCTGCTGGAGGCGCGACGGCGCCGACGGTCGGCGGCGCTGCGGGCGCAGTCGCGGAGGAAAGTCCGGCGGCCCGGCGGCCGGTGCTCGGCGATGTCGGCACGGGTAGCGGTGCGATCCCGGTGACGATCGCCGTCAAGCGCCCGGATTGGCGCGTGTACGGCTCGGACATCTCCGCGGCGGCGCTGGAGATGGCCCGCGGCAACGCGGCGCGGCACGGCGCGCGCGTGGAATGGCTCGAGGGAGACCTCCTCGAGCCTTACATCAGCGGCGGGGTCGACCTCGACATCCTCGTGTCGAACCCGCCGTATATCCCGGCCGGCGACATGGCCGGGCTGCAGCCGGAGGTGCGGCTGTACGAGCCGCAGCTGGCGCTCGTCGGCGGTGAAGACGGGCTCGTCTTCTACCGCCGCCTGGCGGACGAGCTGCGGCGCCTGCCGCGCCTGCCGCAGCTCGTCGCCTTTGAGGTCGGCCAAGGCCAGGCCGACGGGGTGCTGGCGCTGCTGCAAAGCGTGCATGCGTGGCAAGAGAGCGAGATCGTGCTGGATCTCGCCGGCATTTCGCGGCACGTGATCGTGTACGACCGCGTCAGAGCATAGCGGAGAAGCCGTCTCGTCGAGAACGGCCGTTACGGTTAGGTAAATGGACCTCGGATCCCGCGGTGATATGGGAGACGAGGCCCTTTTTTTGATTTTAAGCGCTATGATTTATACCGCTTCGTTAAGTAAGTTGGCAAATATTTTACTGGGGAACACCGCCTGTGCAGTGAGGACGGCGAAAGCTGGTTCCTCTTCATACATCATATACGCTCGCAAAGTGACGAGATGCTCCGCAATGGGGTTCCTAGCGAACTCTCCAAGCCGATAACGATGTTTTACATCGTTACGGCGGCCACTCCAACGGCTCCAAGGAGGGTTAACGATGTTCCACATCGCTAACGGCTTGGAACTCTTGCCCTGCGACACAGTTCCATTCCTAAATGGAAACCGCGGCACCGGAATGTTTTAACGAAACAAACCCGGCCCCCTCCCTGCCGACAGCAGCAAAGGCGGACCGGGTCTCCTTTTTACTAGATGCCCCTAGTTAACCCACACCTCGGACCAATACGCCTTCATAAAACCAAGCAAGCGCTCCAGCACGGCGACACCCGCCGTCTCCGCATCGCGAGCCCGCCGCAGCAGCTCCACCGCGCGGTCGGCCACGGCCGGCTCCTTCGGCGAGCCGCCTTGCGGGAAGGGGAACATGCCCCGCAGCTCCACCAGCGCTCCCGCCACAACCCCATAGTGCTCCGCCGCCTCCGCCGCCAGCTTCCTCACCGTGCGCTCAACGACGTTATCGCCGTTCCAGCGGACGACGAGCTCGCGCAGAAACTGTGCCGCAAATTCCCGCGCATCCGAGACGACTTCGGTATTATACGCATTCCCGTACTCGTCGGCCGCACGCCGTTCCATGACGCCGATCCAGGCGTCGTAGCCGGCCAGGCCATGGACATAGCGGTCCTTAAACACATGCGTCCATTCCCGGCCGCGGGCGTGGTCCACAATCATATCCAGCGCCATACGCAGCATTTCGTACTTGGAGTGGGGCAGACTTTCGCTGATCGTCGTCACGAATACGATCCCTTTCCCATCGGCGAACTTGGCGTAGCTCAGCTCTCCGTCCTTGGACACATCCTTGGCGTAAAATACCTGCTTGTCGTCGTCATAACCGTATATAAGTCCGAATTCCGGAATAAACAGGTCCCAGGCGATGGCCGGTACACCGCGGTCTATCGATTGCTGCACCAGCTCGATTGTCCGCTCCAGCTTATCCGGGGGAATCGGCGTCATCGCATCGGCCAAACAGCTGATAAAACCGAGATTGCAAAGATTCCGCCGCAAAATGTACCCGCCCGGGAAAGACGTCGGACCGGCGATATTCACTTCCTTCGGATCGATATTGATGCGGAAGGCGTGGCCGGTAAAGCCCATGACATCGACCAGGGACAGGTGGCGTTTGTCCGTGTATTGAACCGCGCCATAGATCGCTCCTGCAGCTGTAGTGAACGTGCGGCTCCAGTCTTTGACAGAGGAGGGGTTCGTCGTCATGAACGGGCGATGCCCTCCTTCTCTCCATCAGCCGCAGACGCGTAATAGGCCTCGAGCAGCTTGGAAATATCGACGCCGTTAATGCGCAGTCCGCGAATATCGCAATCGTCCAGCTGCACATTGACCAGCTGGCAGTGGCGGAACGTGCTGCCGTTCAGATCGCAATGCTCGAAGCGCAGCGGACGCTGCACGGCATTAGGATCGTAGGCCGGATGGCCGGCAGGCGGCATGCCGATGGAATGAATGTAAGCGCCGCCGAGCTGGGCGCCGTCAATCTCGAGGTCGCTCAGGTTCGCGTCGGTGATTTTCAGCCCGTACAGATTCACGTTCTCAAAGCGAAGCTTCTCTGCGGATACGCAGCGGAATTGGGAGCCGGTTAAGTCGGAAAATTCCGCATGAATCGGCTGCCGTGTATGCTTCAGATACAGCTTGTCGGAGCCGGTTACGCTGTCGGTCGGTGCTGCCGGCTTGTTGACCTCCGGACCGCTGAGAATGGGAGCATGGATGTGGTAATCGAACCAAGCGATCTCGTCGGCCGAAATATCGAACGGATTGACCGGATGGAGCGAATTCGCCTCATAGGAGAAAGACCCTTCCCCGGTATTGCGTGTATAACCGCTGCGGCCGAACCAGGCGTCGAGCTCTCCGTAAGCGCGCTGCATCGTATCCCGGTTGCCGTACACGTGAACGACCGCGTAGCTGCATGCCGGCAAAGTCAGGGCCTCCACGCCATCCGGCAGCTGCAGGCCGTCCAGCGACTCGACCTCGACACCGACCCACAGCTCCTTCACGCCATCCGCCCATTGCCACTCCGGTACGAATACATGACCGACGCCAGGCTTCACGCCGGGTAACCGGGCGATCCGCTCCTGCAGCTCCCGCCAGCCTCGGCGAACCTCATGTCCGTTTTGCGGGACTTTAACGACAAGCGCTTTCATTTCCGCTTTGTCTACGACGTTAACTTGAATCATTCGTCACAACACCTTCCTTGATTAGTAATCTGGAGGAGGGGCCAAAATGCGGCGTTTGGGAAGACCGAGCGCGGCGCGCCGCTGAACATAAAGGCAAAGGGAAACACGGATGCGCTCCTTCTGCACTTTGGCCCGGGAACGGGACAGCAGATTGTACACGTTCGCCTTGGAGGTGCCGAGCAGGGAGGCGATCTCCTCCGGCGGCAGCTCCCCGAAGAAGTGCGCTTCGAACACGCTTCGTTCCCGCGCGCTTAGACAGTGCAGCAGCTCATGCAGCCCCCGCAGCATCTCCTGACGGAGCAGAGCTTCGGTCGGGTCGCCCCGTCGCTGCGCTTCGTCCGCGGCATGCCGCGACAGGTGGAACAAGATGCGGTCGATATCGCCCCAATCAGCGGGATGGGGGTCGGAGTCAGCCTGCTCCTTCGCCCGGCCGGCGCTTCGCGGGAGGCTCGTCATCGGCTGTTCCTTGGCGTAAGGTCCGCCTCGCCGCAGCCGTGTGTAAGCCTGGTTGCGGACAATCCGGTGCAGCCAGGGCAAGAATCGGCCGCTGTCCATTAAGGACCCGAGATGCAGGAACGCGCGAATGAGCGCATCCTGGACGATGTCCTCGGCCAAGTACGTATCCTGCGCCAGCGCATGCGCCCAGCCGAGCGCCTGTGCCCGGTGCATCCGCACGAGCTCCCCGAACGCTTCATGGTCGCCGGAGCGGGCCCGCTCGACAAGCGCCCGCTGTGCCCGTTCGCGGTCGGCTTCGGAAGGGAGCAGCATACCGCTTTCGGCCGTCCGTCCGGCGAGCAGATTCGGTTTAGTGTCGATATTGATGTCGGTTCCCTTACGCACGATGCTGGAACGTCCCTCCTTGGAACGCGCTGCGTGGAGTCGCTTGGCGCCCCATATCGATATAGATGCCGGAGATAGGGGAAACCTATCGCGGTATCGGAATTATTTTCCATGTACGATCTAGTATACACGATTCCGCGAGAAAAAAATCAATAGATTGATAGGTTTAGAGACGGCCGGAGCGGGACATACTGAAGCTATCAGGATCTGGAAGGGGCTGCTTCAAATGATCTTAAACCGACTGCAATCATCCTCTCGTTCTCGTTTATTTATTTATTTGACTCTAGCACTATTTATATTAATGGCGTCTTGGGAGGCGAACCGCGGCGCGGCTGTTTTTGCCGCCGGCGAAATTCCGCAGGAGGCGATCCGGCTGCGTATTCTGGCAAATTCCGATTCCGCTTCCGATCAATGGATCAAGTATAAAATCCGCGACGCGATCGTTGAGCAGATGAACGGCTGGGTGACGGGGCCGCAAACGCTGGACGAAGCGCGGGAGACGATTCGCGGGCATTTGCCGGAGCTGAAGGCGCTGGCGGACGATTTGCTGGAGAAGTATGGCTATGATTATGAAGCGTCGGTTGAGCTCGGTGTTGTGCCGTTCCCGACCAAGATGTATGGAGAACAGGTTTACCCTGCCGGAGATTATGAAGCGCTGCGCGTTTCGCTCGGTAACGCGGAAGGGCAGAACTGGTGGTGCGTGCTGTTCCCGCCGCTTTGCTTCGTCGATGCCGTCACGAATGAAGCGGTAGCGAAGGATGACAAGAAGAAGGATACGGCTGCCGGTGAAAATGACGCGACGCCTGCAGCGGCTGCAGCGCCCGAAGCGAAGCCTGCCGGAGCAAAGCCGGTCGCGCTCGGCAAAGCCGGTGACGGGAAGGCCAGCGTTAAAGAGACGTCCGTGAAGAGCGAGAAGGCCGGCAAACCGGCTGCCTTGGGTACGGCTAACGCAGCGAAAGCGGCGGTGGATGGCGAGGGCGTAACAGCCGCCGAGAAGCAGGCGGAGGGCGAGACGGAGTATAAATTTTTCCTGTGGGAAATGCTGAAGAAGCTGTTCTCGTTGTTTAAGTAGCATGGCGGAAGAGACTTGCGGTGTGAGGTAAGGGCCATGAAGCGGTCAATGATCCGGCTATTCCCATACCTTCTGTAGAGGGAGTCCCTTTGCGGTTCGAGCCAGGTCGACAACACGTTGAATAAAGTCGGTTTTGGCACGGGTATAGGCCTCATGGTCGGTGGGATACGTTTCGGCCAGCATCCGTTTCAGATCGCCGTATTCTTTGACGAGCTGGGGATGGCTGCGCAGGAAGTCGCGAAATAGCAATTCGTTTCGTTCGTAAAATCCGCCGGCCGGCAAAATATGCAGATGATGCGTGCGCTCGCCGTCCGTTTCCTTGATGAATAAATGCCGTCCGGCCATGCCGGTTGTCACGTGCCGGTAACCCGAAGAGCTGAGCAGCTTCTCATAGACCTGCTCATGAAGCAGCGCAGGGACGGCGGCGAACATATCGATGATCGGTTTGGCTTCCTGGTTGGGGATCGAGGTGCTGCCGACATGCTCGATGGTTACGATGCGGGGGGCGAGGATACCAAGCAGGCGCTCTTTCTCTTCTGCGAATTTCTTTGCCCACATGGAGCTGTATGGAACTACATGGATTGCATATCGATTTTGCTCGGACATTGGCTTCAGCTCCTTCCGAATTCGGACGACAGATGGCGATGAGCATGATTTGAAACTACCATTTGAATGTCGCACTGTCAATTATTACCTGACGGCCGTTGGCCTGTCCTAAGGAACGTGGTTGCCCGTGCAGATGCGGAAGGCTATAATGGCTGTAAACTATGTGGCTGCCGGATGATAACCGGCTCCAACGACCACCTTACAGAAGGATACGTAATCATGATGCAAACTTTTACGAAATTCTGGACAATCCCACCGGGGACGCTCGACATGCCGGCCTCTGAGCAGGCTGTGACGGAAGCGGCCCTTTTGCTGCGGCAAGGTGGAATCGTCGCTTTCCCGACCGAGACGGTGTACGGACTCGGCGCCGATGCGACCCGGACGGAAGCGGTGGGGCGCGTGTTCGAGGCGAAGGGACGGCCGTCGGACAATCCGCTGATCGTGCATATTGCCGATCCGTCGCAGCTGGCGGCGTTCGTCGACGCGGACGCCGTAGGCGAGGCCGAACGCCGGCTGATGGCGGCGTTCTGGCCCGGGCCGCTCACCGTCGTCCTGCCGGTGCGGCCCGGCGCGCTGTCCCCGCTCGTGACGGCGGGGCTGACGACGGTCGGGGTCCGTATCCCCGACCACCCGCTGGCGCTCGCGCTGCTTCGCCGCGCGAACGTGCCTGTTGCGGCGCCGAGCGCCAACCGCTCCGGCAAGCCGAGCCCGACGTCCGCGCAGCACGTCGCGGACGATCTCGCAGGCCGCATCGACGGCCTGCTGGACGGCGGCACGACCGGCGTCGGCGTCGAGTCGACGGTCGTGCGCGTGGACGCCGGGGCGCTGCATGTGCTGCGTCCCGGCGGCGTGACCCGGCAGCAGCTGGCCGCCGCGCTGCCGGAGCTGCCCATCCGCGACGCTACGGCGGCGGATGCGGAAGTGCCGCGCGCGCCGGGCATGAAATATGCCCATTACGCGCCGCAAGGCCGGCTGACCGTCGTTCAGCCGGCTCAACCCGCGGACCGCAGCGCCGTCCGCGACTACATCCGGGCGCAGCTGCGCGCTGCCCGCGAGGCCGGCGAACGTTCGGGCGTCCTCACGTTCGACGAGCACGTGCACGACTTCGCCGCCGAGGCGGACGTCGTGCTCAGCTACGGCCCGCTCGGCGCGCCCGAGCAGGCGGCGCAGCGCCTCTACGACGCGCTGCGCGCCTTCGACGCCGCCGAAGCGGCCTGCATCCTCGCCGAAGCCGTGCCGGAGGCCGGCGGCGGCATCGGCGAAGCCGTCATGAACCGGCTGCGCAAGGCGGCCGGTCACCGCATCGTCTTCGTGTAAACTCCGTTCGAATGAATGCCAGTCATGTTCCCCGTCTTGTCCGCATAGGTTAGGAAAGAACCAGCGGACAAGACAGGGGGGCATATGCCATGATGGCGGCAGTTCCGGCCTTCGGGCAAATTATTACGATTACAATCATGGCGATTGCCCTCGGTATGGATGCGTTCTCGCTTGGCCTCGGCATGGGCATGAGAGGAATTCGGCTTCGCGACATCCTCAAAATCAGCCTTGTGATCGGATTTTTTCATGTGATCATGCCGCTGATCGGGATGTTCATGGGCCAATATGTCAGCGCTTTGCTCGGGAATGTGGCTACGGCCGCAGGGGGCACGCTCCTGATCCTGCTCGGCGCCCATATGGTGTACAGCTCGATTAAGGGCGAATCCGTCCAAAGCTTTGACCACCGTACGCTCTGGGGTCTATTGGTGTTTTCGCTCAGCGTCAGTATCGATTCCTTCTCCGTCGGCGTGTCGCTGGGGATGTTTTCGGGCGATCAGTTCTTGACGGTAATGGCGTTCGGGCTGTCCGGGCTGGCGATGTCGATGGCGGGGCTGCTGCTGGGCCGCAATGTGGCGAACTGGATCGGCGAGTGGGGCGAAGCGATTGGCGGCGTCATTTTGCTGGCGTTTGGATTGAAATTTTTGTTCTTATGACTTTGGCACGCCCGCTAGCTTCGCATTGCTCTACCGCATTTCCGCCTTGCGGGGTTTGGAAACGGCCCCGAAAGGAGTAAAATAAACTCATCGACCTCAAACCACAGCAAAGGCAGGGAGGACGTATGCGCATCCTATTCGTTTGTACCGGTAATACGTGCCGCAGTCCGATGGCCGAAGGGTTGTTCCGCGACCTGGCGCGTAAAGAAGGGCTCGAGGCGGAGGTTCGTTCGGCGGGCGTAGCCGCTTTCGACGGCGACCGCATCTCCCGCCATTCGGCGACCATTCTGGAGCAGCGGGGCATCCCCGCGGACATGAGCTCGAGTGCGCTGACGAAGGAGCATATCGCTTGGGCGGATCTCATCCTGACGATGACCCTCAGCCATAAGCGGGCCGTTGTGCAGCGGCACCCCGACGCCATTGACAAAACCTACACGCTCCGCGAATATGTCGAGCAAGGCGGCGGGTCGGACGATGCGCTGCAAGCGCAAGAGCAGCTCATCGCCGAGATGGAGCTGAAGCGCGCCCTCGGCCAAACGATTCCTGCGGACGATTATTCGAAGCTGCGCGACCTGCAGCGGCGTGCGCCGGAGACCGACATCGCCGATCCGTTCGGCGGCTCGCTGAGCACGTATCAGGCGGCGGCGCAGGAGATCGAGGCCAGCCTGCGCAAGCTGATCGCCAAGCTGCGAAATCAGCAATAACCGGCTTTACAACAGCCGAATGTTCAGCTATCATGGAAAGTAAGGAATACGCCTCGATGTAACTGGCGACGAAGTGGGATACCACGGTGGAGCATCGAGGGATACGGCCGGTCGCCTGGGCAGAAGAGCAACGCTACGGAACCATCCGTGCGTCCTGCTCTTTTTTTCATTTCTCGGCGCGGCAGCTGGGTACACTACCTTCCATAAACCAATTCATTCTAGGAGGTCGGCACATCGCTATGAAAATCGCAATCGGAGCAGATCACGCAGGCTATCGACTGAAAGACGTACTCGTCCCTTTCCTTAAGGAGCTTGGTCATGAAGTGATCGACGTAGGCAGCCACGGACCGGATTCGGTCGACTACCCGGATTACGCGTTCAGCGTCAGCGAGAAAGTCGTATCGGGTGATGTGGACAAAGGCATTTTGCTGTGCGGCACAGGCATCGGCATGTGCATTGCGGCGAACAAAGTGCCGGGCGTTCGCGCCGCACTCGTTCACGATCTGTTCTCCGCCAAAGCGACGCGCGAACACAACGATACGAATGTGCTGGCTATGGGAGAACGCGTAGTCGGCCCCGGCGTCGCGCAGGACATCGTCAAGGTGTGGCTGGAGACCCCGTTCTCCGAAGGAGAGCGCCATCAGAACCGCATCAACAAAGTAAAAAGTATCGAAGAGCGTCAACTGCTGCATCCTTAAGGCGGTGACCGGACTATGAGCGAGCAGCCGCTGGACCTGCAATTGTTGACGAGTCAAGCCGACGTTTTGCTCCGCGAGCTCGCCGCTGTCGGCAGCCTCCGCCGCGGACACATCGTCGTTATCGGCACCAGCACGAGTGAAGTAGCCGGAGCGCGGATCGGCACCGCCGGTGCGGCGGATGTCGCCGCTGCGTTATTCGCAGGCTGGAAGCCGGCTGCGGACGAGCTGGGGCTGCACCTCGCCTTCCAATGCTGCGAGCATCTGAACCGCGCGTTGGTCGTGGAGGAGGCGCTGCTGGAGCGCTACCCGCACTTTGAGCCCGTCAGCGTCGTGCCGGTCCCGAAAGCGGGCGGGTCGATGGCCTCTCACGCATACCGCCGACTGACGGCCGCGCGGGTGATCGAGACGATTGAAGCGCATGCGGGTATCGACGTCGGCGACACGCTGATCGGCATGCATCTCCGGCGCGTTGCCGTACCGGCGAGACTGTCCGTCCGCGCCATCGGCCACGCGCACGTTACGGCGGCGTACACGCGGCCGAAGCTGATCGGCGGCGCCCGCGCCGTCTATGAACCGGAGCATGAGCCCGATTCATCGGGAAACTGCAACTAAACCTAATGGGGAGGAACCATACATGTTAGAGAACCTGAACAAGCAAGATCCGAAAATCGTTGAAGCACTGAACCTCGAGCTGGGCCGCCAACGCGACAAAATCGAGCTGATCGCCTCCGAAAACTTCGTCTCCCGCGCCGTTCTGGAAGCCGCAGGCACCGTCCTGACGAATAAATATGCGGAAGGCTATCCGGGCAAGCGCTACTACGGCGGCTGCGAATACGTCGACATCGTGGAAGATATCGCCCGCGACCGCGCGAAGGAGCTGTTCGGCGCCGAGCACGCGAACGTGCAGCCGCACTCCGGCGCGCAGGCGAACCTTGCCGTTTACCTGGCGGCTCTGAACCCTGGCGACACCGTTCTCGGCATGAACCTGGCGCACGGCGGTCACCTGACACACGGCAGCCCGGTTAACGCTTCCGGCTTGCTCTATAACTTCGTCGCATACGGCGTAAGCGAGACCGATTTCCGCATCGACTACGAAGACCTGCGCAAAGCGGCGTTCAAGCACCGCCCTCGCCTGATCGTAGCGGGCGCTTCCGCTTACCCGCGCGTGATCGATTTCGAAAAGATCGCTTCGATCGCTAACGACGTCGGCGCTCTGTTCATGGTCGACATGGCGCACATCGCCGGCCTCGTTGCTGCAGGCCTGCACCCGAATCCGGTGCCGCATGCTCACTTCGTGACGACGACGACGCACAAGACGCTACGCGGTCCGCGCGGCGGAATGATCCTGTGCCGCAAGCCGTGGGCTGCTGCCATCGACAAGGCTGTGTTCCCGGGCACGCAAGGCGGTCCGCTGATGCACATTATCGCCGCGAAGGCCGTTGCTTTGGGCGAAGCGCTGCAGCCGGAGTTCAAGACATACGCGCAGAACGTTGTGCACAATGCGAAGGTGCTGTCCGAAGGCTTGCTGGCGGAAGGCATTAACCTGGTGTCCGGCGGTACGGACAACCACTTGATGCTGATCGACCTGCGTAATCTGAACATTACCGGTAAAGACGCCGAGCATGTTTTGGACGAAGTTGGCGTAACGGTGAACAAAAACGCCATTCCGTTCGACCCGACGAGCCCGTTCATCACGAGCGGTGTCCGCGTCGGTACTGCAGCCGCTACTTCTCGCGGTATGAATGCAGAGGCGATGAAAGTGATCGCCAAGATCATCGCCCTGACGCTCAAGAATCCGAAGGACGAAGCGAAGCTGGAAGAAGCGCGCGGCATGGTTCGCGACTTGACCGCTCAGTTCCCGCTGTACGCAGGTCTCGGTTATTAATCTGCATAGCAATGTTAGCCCCGCGCAGGTGTACTGCGGCGGGGCTTTTTTATGGGCCGCCTTGCCAGCGCAGAGCCGCCACAGCAGCTCAAGACCGCCCCAAAAGAGCCGTCTTTACGGCACCGTGCCACCGCAGCAGCCCAAGATCGCCCAAAAAGGGCCGTCATGCCAGCATTGATCCACCATAGCAGCCCAAGACCGCTCAAAAAGGTCCGTCTTGGCAGCGCTGAGCTACCACAGCAGCTCAAGACCGCCCAAAAGGGGCCGTCTTGCCGTCACCGAGACACCACAGCAGCCCAAGACCGCTCAAAAAGGGCCGTCTTCGCGGCGCTAACCCGCCACAGCAGCCCAAGACCGCCCAAAAAGGGCCGTCTTCGCAGCGCTGAACCGCCACAGCAGGTCAAGACCGCCCAAAAAGGTCCGTCTTGGCAGCGCTGAGCCGCCACAGGAGCCCAAGACCGCCCAAAAGGGGCCGTCTTGCCGTCACCGAGCCGCCACAGGAGCCCAAGACCGCCCAAAAGGGGCCGTCTTGCCGTCACCGAGCCACCACAGCAGCCCAAGACCGCCCTCAAAGGGCCGTCTTGCCGTCACCGAGCCTCCACAGTCGCCCAAGGCCGCCCTTGAAGGGCCATCCCCCCGGCGCTAAAATGGCGGCATTTCACATCTACTCGTTGATGTTCTCTGCGATACATGACGTTAAAGCGAAGGAAGAGTGACCTGTGCATCAATTGTTTAACTTCCTGTTGATCTTGGTTACACCTGTTGCCGTGGCGGCGGGGTTATAGTTTCTCTACAAGCGGCTGACAAAATCCCGTAGAAACCCCGTTTCCGATGCAAACGCCGCCCAAGCCGCGAGGGAAGCAGGGTTATTTTGCATGATGTCCTTGAGGAAATGGAATGGGAGAACTGTCCGGCGCCTTTCCGGGTGAGCTGTCGAGAACTACGGCTATATTTTCGCCTTTATTTCTCTGACGGTTTGACAACGAAGCAGCTGCAACATTATGAAGTGTTGTTCCGTTTCGTAATCGCATGGAAAACAAGATGCGAAGGAGGAGTAGGATACCGCCAACTATAAATTTACGGGGGGACAAGCCCCGTTAGGACTTGCTCCCAAGGTATGCTATAATAATCAACGTTTACCGATTACCGCCAAGATGGGGGCTACCTTATGGGGAAAGTATACATAACCGACCACCCGCTGATTCAGCACAAGCTGACTTACATCCGCGACGAAGCGACGAAGACAAAGGACTTCCGCGATCTGGTCGACGAAGTCGCCACATTGATGGCGTACGAAATTACCCGCGATCTCCCGCTCGAGAACATACAGGTGAGGACACCCGTCGCTACGGCGGACAGCCGCATCATTTCCGGACGGATGCTCGGGCTCATTCCGATTCTCCGCGCCGGTCTGGGCATGGTTGACGGCATTCTGAAGCTGATCCCGGCAGCGAAGGTCGGGCATATTGGCCTCTACCGCGACCCAAACACCCTGCAGCCTGTGGAATACTATGTAAAGCTGCCGACTGACGTGCAGGAGCGGCTGCTGATCGTCATCGACCCGATGCTCGCTACCGGCGGTTCGGCGAACATGGCGATTGAAGCGCTCAAGAAACGCGGTTGTACGCAGATCAAGCTCATGTGCCTGATCGCGGCTCCCGAAGGCATCCAGGCCGTGCAGCAGGAGCATCCAGATATCGACATCTACGTAGCGGCGATTGACGATTATTTGAACGATCATGGCTATATCGTACCGGGATTGGGAGATGCCGGCGACCGATTATTCGGTACTAAGTGAGGGGGAAACCGTAACCAATGAACCGTTTGAAAATCATGACGATCTTCGGCACACGCCCCGAAGCGATCAAGATGGCTCCGCTCATTAAGGAGCTGGAGAAGCGGCCCGATCAGATCGAGTCGCTTGTTTGCGTGACCGCACAGCACCGGCAGATGCTCGATCAGGTGCTGGACATATTCAGTATTAAGCCGGACTACGACCTCGACGTCATGAAGGACAGACAAACGCTGAACGAAATTACGATCCGCGTGCTGCAGGGGCTCGATCCGGTATTCCGCGAAGCGAAGCCGGACATGATTCTGGTGCACGGCGACACGCTGACAACGTTCGTGGCAAGCTATGCGGCGTTCCTGCAGCAGATCCAGGTGGGCCATGTCGAGGCGGGACTGCGGACGTGGAACAAAATGTCCCCGTATCCCGAGGAGATGAACCGCCAGCTGACGGGTGTGCTCTCGGATGTGCATTTTGCCCCGACGAATCAGTCCGCGGACAATTTGCGCAAGGAGAACAAACCGGAGGAACGCATCTACATTACCGGCAATACGGTGACCGACGTGTTCCAGTACACAGTGAAGAAGGAATTTGCTCATCCGATGCTGGAATGGGCGCAAGGCAAGCGCCTCATTCTGATGACGGCGCACCGCCGCGAGGCGCAGGGAGAACCGCACCGCCGCATTTTCCAAGCGGTTCGGAAGCTGGCGGACGAGTTCGAGGACATCGCCATCGTGTATCCGGTGCATCTGAGTCCGGCGGTCAGGGAGCCGGCGCACGAGCTGCTCGGCGGCCACCCGCGCATTCAGCTGATCGAGCCGCTCGATGTGTTCGAGTTCCATAATTTTTACCCGCATGCCTACATGATCTTGACCGATTCCGGCGGTTTGCAGGAAGAGGCGCCTTCGTTCGGCGTACCGGTGCTCGTGCTTCGCGATACGACGGAACGTCCGGAGGGCATTGCCGCAGGAACGCTGGAGCTCGTCGGTACGGACGGGGAGAAGGTTTACGAGCGGGCGAAGGCGCTGCTGACGGACAAGAATTTGTATGAGAAAATGAGCAACGCGGCGAATCCTTATGGGGACGGCAAAGCGTCCGAACGCATCGTCCATGGGATTTTGCACCATTTCGGCAGGTCGTCCGACCGTCCGGCACCGTTCCAACCGTGACAAAATCATGACAAACGTTGCACCATACAGTTGCACTGTTTGGTTTGCAGCGCCGCAAACCCTTGGCACACAAGGGTTTTGCGATTTTTCGAGAGAAATTGAAAAATGCGCTTCAATTGACAAACGAAGTAGGTCTTCGATAAAATTAGTGAGGGTTGTGAGGGAATCGGCTTATGCAGCAGAAGGATCCGAACAATCAATCGCCTTGGCGGGCCGCCGGATTGGTGACCGCTCTGGGTCTGGACATTGTAGTGTGCACGATGATCGGGTATTTCGCGGGCAGCTATGCCGGGAAATATTTCGGCAGCCCGACAGCTTGGACGGTCGGAGGGGTTCTGGTCGGATTTGCGATCGGAATCATAACGGTCGTGCTGATGCTGAAGAAGTTTCTGGAGGACAATGCCTAAGATGAACGTCCACATGAAGCCCATCGTAAGAGCCGTGCTGCTGGCGATGTCTGTGAGCCTGGTGATCTGGGCGGTATTCCCCGCTTACCGGAGTTATGCGACCGGTTTCATACTAGGAATGATGGTCAGCCTGATCAACGCCTGGCTGCTTATGATCAAGATTGAAGCGATTTCCAAAATGGTTGCCGAAGGAACAAAGAAACGCGTCAATCTTGGTTTCGTATCCAGAGTTTGTATGGCAATTCTCGCGGTGATGGTCGCCGTGAAGCTGCCGCAGGTCGATCTTGTTTTTACCATCATTGGATTATTTTCCGTCCAATTGGGGACACTCGTGATGGGTCTCGTTACAAAGAAAGGCAATCATCCTTAGTACATGGAAAGGAGGGGAAAGTTTCATGCATGGATTTCCTACGCTCCACATCGGTTCGCTGAACATCGACGTTTCGACGTTCCTCGGGATTATCGTATCCTGTTTGGTGGTGTTCATTCTAGCGATGGTATCCGTACGGAATTTGTCGGTAACGAATCCGTCCAAGATGCAGAACTTCTTGGAGTGGGTTGTCGAGTTCGTACATAACATCGTGGCGAGCGCGATGCCGATTAAGAAAGCGAAGCCTTACGTGTCGCTGGGCATGACGCTGATTATGTTTATCTTCGTCTCGAACTTGCTCGGTTTGCCGTTCGGTATCGTAACGGAGCATCATGAGCCGGTCAAATTGTTTGGTTTCGAAGTCATTTCGGCTGAGATGATCAGTCATCATCATGAGTACGCTTGGTGGAAATCGCCTACAGCTGACGTATCCGTCACTTTCGCTCTGGCTTTAATCGTAATCGTTTTGGTCCACTTCCTGGGCCTGACGCAGAACACCAAGCACTACCTGAAACACTATTTCGAGCCGTACGTGTTCTTCTTCCCGCTGAACGTCATCAAGGAGATTTCCAAGCCGCTAACGCTCGGTCTTCGTCTGTACGCGAATATTTTCGCAGGGGAAGTACTGATCGCTACAATCTTGATGGCAGGCTGGGCCGGTATTCCGCTGCTCGCCGCTTGGCAGGGCTTCAGTATTTTCGTCGGTGCGATTCAGGCGTTCCTGTTTACGATGCTGACGATGGTTTACATTTCGCAGGCTACCGTTCACGAAGAGCATCACTAAGCTTCATCTGAATTATTCCTTGCCCGCGCAAATGCGCGAAAGCGGGGTTAAGATCAATACAGGCAAGTAAAATATTAATCCAAAAGGATCTTTGAGGAGGATTTCTACAATGGAATTTTTGGCAGCAGCTTTGGCAATCGGTCTGGGCGCACTTGGCGCAGGTATTGGTAACGGTATGATCGTAAGTAAGACAGTTGAAGGTATCGCTCGTCAACCAGAGCTTCGCGGTACGTTGCAAACGACAATGTTCATCGGTGTTGGTATCGTCGAGGTCGTTCCGATTATCGGTGTCGTAGTCGGCTTCCTGATCTTCTTCGGAGCTTAATAGCGGATGATGACAGGTATGGCGCGGAAGGCCTACAGCCATCCACGCCTTCGTTTTGCTTGAACTGACCGAAAGGAGTGACTGGGATGAGTTGGCATTGGGAATCGTTTGTATTTGCGATGATCGCATTTCTGATTCTGTATTGGCTCCTTAGCAAGTATGCCTTCGGACCTCTGATGGGCATCATGGAGCAGCGCAGACAGCACGTACAAGAGCAGCTGCAAACTTCCGAGCGCAGCCGCAGCGAAGCGGAAGAGCTTCTGAAGCAGCAGAAGGAAGCTCTGCAGCAAGCGCGCAAGGAAGCTCACGATATTATCGAGCAAGCCAAGACGACGGCTGCCCGTCAAGCGGACGATCTGGTTGCTCAGGCGAAGGCCGAAGCAACCCGTCTGAAGGACGAAGCTGTTCGCGATATCGAGAACGAGAAGAACAAGGCGGTTGCCGCACTGCGCAGCCAAGTGAGCGCGATGTCGGTATTGATCGCTTCGAAGATCATCGAGAAGCAAATCGATGAGAAGACGAACGAGGAGCTCATTAACCATTACCTGAAAGAGGTAGGGGGCTGAGCATGAGCAGTGAGTACACAGTAGCCAAGAGGTATGCGAAGGCGCTGTTCGATCTGGCTCAGGAGCAGGGGATCGTTTCGCAGGTGGAAGAGGATCTCAGCGCCGTTATTACGATTATCAAGGAAAACGTCGAGCTGAACCAGCTGCTCCTGCACCCGAACATCGAAAGCAGCGCAAAGACGAACATGCTCAAGCAGCTGTTCGAAGGGCGAGTATCGGAAGCCGTGCTGGGCACGATTATTCTGCTCGTTACCCGCGGACGCGAGGAAGTGCTTCCTTACGTGCTGGCGGATTATGTACAGATCGCAAGCGAAGCGTTGAACCAGGCCACTGCATACGTTACGGCTCCCTACGAGCTGTCGGACGCGGACAAGGCGTCAGTCGCCGAGCATTTCGGCAAGCTGAGCGGGAAAACGATTCGTGTTCATACGACCATCGACAAGAGCCTGCTAGGCGGCATCAAGGTCCGGATCGGCGATCGTCTGTATGATGGAAGCTTGTCCGGCAAGCTGAACCGGCTGGAGAAAAAATTGACTGAAACTCAAGCACTGTGATAGGGGTGAGGTTCGTTGGCTATTAGACCTGATGAGATCAGCACGCTGATCAAACAACAGATTGAACAATATAAGTCCGATATTCAAGTTGTCGAGGTAGGTACGGTCATCACAGTCGGTGACGGTATCGCGCGCGCGCACGGTCTGAGCAACGTTATGGCCGGTGAGCTCTTGGAGTTCTCGAGTGGCGTTCTCGGTTATGCGTTCAACCTTGAAGAAAACAACGTCGGTATCGTTATCTTGGGCCCTTACACGGACATTCGTGAAGGCGACCAAGTGAAGCGTACGGGCCGCATTATGGAAGTACCGGTAGGCGAAGCGCTGCTGGGCCGCGTTGTCAACGCGCTGGGCCAGCCGGTTGACGGCCGCGGTCCGATCGAGACGACGCACAGCCGTGCGGTTGAGTCTCCGGCACCGGGCGTTATGGCTCGTAAATCGGTACATGAGCCGATGCAGACGGGTATCAAAGCGATCGACGCGATGGTACCGATCGGCCGCGGACAGCGCGAGCTGATCATCGGCGACCGTCAAACAGGTAAAACTTCCGTAGCGATCGACACGATCATCAACCAGAAGGGCAACGGGGTAAAATGTATCTACGTTGCTATCGGCCAGAAGCAATCGACGGTAGTAGGCGTCGTTGAGCAGCTCCGTAAAGCTGGCGCTCTCGATTACACGATCGTCGTTACGGCATCGGCATCCGAGCCGTCCCCAATGCTGTGGCTGGCTCCATATGCAGGCTGCGCAATGGGCGAATATTTCATGTACAAGGGCGAGCATGCCCTGATTATCTATGACGATTTGTCCAAGCAAGCTGCAGCTTACCGCGAGCTGTCCTTGCTGCTCCGCCGCCCGCCGGGCCGCGAAGCGTATCCGGGCGACGTATTCTATCTGCACTCCCGTCTTCTCGAGCGCGCAGCGAAGCTGAGCGACGAAATGGGCGCAGGCTCGCTGACGGCGCTGCCGTTCATCGAGACGCAAGCCGGCGATATCTCGGCATATATTCCGACGAACGTAATTTCGATTACGGACGGCCAGATTTTCATGGAGACCGACTTGTTCTACTCCGGTCAGCGTCCGGCCGTAAACGTCGGTAACTCGGTATCCCGCGTAGGCGGATCCGCACAGACGAAGGCAATGAAGAAGGTTGCCGGTACGCTCCGCGTCGACTTGGCGCAGTACCGCGAGCTGGCTGCATTCGCAGCGTTCGGCTCCGACCTCGACAAGGCGACGAAAGCTCGTCTCGACCGCGGTATCCGTACGCTCGAAATTCTGAAGCAGGGTGTTAACCAGCCGCTTGCGCTGGAGCGCCAGGTTGCGTCGCTCTACACCGTTGTTAAGGGCCACCTTGACGATCTGCCGGTGGAAGACGTGCGCCGCTTCGAAGCCGAGTTCCTTGCATACCTTGACTCGAACCGCGCTGAGATCCTCGCGAGCATCCGCGACACGAAGGATCTGACCGCCGACAATGAGAAAGCACTGATCGAAGCCATTCAGCAGTTCAAGAAGAGCTTCGCTCGTTCGGAATAAGAATCAGGGTCGCGGGCTTCTCACCCTTGAGGAGCTCCGATCATTTCGTCTCGAAAGAGAGGTGAGCACGAATGGCTAAAGGGATGCGCGAGATTAAGCGCCAGATCAAATCGACGCAGAATACGAAGCAGATTACGCGGGCGATGGAGATGGTCGCTGCCGCCAACCTGAGAAGAGCTCAGCAGGCTGCCGAAGCGGCTAGGCCTTATGCGGATAAATTGAAGGAAGTTATCGGCAACATTGCAGCAGGCACGAAGGGTGTGAGCCACCCGATGCTGCAAAGCCGGACCATCAAGAGAACCGGCTACCTGGTTATCACGTCGGACCGCGGTCTTGCTGGCGGCTACAACGCGAATATTTTGCGTAAAGTCGCTACCGAGATCAAGGAGCGGCATAAGAGTCCGGACGAGTATTCGATCATGGTAATCGGCCGTAAGGGCCGCGATTATTTCCGCCGCCGCAATATGCCGATTATCGAAGAGATTACCGGTCTGCCGGATCAAGTGAATTTCTCGGATATCAAAACCATCGCATCGACGGCCGTTTCGAACTTTGAGAGAGGCTTGTACGACGAGCTGTACTTGTTCTACAACGAGTTCAAGAATGCGATGACCCAGGTTCCGACCATGAAACGCCTGCTTCCGATGGAGGACGTTACGGTTCAATCGGCGGCAAGCTACGAATACGAACCGTCTGCAGAAGGCGTGCTTGAGGTGCTGCTCCCGAAATATGCGGAGACACTCGTATACAGCGCGGTACTGGACGGCAAGGCAAGTGAGTTCGGCGCACGGATGACGGCGATGAACAGCGCCACGAAGAATGCGACGAAGATGATCAACACGTACACGCTGGCCTACAACCGTGCGCGTCAAGCTTCGATTACTCAGGAAATTTCCGAGATTGTCGCAGGGGCGAACGCACAGGCCTAATTTTCGCTATCGGGCGAAATCTATAAGGAGGGAAACATGAGCAAAGGTCGCGTAGTTAATATTACAGGGCCGGTTGTCGACATTGAGTTCGAACGTGGACACCTCCCTGATATCCTTAATGCTATTCGCATCCAATCGGGCGAGATCAGCCTCACGGCTGAAGTAGCCATTCACCTTGGCGACAACCTCGTTCGCTGCATTGCGATGTCTTCCACGGACGGACTTGTCCGCGGCATGGAAGCCGTTGATACAGGTGCGGCTATTACGGTTCCGGTAGGACCGGCAACGCTCGGCCGCGTATTCAACGTACTGGGTGACCCGATCGACGGAGTCAACGAAGTGGACCGTTCGATTTCGAGCCCGATCCACAAACCGGCTCCAGCGTTCGACAACCTGTCGACGAAGGCTGAGATTCTGGAAACCGGCATCAAGGTTATCGACCTGATGGCTCCGTACGTTAAGGGCGGTAAGATCGGCCTGTTCGGCGGTGCGGGTGTAGGTAAGACGGTAACGATGCAGGAATTGATTCACAACATCGCTCAAGAGCACGGCGGTATTTCCGTATTCGCCGGTGTAGGCGAGCGTACCCGTGAAGGTAACGACCTGTATCACGAGATGAAAGACTCCGGCGTTATCGCGAAGACGGCGATGGTGTTCGGTCAGATGAACGAGCCGCCAGGCGCGCGTCTGCGCGTTGCGCTGTCGGGTCTGACGATGGCCGAGTATTTCCGCGACGTCGAGGGCCGTGACGTTCTTCTGTTCATCGACAACATCTTCCGCTTTACTCAAGCGGGTTCCGAAGTATCCGCCCTGCTCGGCCGTATGCCGTCCGCGGTAGGTTACCAGCCGACGCTGGCAACCGAGATGGGTCAGCTGCAAGAGCGGATTACATCGACGAAGAAAGGTTCCGTAACTTCCATTCAGGCGATCTACGTACCGGCGGACGACTACACCGACCCGGCTCCGGCAACGGCGTTCGCTCACTTGGACGCTACGACGAACCTGGAGCGTTCGATCGCAGCTGCCGGTATTTTCCCTGCGGTAGACCCGCTTGCATCGACATCCCGCGCTCTGGCGCCGGAAATTGTAGGCGAGGAGCACTACCAAGTCGCACAAGGCGTGAAACGTATTCTGCAGCGTTATAAAGAGCTGCTGGATATCATCGCGATCCTGGGTATGGATGAGCTGTCCGACGAGGATAAAATGGTCGTACACCGCGCTCGCCGCCTCCGTCTGTTCCTGTCCCAGCCGCTTCACGTAGCCGAGCCGTTCAACGGCTTCCCAGGCTTGTATGTATCGGTTAAGGACACTGTGCGCAGCTTCAAGGAAATTCTTGAAGGCAAGCACGACCATCTTCCGGAGGTCGCGTTCCACAACGTCGGCTCTATCGAAGGTGCCATCGAGAAAGCGAAGACGCTGTAATTGGACTATAACGCAGGCCATGCCCGTTCCCCTCGGGGTACGGGAGGAGGAGGGGAATGCAAGTGAGCAGCTTCCTGCTGGAAATCGTTACTCCGGACCGTAAAGTATTCGGTGAAGAAGTGTCGATGATCGTAGTGGAAGGCGTTGAGGGTCAGCTTGGCATTCTGCCGAACCACATTCCACTGGTCACTCCGTTGAAGATCGCCCCGATTACTGTCAAGAAGCAAGGTCAGAAAGACCAGCTTCTCGCGGTACACGGCGGGTTCATGGAAGTGCGCAAGGACAAGGTGGTTATTCTGGCGGAATCCGCCGAACTGCCTGGCGATATCGACGTCGATCGCGCCAAGCGGGCCAAAACCCGTGCCGAAGAACGTCTGAAGCAAGCCAAACGCGACGAATTCGATTTTCGCCGTGCCGAGCGTGCGCTGCAGCGTGCAACGGTTCGTCTGGACGTATCAAATAAATAGCATGTGTAAGAGAAGGGCTGACCTGATTATCGCTTAGGCGATGAAGGTCGGCCCTTCTTTTTGCATGCCAGACGTATAAGCTTCGCTCATATCTTGGCTGTGATTCGGCTAAGAGTTGAGTAGGGCGATTGTGAATGACATGTAGGAAGTCGTCAATCCTTTGCCCAGTTAAGCTGAAGGTAGGCCTATACTTGATGTTTGAATAACTCGGTCTCCCCTGGGAAATATGCCCCAATCGACGGTGGGCAAATCAAAGGGGGGTTCCCGGTATTAAGGTGCTGGAGCAGCTTGTCCCGGTATTTTCAGCAGCAGGCCAGTGCCACTGTCATTGTCGTTAAGTATTATATGTATTATAATAGATAATACAAAACAAGAAACGTTAGAAGGTATTAGGAGTTGATAAGCATATGGTCATTACCTTACAATTGGACAGCAGCACTCCGTTGTATGAACAGCTGCGCAATCAGATCGTCATCGGCATCGCAACGGGTGAGTTAAAACCGGAGGAGAAGCTGCCGACTGTTCGTCAGCTGGCCGATGATCTAGGCATTAATACGATGACCGTCAACAAAGCTTATGCGCTCTTGAAGCAGGAGGGTTATATTGTCATCGATAGGCGGCACGGCGCAAAAGTCAGAATCCCCACGCTTCCCGCAAGTTCCGATCCGTCTCCTCAAATCGAAGAGCAGCTGCAGCTCATCATTGCGCAAGCGACGATTCAAGGCGTCGATCAATCCCGGTTTCAAGCGATCTGTTCCCAAATTTTCGCCAAAATGGTTTATCGGCTTCCCTAGATTGAAGAATCGAGGTGATCATCGTGATAACCGTCATTTTGCTCATGACTGGTTTGCTTTGTTTCCTTGTAGTTGTGCTTACCTATAATAGCCAAGCGAGATATAAGAACGGTATGTTGTTTGCAGTGACGCTGCCGGAGCAAGCTGCGAATTATGAGGATGTCCGGCTGATTCAAAACCAATTTCGCAGAAGGTTTACGTTAACATGGATAGGGATGTTAATCTGCGCAGCGCCTGTAGTCTTGTTGCATGAGCGGCCGGCATATCAAATCATCTATTTTTTCGTATGGCTGGCTGTATTATTTACTGTTATAGTTGTCCCGTTCCGTCACGCGTTCCGCGATACTTTGGCGTTGAAACGCAAGAATGGATGGTATGTCGGAGTGAAGCGTGTGATCCGGAGCGATCTGCATGCGGTTCAAGCCAAGAATCGAAGGGCCGCTCCGTTCTGGTTATTTGCGATTCCATTCGCAATGTCCGGCGGCATAACCATGGTGGCGGCTCGTCAAGGGGAGCTGCAGTGGGTAGTATCTGTCAGCGGCATCGCCGTGACGCTCCTTTTCATGCTCGTCTCCGTTTCCATGCGTAGAACGAAAGCCAAAGTGTACAGCATGAACAGTGAGTTAAACGTCGCGCTGAATCAGGAGAGCCGCCGGGCCATTTCCTACATGTGGCTATGGCTGGCGATTTTGGAGAATATTCATCTGCTGTTTGTAAACTTGATGATGTCTAACGAGAATGCCGAGCTGTTCGGCTTGTGGCTGTCTTGCGCGTTGCTATTTACCGCAGCACCGGTAGGCTGCGTGGTGTATACGTACCGGAGCATTCATGCCCGCGAGCAGGAGCAGCTGTCGAACGATGGCAAAGTGATTTACTCGGACGATGACGAATACTGGGCGAACGGGTTTACTTATCACAATCCGAATGACAAGAGCGTTTGGGTGAGTAAACGAATCGGGGTAGGAGAGACGATCAATACGGCGACTACAGCTGGAAAATGGATGGTGGGGAGCATTATCGGGCTTATGGTTATCGTTGTGTTCTTTGTATCTTTCATGCTGATTCGCGCGGAGACGACATCGCCGAGTCTCAGCGTCACACCGGAGCGAAGCATCCGAATCGACTATCCCATGTATTCGTATGACTTCCGGATCGAAGATGTTGAGCAGCTGGCACTTGTGGATCAAATCCCTTCGGGAACCAAGACAAATGGCGAAGCAACCGGCAAGTATGCAAGAGGGCATTTTCGCTTGAAGGAGCTCGGTAAGGCTAGAATGTATATCTTTCGAGACAGCCCGCCATATATTCAAATCAAATTGAAGGATGGGTACATCTTCTACAACGAGAAGGAAGCGTTCCAGACCGAGCGGATATTCAAGGAGCTGAAGGAGTTGGATACAAAATAACGAAAAAGCGGGCCGGGGATTACTTCGGCCTCTTTTTCCGCAGAACGCATTTACACCGGGTTTATCCGGAGTCCAAGAGATTTCCTTCTACTTCGCCGAACTGAGCGATCTTGACGCCGGTATTCATCTTTCAAGACTTTCACGATACGAGCGGTCTCTCGAGCGGCCGCATTCGTAACCCGATCAAGCAGTACGGGGCCTGGCTTCTCAGTCACGACATCGCCGCAGAGAGAGTTGCAGTTCACGAATTCGGCAAAGTAAATTTGAATGGAAACCGTTTGCGTAAACGTATGACTGTTACGGAGACCTCCTTTATAAAATGACAATGGCATGTAGGCAAGAAAGGGAGCAAGCAGGCAAAAGGTTTGAAACGGGGACGAAACAGATGTTCCACGGGGAACATTTTTACGTATAGGGAGTGGTCCGTTGAGGTATGCTAAGAGGTAGCCTATTGGAGCGCGTAGGCGTCAAAGCCAAGCGGAGCGCGTGATACACGCATTTTGCGAATAGACGGTATGAAGGTGTTTTGATATAATGGGGGTCGGACCTAAGTACGAGGTGTAGGAATTCGGTCACCAAAGAAAACAAACATGGAGGCGGTTACATCCCAATGTATACCAACAACTATGTGATTGTGGCGATTTTCATCGGGCTTGGGATTTTGCTGCCTGTCGCCGCGCTCACGATCGGCAAGCTGCTGAGACCGAGTAAGCCGATCGATCCGAAGCTGACCACGTACGAGAGCGGAAACGAGCCGGTAGGCGAAGGGCAAATTCGGTTTAACATTCGGTACTATTTGTTCGCTTTAATGTTCGTTATATTCGATGTGGAGACAGTATTCTTGTATCCGTGGGCCGTAGCTTACCAGAAGCTGGGGCTGTTTGCGCTTGTGGAGATGCTGATTTTCGTTGCACTGCTTGCTGTCGGATTACTCTATGCCTGGAAGAAGAAGGTGCTGCAATGGACCAACTCCAATTAGAAAATATTACGCTCGAAGAACGACAAGAGCTCGAGCGCAACGTGTTCATGACGACGCTGGAGGAGCTGAAGGCTTGGGCGCGCAGCAATTCGCTGTGGCCGCTGACGTTCGGTCTGGCCTGCTGTGCCATTGAGATGATGGGGACGGGTGCATCGCACTACGACCTTGACCGGTTCGGGGTCATCTTCCGTACGTCGCCGCGGCAATCGGATGTGATGATTGTGGCGGGCACGGTAACGAAGAAAATGGCGCCGCTGCTGCGCAGATTGTATGATCAAATGCCGGAGCCGAAATGGGTAATCGCTATGGGCTCCTGCGCGACGGCCGGCGGACCGTACGTGAAGTCGTATGCGGTGGTGAAGGGCGTCGATCAAGTCGTTCCTGTCGATGTGTATATCCCGGGCTGTCCGCCGAATCCGGCGGCGCTTATTTACGGCATCAACAAGCTGCAGGAGAAGATTCGCTATGAGGCGAAAACCGGGAAGCAGGTGACCAACCGATGAGCGAAGAGGGGAAGAAGCCGGAGGACGGCGCCGAAGCGGGAGCTGAAGCTGTGGATGCTGCAGGGAAGACCGGGAAAGAGACGGGCGAGAGCGGTGAAGCGGCAGGCGCAGGTGCAAGTGCAAGTAATGCCGGCGCGGACGCAAGCTCGGGTGAAGCCGGCACAGCCGGCGCGAGGGAAGGCGGCGCGGGCGATACGACCGAAGGCGTCAAGTCGTCGGTCGGCGAGCAGCCGGCGGCGGCGGACATCGGCGAGGGGAACGCGAGCGAGCAGGCGGCCGAGGCGAAGCTGAACGCCGAGGATGCGCAGGGCCGCGGCGTGAACGCCGATCCCGGCGCGGTCGCGGAAGCGGTGAAGGAGCTGGCGTCAGACGCTCCTGCACCGGCAGGGCAGGCGGCGGCCGAAGGCGCGCCTGCAGCGGCGGCTCCGGCGGCGGACCCGGAGCGGGAAGCGAAGCTGCGCGCGGCTGCGGAAGCGCGCGCGGCACGGGCGGCGGCGAAGGCAGCCGCCGAAGGGAAGGCAGCGACGGCCGAGGGCGCTGCCACTGGCGACGGCGCTGCAGCGGCGCCGTCAGGCGAGCGCCCGGCGCGGACGCCGCGCGCGGCGAAGGCCGCGGCCGAGGACGCCGGGCCGAAGGAGCCGTCGCCGAACCAGCCGCTGCTCGACAGGCTTGTCGAGATTCTGAAGGAATCGGTCGGCGACGATGTGATTGCTGAAGCATACATTAACGAGATGGATAGCCATCGGCCATGCGTCGTCATCAAGGGCGAGCTGTGGCCGGAAGCGGCCAAAGTATTCCGCGATCATACGGAGCTCAAGTGCGATTATCTTCGCAACTTGTCCGGCGTCGATCAGGAAACGCATCTCGAAGTCGTATACCACCTGCTGTCGATTACGTCGAAGCGGGAATACGGCGTGAAGGTCAAGACGGACCGGGAGCATCCGAGTGTACCGTCCGTAACTTCGATATGGGAAACGGCCAACTGGAACGAGCGGGAAGCGTACGATCTGCTCGGCATCGATTTCCCCGGACATCCGAACCTCACCCGGATTATGATGCCGGACGATTGGGTCGGCCATCCGCTGCGTAAAGATTACGAACCGCTGGACCCGGAGGTGTAGGCTGTGGCACGACTAGAACGAATGGAACCGGCATCGGCGGAAGGCGGCCGGACGGACGGCGAGGGCAAGCTGCGGGATACGGTCGACCCGACGGTCGACTTCTTGAATCCGCCGGGAGCGGGTGACGAGCACGAAGCGACGGCAGGCGGTCTGCGCGAGGTGAAGCAAGGAGCCGGCCAAGGCGGTTTGCGTACCGAGGAGCTGCTCCTCAACGTCGGACCGCAGCACCCGAGCACGCACGGCGTATTCCGCGTCATCGTCAAGCTGGACGGAGAAGTGATCCGCGAAGCGATTCCGGTCATGGGTTACCTGCACCGCGGTACCGAGAAGCTGGCGGAGAACCTCAACTACACGCAAATTATCCCTTACACGGATCGTATGGACTATGTATCGGCGATGACGAACAATTACGTGCTGGTCAATGCCGTGGAGAAAATGATGCAGCTCGAAATCCCCGAGCGGGCCCAGTACTTGCGTCTGATCGTGATGGAGCTGCAGCGCGTCGCATCCCACCTCGTCTGGTGGGGCACGTACCTGCTCGATATCGGCGCGATGAGCCCGTTCTTGTTCGCGTTCCGCGACCGCGAGATCATCATCGACCTGTTCAACGAGCTATGCGGCGCGCGTCTGACCTACAATTACATGCGGGTCGGCGGGGTGAAGTGGGATGCGCCGAGCGGCTGGATCGAGAAGGTGCGCGACTTCGTGCCTTATATGCGGAAGCGTCTCGACGAATATAACAACCTCGTCAGCGGCAACGAAATTTTCCTGGCGCGGATTAAAGGAATCGGCAAGTACGACGCGCAGACGGCGATCAATTACGGCTTGTCCGGCGCCAACCTGCGCTGCACGGGCGTCGATTGGGATTTGCGCAAATCGCAGCCGTACTGCATCTACGACCAGTTCGATTTTGACGTACCGGTATCGCATAACGGCGACTGCTACGACCGGTACTTGCTGCGTATCGAAGAGATCCGCCAATCACTCCGCATTCTGGAGCAGGCGGTAGCACGCTTCCCAAGCGAAGGCGAGACGATGGGCAAGGTGCCGCGCGTCATCCGCCCGCCGGAAGGCGAAGTGTATGCGGCGATCGAATCGCCGCGCGGCGAGATCGGCTGCCACATTATTTCGCGCGGCAAGCAGGAGCCGTTCCGTCTGAAATTCCGCCGTCCGTCGTTCGTCAATTTGCAGATTCTGCCGAAGCTGCTTGTCGGCGAGACGATGACGAACCTGATCACGATTCTTGGCGGCATCGATATCGTAGTCGGGGAGGTTGACGCCTGATGTTGGATCTCCTCCAGCAGCAGCTGACGCTGACGAACTTCTTGATTTTCCTGGCGATCGGTATCGTGATGCTGCTGATCGTGCTAGGCTTCGTCACGTACGCGATCTACTTCGAGCGCAAAGTCATCGGCTGGATGCAGCTTCGGGTCGGCCCGAACCGGGTAGGCCCCCTGGGACTGCTTCAATCCGTAGCCGACGTTGCGAAGCTGCTCATTAAGGAAGACACGATCCCGCGCAAGGCCGAACGCCATCTGTTCATTCTTGCGCCGGTCATTACGTTCATTCCTTCGTTCGCCGTCATTGCGACGCTGCCGTTCGCCGGCAACCTGTTCCTCGCGGACCTGGACGTCGGCATTCTGTACTACGTGGCGCTGTCCGGCATTTCCACGCTCGGCATCGTGCTGGGCGGCTGGGCGTCCAACAACAAGTACGCTCTGCTCGGCGGGATGCGTTCGGCGGCGCAAATGATTTCGTACGAGGTGCCGCTGGTCATCTCTGTCGTCGGCATCGTGATGATGAGCGGAACGCTGAACCTGCGCCTCATCGTTGAGGGGCAGGCCGGCGGCATCTGGCATTGGAACTTCATCCCGCAAATTATCGGCTTCGTCGTATTCGTCATTGCCGGCATCTCCGAGCTGAACCGGACGCCGTTCGACTTGCCGGAGGCGGAGTCGGAGCTCGTGGCGGGCTATCACGTCGAGTACAGCGGCTTCCGCTTCGCGTTCTTCATGCTGGCGGAGTACGTGTATGTGTTCGCGATCGCTTCGCTGACAACGGTGCTGTTCCTCGGCGGCTGGCATGCGCCGCTGCCTTTCCTTGATTTTATCCCGGGAATCATCTGGTTCCTGCTCAAATTCTCGTTCATCGTGTTCTTCTTCTTCTGGCTGCGCGCGACGCTGCCGCGAATCCGCATCGACCAGCTGATGGGACTCGGCTGGCGGGTGCTGCTGCCGCTCGCGATACTGAATATTTTCGTCAGCGCCATTCTAATTGCACTGGGGGTCGGCAAAGCATGAAAGGGATCATGAAAGGCCTCGGCGTTACGTTCAAAAATTTGACCCAGAAGAAAATCACTTATGCGTACCCGGATGTGCCGCTTCAGATGCCGGACCGGTTCCGCGGCATACAGCATTTCGAGCCGGACAAGTGCATTGTCTGCAACCAATGCGCGCGCATCTGCCCGACCGAGTGCATCACGCTGACCGGCAAGCCGAACCCGGACCCGGAGAAGAAGGGCAAAGTGATCGACACGTACGACATCAACTTCGAAATTTGCATTCTGTGCGATCTGTGCACCGAGGTATGCCCGACGGAAGCGATCGTCATGACGAATAACTTCGAGCTGAGCACCTACAGCCGCGACGACTTGTTTAAGGACATGAAGTGGCTGAGCGAAAACAACAAGAACGTGCGCCAGGATAACAATTCGGCGATGCCGAAGGGGGGCGCCAAGGCGAATGCTTGACAACCTCCTTACGTTCATGAGCTCGGGGGAAAATCTCGTGTTCTTCGTGTTCGCCTTGATGGCGATCTGCGGAGCGATCTTCATGATCTCGCTGACCCGAGTGGTGCATATGGTGGTGGCGCTGTCGCTCACCTTCCTTGCTCTCGGCGGCATCTACATTACGCTGGACGCGGAGTTCGTCGGCTGGGTGCAGGTGCTGATCTACGCCGGCGCAATTACGATTCTGATGGTGTTCGGGATTATGATGACCCGCCATCACGGCGAAGCCGAAGAGGAGCCGAACCGGCCATGGCATAACGGCTTGCTGCTGGTCGGTGCGCTCGGCTTGTTCGGAATTTTGTTCTACGCGATTCAGAATGCGGCCATAAAGCCGTCCGGCGAGCCGATTCAGGCGAAGGATAATACGCTGCAAATCGGCCAGCTGCTGTTCAACCAATACGTAATCCCGTTCGAAATCATGTCCGTGCTGCTGACGGTCGCCTTTATCGGCGCGATTGTCGTCGCGAAGAGGGAGGAGGATTGAAGATGGGCATTACTCCTTACTTGACGCTTGCGGCGATTTTGTTCTGCATCGGCTTGTACGGCGCGCTCTCGAAGAAAAATGCCGTCATCGTGCTGCTCTCGGTAGAGCTCATGCTGAATGCGGTCAACCTCAACCTGGTTGCGTTCGCCAAGTACGGCGCGGTGCCGTCGCTGACCGGGCAAATCTTTTCCTTGTTCAACATTACGATCGCTGCGGCTGAAGTGGCTGTAGGCATTGCGATTTTGATGAATTTGTACCGAAGCCGGGGGACGACCGACGTCACCGATATGGACTCAATGAAGCGATAGGAGGGTGACTCGGACATGGATTCCGTATATACGTCGTATGCCTGGCTCGTTCCGCTGTTCCCGCTGCTCGCCTTCCTTGTGCTCTTGGCGGGAGGACGCCAGCTTCGCGAATTCGGCGCCTACATCTCGATTGGAGCGATGCTGGCCTCTTTCGTGCTTGCGGTACTGATCTTCGTAGAGCGGCTTGGCCATACGCAGGATTTTACATGGGCTCAAATCAACTGGCTGCGCATCGGAGATGTCCAGCTGAACATGGGCTTTGAGGTGACGAACCTCAACGCGCTCATGATGGTCGTCGTCACGCTGGTCAGCCTGCTGGTCAATTTGTATTCGAAGGGCTATATGCACGGCGACGAGCGGATCAACGTATTCTTCAGCTACATTCAGCTGTTCTCGTTCTCGATGCTCGGGCTTGTCATTTCGGTCAATTTGCTGGAGCTGTATATTTTCTGGGAGCTGGTCGGGGCTTGCTCGTTCCTGCTCGTCGGCTTCTGGTACCATAAGCCGGAAGCGCGCGCCGCGGCGAAGAAGGCATTCATCGTAACGCGCGTCGGCGACGTCGGGCTGTTCCTGGCGATTCTGCTGCTGTTCTGGTATATGCCGGGGCATTCCCTGGATTTCAGTGCGATTCATAACGCGTTCTCCCAGGGTAAAATCGATCCGGGCATCGCTACGCTCATCGCGATCCTGATCTTCGTCGGCGCCGCCGGCAAATCCGGCCAATTCCCGCTGCATACGTGGCTGCCTGACGCGATGGAAGGCCCGACGCCGATTTCCGCGCTCATTCACGCGGCGACGATGGTTGCGGCGGGCGTCTATTTGGTGGCGCGGACGATGGATATTTTCGCAGCGTCCCCGGATGCGATGCTCGTTGTCGCTTATGTGGGCGGCTTCACGGCGATCTTCGCGGCTACGATCGGTACGGCGCAGAACGATATTAAGCGCGTGCTCGCTTATTCGACCGTGAGCCAGCTCGGCTACATGATGATGGCGCTGGGCCTCGGCGCATCAACGGCGGGAATTTTCCACCTGTTCACCCACGCCTTCTTCAAAGCGTTGCTGTTCCTTGGAGCGGGCTCCGTCATTCATGCGGTACATACGCAGGATATCCGGGAGATGGGCGGACTGTCCGGCAAAATGAAAGTGACGACCATAACGTTCGCTATCGGCGCATTGGCGTTGTCCGGCATTGTGCCGCTGTCGGGCTTCTGGTCGAAGGATGCGATTCTCTCGGCCGCTTATGAGCACAACCAGCCGCTTTTCTGGGTCGGGCTCGTTGCGGCGTTCTTCACGGCATTTTACATGGCGCGGCTGTTCTTCCTCGTCTTCACCGGGAAGCAGCGCTCCGACTATCACGCGCACGAGTCTCCGGCTTCGATGACGCTTCCGCTCATCGTCCTTGCGGCGCTGGCGGTCGCCTCCGGCTTCGTCTTCACGCCGTTTAACGGCTGGCTGGGCACCTGGCTGAGCGGCCATGCCGAAGCGGAGCATGCGAACTGGCCGGTTATGATTATGTCGACACTCGCCGGATTGCTGGGCATTGGCCTGGGTTACGTGATGTACGCGCGGGGCACGGCGAGGGGCAGTGCGGTGGCCGGCAAGCTGCCGTGGCTGCACACGCTCGTATACCGCAAGTATTATATCGATGAACTGTACAACGCGGTGTTTGTCGGCGGACTCCGCCTGATTGGCTCGATCCTGCAGCTGATCGACGTGTACGTCGTGGACGGTATCGTTCGGCTCGTCTCCGCTGCTGCGGTGGGGATCGGCCGAGTAGGCCTGCGCCTGCAGAACGGGCAAGTTCAGACTTACGGACTCATTACGCTGCTGGGTCTGTTGATCCTGGCGCTCGCCTTGGCGGGAAGGAGGTTCTTCCAACTTGGATAATCTGCCGATATTAACGTTAATCGCCTTCACGCCGCTGCTGGGCGCGCTGCTGCTGATGTTCGTGCCGAAGGAGCGGGGCGGCCTGATCAAGACGATCGCCCTGATCGCTTCGCTCGTATCGCTGGCGCTGGCCGGTTCGATGTATGCCGGTTACCAATCCTCCGCCGATCCGCTGCAATTCAAGGAATCGTACAGCTGGATTCACGTCCCGCTGAATAAGGAAGGCCTGGAGCAAATTACGTCGTTCTACTTCGATTTCAAATACAGCTTAGCCGTCGACGGCGTATCGCTGCCGCTGGTGTTCTTGACGGCGCTCGTCTCGGCGATGGCCGCGCTGGCGTCGTTCCAAATCAAGAAGCGCTGGAAAACCTATTTCATCTTGTTCCTGCTGCTGCAGACCGGGATGTATGGGGTATTCATGGCGCAAGATTTGTTCCTGTTCTTCGTGTTCTTTGAGATTACTCTCGTTCCGATGTTCTTCCTGATCGGCATCTGGGGGTATGTCGACCGCGAGCGGGCGGCGAACAAATTCTTGATATACAACGGTATCGGATCGGCGATCATGCTGATCGCGTTCCTGATCCTCGTCGCTACGGCCGGCTTCTCGCTCACGCAGACGAACAACGAAGTCATCCTCTCCTACAGCGGGGATATCGCGACCATTACCGGCAATCTGCTCCAGAACGCGGAATCGTTCGTGAACCGCGCGGAGCAGGGCAACCCGTTCTACCTGACCGATACGATGAAGTGGACGCTGTTCGGCATGCTGCTCGTTGCGTTCGGCATCAAGCTGCCGATCTTCCCGTTCCATACGTGGATGCTCCGCGTGCATACGGAAGCGCCGCCCTCCATCGTCATGATTCACTCGGGCATTCTGCTCAAGATGGGCGCCTACGGTCTCATCCGGTTCGGCATATTGCTGTTCCCGGCGCAGGCGAAGGAAGCGGCGCTGCTGCTTGCCGTTCTCGGCGTCATCAATATTTTGTACGGTGCCGCTCTAGCCTTTGTGCAGAAGGAGTTCAAGCTGGTGCTGGCTTACTCCAGTATTTCGCACATGGGGATCGTGCTGCTCGGCATCGCGTCCTTTAACGTAACCGGCTTGGAAGGCGCGGTGTTCCAGCTCGTTTCCCACGGTCTGATCTCGGCGCTGCTGTTCCTGCTTGTCGGCAGCATCTACGAGCGGACGGAGACGACCGAGCTCGGCTCGCTCGGCGGCTTGGCCAAGTCGGTTCCGTTCATGAGCGGTATGCTGCTGGTTGCGGGTATGGCCTCGCTCGGACTGCCGGGCTTGTCCGGCTTCGTCAGCGAGTTTCTGGCGTTCCTCGGCCTGTTCGCTACGTACCCGGCGCTGACGGCCGTCGGTGCGCTGGGCATTGTGTTAACTGCTGCATATGTGCTGCGCGGGGTGCTCAGCATCACATTCGGACCGATGCCTGACGTCTACAAAGGGATTCGCGATGCGAGGCTGAGCGAGGCGATCCCGATGATCGCGCTCGTCGCCTTCATTCTGCTGCTCGGCATCTATCCGAGCGTCCTGAGCGAGCCGCTGCTGCATACGCTGAACGGCATGAATCAGCTGCTAAGCGGCGCTGCCGGGAAGGTAGGAGGATAGAGCCATGGAAGCTATACGTTTGCAACTGTCCGATCTGGGGTACTTGGCTCCCGAGCTGACGCTGGTCATAACGGCCATCGTGGCGGCGCTGCTCGATCTGGCGCTTCCGCGTACGGTCAGCCGGCAATTCGCCGCCTGGCTGTCTCTCGCCGGCGTCGTCGTCGCGTTCGTGTTCACGGCGCTGGCGCTTAATCCGGCCGAGCCTATCGCGCTGCTGGGGCAAAGCTATCGCATTGACGATTTCGGAAGCTTGCTGAAGCTGGTCATTCTCGGCGGCACCGGGCTGATCTTGTTCATGAGCCTCGGCAGCACGGAGCGGGAAGGCATCCAGCATGTCGGCGAGTATTATTACTTCTTCCTTCCGGCGGCGCTCGGGGCGATGATCATGGCATCTTCGGGTGACCTGGTCACTTTGTACGCCGGGTTGGAGCTTCTTAGCATTACATCTTATATTCTGGTTGCGATGCGCAAGCGGAGCATGAATGCGAGCGAGGGCGCCTTCAAATATTTGGTGCTGGGCTCCATCTCGTCCGCCGTCATTCTGTACGGCATGTCGTTCCTGTACGGCATTTCGGGTTCTACGAACCTGCTCGAAATCAATCAAGCCATTGCCGGTTCGATAGAGTCGGCGCCGGCGCTTATCTACATCGCGTTCTTCCTGCTGCTCGCCGGGTTTGGCTTCAAAATCGCCGCCGCCCCGTTCCACGCTTGGGCGCCGGATGTGTATCAGGGTGCCCCGACGCCGGTGGCCGCTTTCCTGGCCGTCGTATCCAAGGGTGCGGGCTTCGCGATCCTGTTCCGCACGATGTACTGGGTGTTCGGCGCCTTCACCCTGATGAACTCCGAGCTGCAGAAGGACGCGCTGCTGTCGCTGTCGGTCATGGCGGCGATAGCAATGGTCGTAGGCAATACGATGGCGCTGCGGCAGACGAACGTGAAGCGGCTGCTGGCGCTGTCGGGCATCGCGAATGCCGGCTATCTGCTCGTGCCGATTGCCGCGCACTTCTCGCTTACGCATTATGCGAACTATTCGGAGTTCCTGTATTACCTGATCGCCTACCTGTTCATGAACATCGGCGCGTTCGCGCTGCTGATGATCGTCGAGCGCAGCTCGGGCACGGAGGAGCTGAAAGGCTTTGCCGGGCTGTATTACCGCGCTCCGCTTACGGCGGTAGCCGCCGTACTGATCGTCTTGTCGCTTGCCGGTATTCCGGTAACGGCCGGCTTCTTCGGCAAGCTGTTCATTATTCTCGGCGCGATGCAGACGCAGCTGTACTGGCTTGGGGCCGTCATGATCGTGACCAGCGTGATCTCGTTCTACTATTACTTCGGCTGGATTCGCCAAATGTTCATGCGCAGCGATTACGAATCCGATGAAGTCAAAGTAGCGTGGCCGCTCGGCATTACCGTCTGGGTGTGCGCTCTCGCGGGAGTCGCGCTCGGCGCTTATCCGCAAGGGCTGCTCAGCGCGGTGGATCGCATTTTCAGCCTGGCGAAGGATATGTTCGTCATGTAAACGAAGGGAAGCAGGTCCGGCTCGCGTACATCAAGGTGTGCGGGGGCCGGACTTTTTTTCAACTTTCCAGATTCATCTTGGAGGTTTTTAGCGGCATTGACGCGAATACAATAGAGATGCAGCACTATGAAAATGATGGTGACAGAGCAAAAAAGGGGAGATTGTGAGGGGGACGATCGCATCGATAGACAACTTGTGAACGATCCCGAAGCACTTGCAAGACTTCGAAGCTAGTGCAGAGGCTTGCCGCTACTCACTGAAGAAAAGGGAAAGCTGATATGAAACGAATTCCAATCTGGAGCACAAGTGCAAGCGTCTGTCGCGGCGGAGACGATAGGCCCGCTTCGCGTCCGGTCCGCACCGCCGGGTGGCGCAGTATGCTGCGCCGTGCAGGCATGCTGTTGGCGGGGCTGGCGTTCAGCGCCATCGTCGCTGCAGCTCCCGCATCGGCTGCCGATCCGGCACAGCCTAACGATCCGCTTCGATCCAAGCAGACGTACCTGGATCAAATTCATATGCCGGAGGCATGGGCCTCCGGGACCGTGCCCGCAGCAGCGGCGCCAATCGTCGTAGCGCTCGTCGATACCGGCGTCGACCTGACGCATACGGATTTGCAGGGCAAGCTCGTCGACGGATTCAATGTGCTGAATCCGAGTCTGCCGCCTCAGGACGATAACGGCCACGGCACGAATGTAGCCGGGATTATCGCTGCCGTCAATAACAATGACAAAGGCATCGCCGGGATCGCCTCGGGTGCGGTTCGCATCATGCCGATCAAAGCGCTGGAAGCGGACGGGCGCGGCGATGAGAACAAGCTTGGCGAGGGTATCCGTTATGCCGTCGATCACGGGGCCCGGATCGTCGTCCTATCGCTGGGGCTGAATCGGGACAATGAGGAGCTCGCCAAAGTCGTCCGCTATGCCGAAGACCGCGGCGTGTTGTTAGTAGCGGCCGTAGGCAACGAAGGGAACAGCGTCAATTACCCCGCCGCTTATCCGACCGTACTCGCCGTTGGCGGGGTCAATCCGTACAATCAGGCGGAATACCGTTCCAATGTCGGGCCCGAGATTGATTTGGTTGCACCGTATGACGTATATACGACGGCGCTGGGAGGCGGTTACGAGTCCAAGAACGGGACTTCGATGGCGGCACCGCAAGCGGCGGCGGTCGCCGCCCTGGCATGGACCAAATATACGTGGATGCAGCCGTACCAGCTGCGCAGCCTGCTGCAGCAAACGGCCGAAGATCTTGAAGAAGCCGGATGGGACGAACTGACAGGCTATGGCTTGCTGCGCGCCGACCGGGCGCTGCGGCAGACGTACCGCGAAGACCCGTTCGAACCGAACGATCAGGCGGATACAGCCAAAGTCATCCCGGTGAATACGGCGGTCAGCGCCGAATTGGCCGGAGGTCAGGACACCGATTGGTTCAAGCTGGTCAGTCCTTACAGCGGAACGCTTCAAGTCCGATTGGACTTGAACGATCCGGGGGCTGCCATCGCCGTAACGACGTACACGAATAGTCTTGTAACGAAGCAAGCCGCTTCCGTCACTCAAGGGGAAACGTTGGCCGTTCCGGTGGATGCAGGCGTCACGTATATTCGTCTGCAGGCAGCCGACAGCCGGTTCAAAACATCCGTCAGCTACAGGCTGACGACAGCGCTGCGCATCTATGAAGACCCGTACGAACCGAACGACAAGCAATTTCAGGCCTTTTCCCTGCCCGCACAGAGCCAAGTCGTGAAGGGGACCTTCGATCATGCGAACGACGTCGACTGGTATGTGCTGCAGATCGACCAATCGGGACGGCTGGCCATACGGCTCTCGACCGATACGGCCCGCATCGATCCTGTGCTCCTGCTCGAGAAGCGCGGAGAGAAGGGCGTCACGTACGATCAGGCCGGCAACGGAGCGGAAGAAGCAACCGCGCTGGATGTATTCCCGGGCCAGTACTATTTGAAAGTCAGCAATCTGAACGGGGCCAAGAATGCGATTGTAGGCGAATACACGCTATCGATTACGTATACGCCGAAGTGGCTCGATCCGAACGAGCCGAACGATAAGCCGTACCAAGCTTCCGCCATCGATCCCGGCACAGCGGCGATCGGTACGTTCGAAACGGCTGCCGATACCGACTGGTTCCAGCTGGGCGTGCCGGGGGACAGCTTGGCGGCATTCACGTTGACGGGGGTTCCGGCCGACCGGACGGTTACGCTGACGCTGGCCGATTATCAGCTCAAGCCGCTCGGCGAGTACCGTACGGAAGCTCAAGGAAACGACGGTGTTCTCCAGATCGAGCAATATTTGACAAGCGGCACCTATTATATTAAGCTTTCAACGGATTATTCTTTCACGAATCGGCCCTATCGGTTTGAAGCGGGGCTGAAGCCGCTCATTTCCGGCTATACAGATATTGCGAATCACTGGGCGCAAGCGACGATAAGCCGGCTTAGCGAACAGCATATCATCGAAGGTTACGGCCACTATTCGTTCCGTCCCGACGGGGCGATTACGCGCGCCGAAGCCGCCGCTGTCTTGACCCGCGCGTTTCGGTGGTCGAAGGAAGATCCTTTGCATTTTACCGACGTACCGGTTTCGTATTGGGCCTATCCTTACATCGCGAAGGCGGCGCAGGCGGGCATTGTCGACGGTTATGCCGACGCCAGCTTCCGGCCGGACCTTCCGATTACGCGTATGGAGATGGCGTCTATGTTCGCCAAGAGCTTGAACCTGGCGGGCAAACGGCGGGGCGGACCTCCCTTCACCGACGTCGGTGAGAATTATTGGGGGGCGGGGATTCTCAAGCAGCTGAAAGCGGACGGCTGGCTGACCGGCTTCCCGGACGGTACGTTCGGGCCGGAGCGGCAGGCGTCGCGGGCGGAATTCCTGACTATTCTCGAGAAAATTCTGAATCGCTAGGAGGCTCGGAAGAACGATGAACGTAGCGGATCCGGGCCTTCCGGCGGCTGCGCCTTATATGGGGCTTATCAGCATTACGATTTACTTGCTGTTCATAGGGCTATCGTGGTGGTGTTTGCAGGAATTCCGTTTCGATGTGCTGCTGCGCCGCCCGAAGAGTCCGCAGGCGAAGCTGCTGCAGATTTTTTTATCGATCGCGCTAGGGTATCAGCTCGCAAGGTTTTTCCTGGATTATCTAGAAGTTTCGCTAGGCCTTCAACGTATGTTTTGAGCCCTGATCGAATAACCCGTCCTAATCTTGTCAACAATGGTAGTACAACCGTACGAAAATAGCGACCGTCTCCGAACGATATGTACCATGGCTGAAAAGTAGGGGAGTCGCCTTGCGGAAGCATGGTAAAATATCACAGTTGAGCGGCGGAACGGCTCGATGCTACACTAGGGAGCGGGGCTGCCGCGTCATCGGCAAGTCGGAGAATATCAATACGCGGAGGGACCATGATGAGCAAAATTATCGTCCGCGGTGGCCGAAAATTATCGGGGCGCGTTAAAGTAAGCGGCGCGAAAAATGCGGTGCTGCCGATTATCGCTGCTTCTATTTTGGGGGAAGAGGGAGAAAGCGTCATTCACGATGCGCCCCCTCTTGACGATGTAATTGTCATTAATAAAGTGCTGCAGAGCCTCGGCATTCAGATCGATTACAAGAACGAAACGATTCGGGTTCGGGCGCAGCGAATTGATACTTGTGAAGCCTCCTACGAACTGGTGCGCAAAATGCGGGCGTCTTTCCTCGTCATGGGACCGCTGCTTGCGCGGCTCGGTCATGCCCGTATTTCGCTTCCCGGCGGCTGTGCGATCGGAACGAGGCCGATTGACCAGCATCTGAAGGGCTTCGAAGCGATGGGCGCGGATATTGAGCTCGGCCAAGGCTATATCGAGGCAAGAGTTCGGGGCAAGCGGCTCCACGGCGCGAAAATTTATTTGGACGTCGCTTCTGTCGGCGCGACCGAGAATATCATGATGGCCGCGACGCTGGCTGAAGGCACGACGATCATCGAGAATGCGGCGAAGGAGCCGGAAATTGTTGACCTGGCGAATTATCTCAATGCGATGGGCGCCGTCATTCGCGGAGCGGGTACGGGAATTATCCGCATTGAAGGGGTCGAGCGTTTGCGAGGCGCCGTACATACCGTCATACCGGACCGGATTGAAGCCGGTACGTATATGATCGCCGCGGCGATTACGGGCGGAGATCTGTATATCGAAGGCGCAATCGGAGATCATCTGGCGCCGGTCATCTCGAAGCTGCAGGAGATGGGCGTTACGGTCGATGAGGATGAGAACGGACTGCGCGTGCGCGCGGGCAAGGCGCTGAAGTCGGTCGACGTAAAGACGCTGCCGTACCCGGGCTTTCCAACCGATATGCAGTCGCAGTTTATGGCGCTCATGATGGTCGCGGACGGAACGGGCATCGTGACGGAGACGATTTTCGAGAACCGGTTCATGCATGTGGAACAATTCGTGAATATGAACGGGCAAATCAAGGTCGACGGGCGCACGGCGGTCGTCAGCGGCAATACGAAGCTGAAGGGCGCGAAAGTGTGCGCTACGGACCTTCGCGCGGGAGCTGCACTGGTGCTCGCGGCGCTAGCCGCGGAAGGCGACACCGAGATCAGCGGGGTACACCATATCGACCGGGGCTATGTCGAGCTGGCGGAGCGGCTGCGTTCGGTCGGTGCGGATATTTCCCGTGTGGAGCCGGAGCCGATTCCCGAGACGTCGGTCGAGCCGGATTTGCCGATTTTCGCGGTACAACCCACTTGGGCATAACCTACAGAAGCCAACTTCCTTTTGCGGGAGGTTGGCTTTTTGCTTTGGCCGGCAGCCGGCTGCGTCTACCATTTTGCAAGGAGTGAATGCTCTAGCGGAAGTGGAAGCCCCTCCAGCTAGCAGCCTTGTTCGTTATGAGATATTTTCTCGCAGAGAGAGTGCCGGGTTCTACCCTACTAAAATTCCTCATATGCTGGTACTATCTACGGGCCGATCTAAGAGACGCCGCTACGACATCGCCGCATATGGAGGAACGTACATGAATATGACGCACAAGCAACTGCTGGGCTGGGCTTCCGCATGGCTGGCGGTATTGAGCTTTCTGGCCGTATTGATTCCCGGATTCCTTGTGAGGCGCGGCGACGCTTCGCAGTTAACCATCGCCCCTAGCGCGAATGTGTCGAATCCAGATGGCGGGGGCAAGCACCTGTTAATACCGGTTTATCTCAGCAAAACGCAAACTATCGAGACGGTCCCGCTGGAAGACTATGTGCGCGGCGTCGTCGCCGCCGAGATGCCGGCGGATTTCGAGCTGGAAGCGATGAAGGCGCAGGCGATCGCCGCTCGCACTTATATCGTGCGGCGTATTCTGGAGCGAGACTTCAGCAACGTTCCCGTGAACGACGCTTGGGTCACCGATACGATCACCCACCAGGCGTATCTGAGCGAGGAGGAGCTGCGTAAGCGCGCCGATGCGGCGTCGCCGGAGGCTGCGGCCGGCTGGGACAAGCTGAACCGTGCCGTACGGGAGACGAACGATCTAATTTTGACGTATGGCGGAAAACCGATTCAAGCGACATTTTTCTCGACGAGCAACGGGTTTACGGAAAATGCCGCGGATTACTGGGGAGACGATATCCCTTATCTCCGCAGCGTGGCCAGTCCATGGGACGCGAAGCTGTCTCCCCGCTATAAAGAAACGGTCACGATTCCTTATAAAGTGCTGATCGCCAAACTGGGCGTGAAGTCGGTCGCGACGACTTCCGGGAAGCCCACGTCGCTGAAGGTGCTCAGCTGGACCGATAGCAAGCGCGTCAAGTCGATTTCCGCCGGCGGACGGACGTTCAGCGGCAAGGAGTTCCGCGAGCGGCTCGGCCTGAATTCCTCCCAGTTTGCCTGGACGTGGCGCGGCGACCAGCTGGAGATGACGACGACCGGCTACGGCCACGGGGTGGGAATGAGCCAGTGGGGGGCTAACGGGATGGCCCGGGAAGGCAAATCGGCCGAAGAAATCGTCAAATATTTCTATCAGGGCGTTGCCATAGAGCCCGCTGCCTCCTATCTCACAACAAAATCTTAAAAACCTGTAAACTTTCAATTGGTAAAATGTATAAATCTTCTCTTCTTGTCAACAATGGTTGATGAGGTGATAACCATATGAATGACAAGAAGCAAGATTTGCAGAAGGATGAAGCTCTCAAAACGGTTACGGGAGCGCAAGGTCAATCTTCATGGAAGAAGCTGCTGGCGAAGAAGTGGGTATTTCCTGCGGTGTATATGGCAGCGGCGGCAATTATCTTAACCTTAATGTGGGTCTATCAGGACGCGGCGACCAACAAAAGTGCTGCGACTGAGCCCAAAGGCGGACTCGAGGTGAGCTCGAACGATACCGGCGCCAAAGGCGGACAAACCGCGGTACCGGTCAACGCAGCTGCCGAAACGATGCAATGGCCCGTTAAGGATAAGAATGCAGTAACGACAGGCATGCAGTTCTATGACGCAAGCGCAACGAATGAAGTAAAAGCGGCGGCTACCGTGCATTACAATCAGCAATTCACGCCGCACACCGGATTGGATTTCACGGCGAAAGACAACCAGCCGTTTGACGTTGTAGCGGCACTGAGCGGTAAAGTGACTGCTGTCGAAAACAACCCGGTTGTCGGTCACCTTGTCGAAGTCACTAGCGACAATGGGCTCGTTACCGTGTACCAAAGCTTGGCTGATGTGAAAGTGACGAAGGGCGCCGATGTGAAGAAGGGCGATGTTATCGCCAAAGCCGGCCGCAACGAACTGGAAAAGGACGAAGGTGTCCATCTCCACTTCGAAGTTCGCCAAGACGGCAACTCCGTCAACCCGCAACAATTCCTGAACGATAAGTAATCCATTGCCGAGCGGCCCGCCCCCCGGGACGCCGAGCTCCCGCCACCCCCCTTGATGATATGCTCCCCATTAGGTAGACAGGTGAAATAATAAAACCTGTCTACCAAGGGGAGTTT
>NZ_JBHLWN010000119.1:0-16280 GCF_042432825.1 Paenibacillus chartarius | reverse complement strand
AAGCGCAGCAATGCGTGGAGCTGACGAATACTAATCGGTCGAGGGCTTATCCAAATAACAACCCAAATGAAATCTACGCGCAATGTTTCGTATCTAGTTTTCAGGGTGCAACGCACGCCTGAATAGCAATCCGTTTGGTGGTAATGGCGGAAGGGAACCACGCGTACCCATCCCGAACACGACCGTTAAGCCTTCCAGCGCCGATGGTACTTAGACCGCAGGGTCTTGGGAGAGTAGGACGCCGCCAAGCAAAGCCAAAGAGTTCTTCATGGAAATTTCCGTGAGGGACTCTTTTTGTTTCCTCCAAAGTAAACACCTGCGTCTATGAATGGGCCGTTCCGCTACGGTGGCGTTAAGCTCGAGGAAGGATACCGAGCAGTTACCCACTAGGTCTCACGGCCGGCATAACGCCATAACCGCCCTCACCGTTTGGTTGGCGATACCGTTATTGCATTTACTCGATACGGGTCGCACGAGTGCTCTGCAGCGCGAGAAGGAATCTACCATCTGCACCAATAAAATTATTAGGTGAATATAAGCCTAAGGAGTCATACTACCTCCATGAAGGAGGTTGACGTGATGAAAACATGGGCTACTCTCGCTTCGTTATCCTTATGCTTGTTATCCGCTTGCTCGGCTGGTCCGAAACCGTACCAAAACCAACAATTCGAGAATAGGGCGGAAGGCATCCCGCCAACACCGACGTCCTCAATATCGACGAGGCAAACCAACGATACCCCGCATTTGTCATCTACGGCGCCGAGCGCCTACTCGATTCCCGAACATATTACCCGTATCGCGAGGCAATCTCCTGCGGTTCAGCCGCCAGCTGAGCAACCGCCTGCCAATCAGCCGCCTGCAGCACAACCGGAAACAAGTCAACCCGAACAATCAAGTCCGGCCAAAGTAAAAGCAAAATCCGCCGTTACCGTGAAAGGCATATATGTTCCTGCATGGAAAGCGAAAGGAGCCTCCTTAAGCAAGCTAATCGGCCTTCTCGATCGGACAGAGCTTAACGCCATGGTTATCGACGTGAAGAACGATTCCGGGCAAATCACTTATGACTCCAATGTCGGCTTGGCCAATGAGATCGGTGCGGACGACACGAAGCCGATTCCGGATATCAAGGCGCTTCTTACAGAGCTTAAGGGGCATCAGATCTACACCATTGCCAGAGTTGTCGCATTTAAGGACCCTTACCTATGCAGTGTACGCAAAGATTTGGCGATGCATACGAAAGCCGGGGCGGTCTGGCGGGACCGCAAAGGAGTGGCCTGGGTCGATCCGTATCATCCTGATGTACAAGCGTATAATATAGCCATCGCCAAAGAAGCAATTGAATTGGGCTTCGACGAAGTTCAATTCGATTATGTGCGGTTTCCGGAGAACGGCCAGAAGGTCGATCAAGAGGTGAAGTTTTACAATCCCCAAGGCTTGAACAAATCCGATGTCATTCAGCAGTTTCTAACGAAGGCTAAACAAGCGATACCGGCCGGAGCGATTTCCGCCGATGTGTTCGGATTAACGACATCTGCCAAAGGCGATATGGGCATCGGACAAGATTGGGGGAAAATGAGTCCGGCTATCGATTACATTTCACCGATGGTGTACCCTTCCCACTATAGCAGCGGGACGCTAGGGGTTAGGAATCCGGACCTGAATCCCTATGACATTATTAAAGTATCCATGCAAGATGCGCTCGAGAAAAATCAGCAGCTCGAAGCTTCCGGCAAGAAAGCCGCTCAGGTGCGTCCATGGCTGCAAGATTTTACGGCAAAATGGGTGAAACCGCATCAGACCTACGGCGCCAAACAGGTCAAGGAGCAAATCCGCGCCGCCAAAGAGCTGGGGATCGATCAGTACCTTTTATGGAATCCAAGCTGCAACTATTCTTACCGTGACTGAAAACCTTTCTTGACAGTAAAAAAGGCCTTTTGTTAAGATTGGAGAAATATATTTTCGGCGGGGAGGCCTTTGATTGTGAGGGAAGATAAATTTGCAAAGGAAGGGTTAACGTTTGACGATGTGCTTCTAGTGCCGAGAAAGTCCGATGTATTCGGCAAGGAGATCGACATCACGACGCAAATCCATCCGAAGGTGAAGCTCAATATTCCGTTTATCAGCTCGGCGATGGATACGGTCACGGAAGCCGCGCTAGCGATTGCGATCGCTAGAGAAGGCGGAATCGGAATCATTCACAAGAATATGCCGATCGCCCAGCAGGCGGAAGAGGTCGACCGGGTCAAGCGGTCGGAGAGCGGCGTCATCACGAAGCCTTTCTCGCTGACGGCAGAGCATCATGTGTATGACGCCGAAGCGCTGATGGCGAAGTTTCGCATTTCCGGCGTACCGATCGTTGACGACAATAAGAAGCTGATCGGTATTCTAACGAACCGCGACCTCCGCTTCGTTCATGACTATTCGATCAAGATTAAAGAAGTGATGACCCGCGAGAATCTCGTTACAGCGCCGGTCGGTACGACGCTCAAGCAAGCGGAAGCGATTTTGCAAAAGCACAAAATCGAAAAGCTCCCGCTGGTTGACGAGAATAACGAGCTGAAGGGTCTTATCACGATCAAAGACATTGAGAAGGCGATTCAGTTCCCGAATGCCGCTAAGGACCCGCTGGGACGGCTGCTTGTCGGCGCGGCGGTAGGCGTATCGAAGGATGTAATGGAGCGTACTGCCGCTCTCGTAGAAGCCGGTATCGACTTGATCGTCGTAGATTCGGCCCACGGCCACCATATCAACATTCTCGAGACGGTTCGAAAGATTCGCGAGCAATATCCGGATCTGCCGATGATTGCCGGCAACGTAGCGACTGGAGACGGCACAAGAGATCTAATCGAAGCCGGGGCGTCGATGGTAAAAGTAGGTATCGGTCCGGGCTCGATCTGTACGACGCGTGTCATTGCCGGTATCGGGGTTCCGCAAATCACGGCTATCTATGATTGTGCTCAAGTAGCCAGACAATACAATGTACCGATCATTGCTGACGGCGGCATCAAGTACTCCGGCGATGTAGTGAAGGCGATCGCTGCAGGCGCTAGCGCGGTGATGATCGGCAGTCTGTTTGCCGGGACGGAGGAAAGCCCTGGCGAATCGGAAATTTTCCAAGGACGCCGCTTTAAGGTGTACCGCGGCATGGGCTCGCTTGGCGCCATGAAAGAAGGCAGCAAAGACCGTTATTTCCAGGAGAACGAGAGCAAGCTCGTACCGGAAGGTATTGAGGGCCGTGTACCTTACAAAGGACCGCTTGCGGATACGATTTTCCAATTGATCGGCGGTCTTCGTTCGGGAATGGGGTATTGCGGCACACGCAATATTCAGGAATTGATTAACGATACGCAGTTTATCCGCATCACGGGTGCAGGTCTTCGCGAGAGCCATCCGCACGATGTGCAAATCACCAAAGAAGCGCCGAATTACTCGCTGTAATCACGGTATCAAGGCAGAGGAGACTTCCTCTGCCTTTACTATTTTTGAGAGATAGGGGCGGTATGTGGTAAAATTAAAGGATACTACGACTGGGAGAGTGACGTTGTGAAAGGTTTTGGCAAGGCGGGGAAATTGGTGGTCGGTATCGCGTTATTGACGCAGCTCGCGTTTTCACCTATAGCAGGAATGCTGAATACCGCAAATGCGGCTGAGGTTGAGTCGCCCAACATCGGGCTAGAATCCAAATCGGCCATTATGCTGGAAGCGTCGACCGGACAAGTGCTGTATGAGCTCAATGCAGACCAACCGATGCCACCGGCGAGTATGGCGAAGATGATGACCGAATACTTGGTCATGGAAGCTGTCGATACGGGCAAGCTGAAGTGGGACGAAATGCTGACGATCAGCGAGTATTCCGCTTACTTATCCAACAATCGGGCGTTCTCCGGCATTCCGAAGGCAATGGGCGATCAATATTCGGCACAGGATTTGTTCTATGCGGTTACGATTTATTCCGATAACGGCGCCGCAGTGGCGCTAGCGGAGCGCATTGCGGGCTCCGAGGAAAAGTTCGCACAGCTGATGAACGAAACGGCCAAGAAGATGGGCCTGTCGAAGGATGCGCTCTTCATCAACACATCGGGACTGGATCGGGTCGATTTAGGCAAATATGCACCGGAGTCGATTCCGGGCGAGACGACGTTTACCGCGCGGGACGGCGCACTGATTGCTTATCATCTGCTGAAAGATCATCCGAAGATTACGGAGTATTCAAGTATTCCGGCCCGAAAGTTCCGGCCAACCGACGCCAATCCGATGATCAACTACGACTGGATGCTCGAAGGCAACAGCGGGAATACGAATTTCAAGAAGTATTCTTATCCAGGCGTAGACGGGCTCAAGACGGGGCATACCGATAAAGCGGGCTACTGCTTTACGGGTACGGCTGTACGCAACGGCACGAGACTGATCACCGTCGTAATGAATGCCTCTTCAAGAGACAACAGCTTCTTCGATACGAGGAAACTGTTCGACTACGGGTTCAATAACTTTGAGAAGCGCGAGATCGTCAAAGAAGGCGCGGCGGATGATTCGCTGAAGTCCGTTCCGATCAAGAAAGGCGTAAATACGGAGCTTGCACCGATTACGGGCGCCGCGCTGTCGCTGTTGGTCAAGAAGGGTACGCCGGAAACCGCATTCGTGAAAACGACGGAGGCGAAGACGGACCTGGTTGCGCCGATTAAGAAGGGCGACGTGGTCGGTAAAATGACAGTGAGCTATAATAACAAGACGTATACGATCCCAATGGTTTCTTCAACGGATGAAGAGAAGGCCAGCTGGATCCGGCTGCTGTTCCGGGCGATCGGCAACTTCTTCAGCGATCTGCTCAGCGGCGACAAGAAAGCGGCTTAATTCCGATAACGGCGGTTGTATATTTGTGGCGGTTCATGTAAAATATTTGATTAGCATACACAGGAGGAATGGAGAATGGAAACCGGAACATCGCGAGTTAAGAAGGGTATGGCCGAAATGCAAAAAGGCGGCGTAATCATGGACGTCATGAACGCCGAGCAAGCAAAAATTGCCGAAGCTGCGGGAGCGTCCGCCGTTATGGCACTTGAGCGGGTACCGTCCGATATTCGTGCGGCCGGCGGCGTAGCACGGATGGCGGACCCGACGATCGTCGAGGAAGTTATGAAGGTCGTGTCGATCCCGGTTATGGCGAAGGCACGGATCGGACATTTTGTCGAAGCGAAAATCCTCGAATCGATGGGCGTGGACTACATCGACGAGAGCGAAGTATTGACACCGGCCGATGAAGTATTCCATATCAATAAGCGCGAGTTTACCGTTCCGTTCGTTTGCGGCGCGCGCGACCTTGGCGAGGCGCTGCGCCGGATCGGCGAAGGTGCGTCGATGATTCGGACGAAGGGCGAGCCGGGAACGGGTAATATTGTTGAGGCCGTCCGCCATATGCGGATGATGGTCGGCCAAATCCGCAAGGTGCAGGCGATGTCGAGAGACGAGCTGATGGCGGAAGCCAAGAACCTGGGTGCTCCGTTCGAGCTGCTGCTGCAAGTGCACGAAACCGGCAAGCTGCCGGTCGTCAATTTCGCGGCAGGAGGCGTAGCGACGCCTGCTGACGCCGCTCTGATGATGCATCTTGGCTCCGACGGCGTGTTCGTTGGTTCGGGTATCTTCAAATCGGACAATCCGGAAAAGTTCGCGAAAGCGATCGTTGAAGCGACTACGCACTATACGGATTACGCTCATATCGCGGAAATTTCCAAAAATCTCGGTACGCCGATGAAGGGCATCGAAATCTCCAAGCTTCCGGCTGCAGAACGGATGCAAGAGCGCGGCTGGTAAGAGGCTCGGATAGCCAGTCGGCGGCGTAAGGAAGGAACGAAGCAGCATGAAGATTGGCGTATTGGCGCTGCAGGGAGCAGTTGCTGAACATATTCGAATGATTGAACAAGCGGGCGGCGAGGGCGTCCAGGTCAAACGTCCGGAGCAGCTGAAGGAGCTGCAAGGCATCATTGTGCCCGGCGGTGAGAGCACGACGATCGGAAAGCTGATGCGGACTTACGGGTTCATTGAGTCGCTGAAGGAATTTTACAGCCAAGGCAATCCGGTATTCGGCACATGCGCAGGACTAATTGTCATTGCCAAGGAAATCGCCGCTCAGCCCGAGGCGCACCTCGAGCTGATGGACATCAAGGTAGCGCGTAATGCGTTCGGACGGCAGCGGGAAAGCTTCGAGACGGATCTGGAAGTAAAGCATATCGCCGACGACGTTCGGGCCGTATTCATTCGCGCACCGTTGATTGAGGAAGTAGGCAAAGGCGTGGAAGTGCTCTCGGTTTATAACGGACAGATCGTAGCGGCGCAGCAGGGTCGGCTGCTGGCGACCTCGTTCCATCCGGAGCTGACCGACGATTGCCGCATTCACGGTTATTTCCTCGATATGGTGAAGAAAGCACATAACTAAGCGGATCAAGCACCTTGGGCCAGCGCCGGCACGTACGCCGGAAGCGGCAAGGTGCTTCTTCCATATCAACTATATTGCCCTATACGGAGGGGTTCGTTTGTTCGACGTAAAGCTCTTGAGAAGCGATCTGGACCGAGTAAAAGCAGCGATGGCGAACCGCGGCGCACAGCTGCCGGAGCTTGACCGATTCACTGCGCTGGATACGAAGCGCCGCGAAATGCTGCAGGAAGTGGAGCAGTTAAAGAACCGCCGCAATGTCGTTTCGCAAGAAGTAGCCTTGAAGAAGCGCAGCGGCGAGAATGCCGACGACTTGATTCAGGAAATGAAGGTTGTTGGCGATCGGATTAAAGAGCTGGACGATGAAATTCGCGTACTCGAAACGGAATTGAACGACATTATGCTTTCGATTCCGAATATGCCTCATGAATCGGTACCTGTCGGCGCATCGGAGGAAGACAACGTGGAAGTGCGCCGCATTGGAGAGCCGACAACATTCGGCTTCGAGCCGAAGCCTCACTGGGACTTGGCGCAGGAGCTCGGGATTGTCGACTTCGAAGCCGGCGCGAAGGTGACGGGGACACGGTTTTTATTTTACAAGGGTCTCGGGGCTCGTCTCGAGCGGGCGCTGATCAATTTCATGATGGACCTGCACAGCAATGAGCACGGCTATGAAGAGATGCTGCCTCCACAGATTGTGAACCGCGACAGCTTGACCGGAACGGGTCAGCTGCCGAAGTTTGAGGAGGACGTCTTCAAGCTGGAGGGCATGGACTACTTCTTGATTCCGACCGCGGAAGTACCGGTGACGAACTACCATAGGGAAGAGATTTTGAATGCCGATCAGCTGCCGGTCAACTATGTCGCCTATAGTGCGTGTTTCCGCTCGGAAGCAGGAGCAGCCGGCCGCGACACGAGAGGCTTGATTCGTCAGCATCAGTTCAACAAGGTAGAGCTGATCAAGCTGGTGAAGCCGGAGGATTCGTATGAGGCGCTTGAGCAGATGACAAGACACGCCGAGAAGGTGCTGCAGCTGCTGAAGCTTCCGTACCGCGTTCTAGCGCTTTGTACGGGCGATATGGGCTTCACAGCGGCTAAGACGTACGATCTGGAAGTGTGGCTGCCTAGCGGCGGTACATACCGCGAAATTTCGTCCTGCAGCAATGTGGAGGATTTCCAGGCGCGCCGTGCCGGCATCCGCTTCCGCCGCGACGCGAAGGCGAAGCCGGAATTCGTCCATACGCTGAACGGATCAGGACTTGCCGTCGGCAGAACGGTGGCCGCCATTCTGGAAAATTATCAGCAAGCTGACGGCACTGTAGCCGTACCGGAAGTGCTGGTGCCTTACATGGGCGGGGTACGTGTTATTGCTAAGAAATAGCGGTTGCAAATGAATTTGCAAGTATGCTACAATGCTTTTTGTCCCGCTCTTGCGGGACTGCTTGGAGAGGTGGTCGAGTGGTTTAAGGCAGCGGTCTTGAAAACCGCCGAGGTGCAAGCCTCCGTGGGTTCGAATCCCACCCTCTCCGTACTTGAATTACACATCGGGGTCATCGGCTTAGGTCGGTGGCCTTTTTGCTATATCAGGCTTGTTCGAATCAAGCATAAGGAGGAAACCAGCCATGTGGCCTAGCACGGAAGTTACTAAGCAGCTAAAAATTACATACCCGATCATCCAGGCCGGAATGGCCGGAGGATCGACTACGCCCGCATTAGTTGCGGCGGTATCGAACGCAGGAGGCTTAGGGACGTTGGGCGCAGGCTATATGACACCTGAGGAGATTCGGCTGGCCATTCGTCAAATTCGCGAGCTTACGGATCGGCCCTTCGCCGTAAATTTATTTATGGACCAGCCGTACGAGGCATCAACAGACCAGATTGCTCAAGTTCAGCATTGGATGAAGCCGTTCCGTGACGAGCTGGGAATCGATGTTCCTCAAACGCCGATAACCAAATACGCGGAAAATGCCGATGAGCAGACAAACGTTGTATTGGAGGAAGGCGTTCCGGTGTTTAGTTTCACGTTCGGGTGCCTGTCCAAACCATGGGCTGCCCGGTTTCGAGAAGCCGGCACGGTATTAATCGGAACAGCGACAACTGTCCGTGAAGCCGAGCTGCTCGAAGAGAACGGAGTCGATATGGTGATCGCCCAAGGCAGCGAAGCCGGCGGACATCGCGGTACCTTTACGGTTTCCCACGAACAAGCGCTGATCGGCACCATGGCACTCGTTCCGCAAATCGTTGATGCGGTTCGCATTCCGGTCATCGCGGCAGGCGGGATCATGGACGGACGGGGGATCCTGGCTGCCCGTATGCTTGGCGCTTCAGCCGTATCGCTCGGCACAGCGTTCTTGACAGCCGAAGAGAGCGGCATCCACCCGGCTTATAAAGAGAAGCTGCTCCAGAGCAAAGACGGCGAAACAGTCATTACGTCGGCATTCTCGGGAAAACCCGCAAGAGGATTGAAAAACCGGTTTATTGCGGAAATGGCCGCTCATCAGCATCATGTACCCGATTATCCGGTACAGAATGCCCTGACTCGAGATATTCGGCAAGCCGCCGCAAAGCAAAATCGGACCGAGTTCATGTCGATGTGGGCCGGACAGGGAGCGCCGATGTCCAATCGGCTCCCTGCCGAACAAATCATGCAAAATTTGGTTTCGCAAGTAGAGAAACTGAGGAAAGATATGCTTGCCTAAGGAGACTCGGGCGAAGGAGCTTGTACTAGTTTTTACATCTCATAAATCCCCTTTACAATCAGCAAGTTAAGGAGTGAGGAGGTGTTGCGCTATGTCCAAAACCGCGCAGCTCACGGTAGACAATCAAAAGGTCGCCGAGGCTTGGCAAATGTTCCTTCCGCGGATGCTGAATGAGACGGATACTTGCAAAGTCGTTGCCGACGAAGGCGATCCGTCTGCCCTCAGAGTCAACATTCAAACGGCGGGACGTTCGGATTACAATTTTGACTTTAAAGTGACGTATGTGGATCCTCGTGAAATTGAAGTAAATTTGGTCGATGTCCAACAGGGAAACCTGCATGTCGACGAGCACACGGAGATTATTCAATCGCTGGCCGAGGATTACGTTCGCCACCTGCACGAGTGTGCGCAGGGTGTCAAGAACATCACAAATCCATAACGGATCGGAGAGACATACGCCATGACGAAGCAATATGGTCCGGATAAGAATCTGCAGAACGTCGTTGACGACTTGGAAAAGCCGAAAATCAACGCCGAGTTCAACCAGCAGCAAAATCAAGAGAAGAACGACCGGCGCGAGCGCTCCACGATGAAGAAGGGAGGCTGGATCTGATGTCGAAGAAAGATAAATCCTACTCCGTCGGCTTAAGCTACGCAGGACCGAAGCCCGACCACGACAACGAGCATCACGGTCCGACAGCGCCGCTCTCCGGCTCCAAAAAGGTTAAAAACCGCCAGCACTCCCGCAACAATCACGGTGAAGGGCATTAAAAAAAATTATTAATAAAATGTAAAGGACCGGACATACTACTAGTGACGGTGAAGAGAGGGTGTGGTTGCGTTGCAAAACGTAGCGAAAGCCGAAGATTGTAGCTTCTAATCGATTCACTTCGTCTGGAGGTGTGTGCCAAAGACACGTTAGTGTTTGGAGGCAGTTCGTTCGATGAGCGAGGTACCGAAGACAAGGGCGAGGATAGGCACAATAATAACGATTCACCGTCGGAAGGAGCCCGCAAGGGCTCTTTTCTTTTGGCTGAGTACACAGATGATTGGTTCTTAGGAGCCTTGATTGACCCTATATTACACTAGTGTTATAATGCATGTATGTAATATTAATTATGAGGGGTCTCTCCATGAACCAACTTTCGAATGTTGAATTTATGCTGTTGCAAATAATCGCGGAACGCAATCAAGCGTCAGGTTACGACATTAATAAGTTAATCGACCAACGCGGCTATCGGGAATGGGCGAATATCGGCACGACTTCGATTTACGCAGGACTGAAGAAATTGAACAATAAAGGACTGATCGAGTCCGAGGATTCAGGTGAGAAGTCCGGCAAGGGACCTATGCCGATCCGATTTGTCATAACGGACGTCGGTTTGGCAACGCTGAGGAATGAAATCATCGTCGCCCTATCTTCTTCGCGAGAGCGCGATAGCCGATTCGATCTCGGGCTTGCCGCTTTACCTTTTATCGATAAGGGCGAAGCGATTGAAGCTTTGCGGAAACGGCTGAATTTTCTTGGGGAGGCTTTAGAAAATATAAGACAGAAGTACGAATCGCAAGGTGACCTTCGATTGCCGCTGTATGTAAGGGCACTTTTCCTTCATCCGATGAGTCTCATCGAAAGCGAGCAAGCGTTCGTTGCGAAAATGATCAACGAATTGTTGGGGGAGACGAAAGATCATGTCTAAAATCATTGAAGGCTTCAGTCCTTTTCAAGGGGAACATTGCGAGACGACAACAATGGGCAATTTACTCCAATTTGCGGGAGTCCGACTATCGGAGCCGATGCTATTCGGTCTTGGGCAAGGGTTGGGATTCATTTATTGGGATTCGAAGGGAATGGACTTTCCTTTTATTGGGGGAAGGGTGAAGCCGGATGAATTGACGGCTTGCATAGCATCCCGGCTCAACTTAATCATCAAGGCGCAAGAAACCTCGTCCGTTGAAAAAGCGTGGCAGAATATACGGAGCTTCATCGAACGCGGAATTCCGGTGGGGCTTAAGTTGGACTCTTATTATTTAGATTATTTCACGAACAAAGTGCACTTTGCCGCTCACTATGCGGTGATATATGGAATGGATGACGAATACGCCTACATGGCGGATACTAAACAGCAGGGAGGACTTGTGAAGACGAGTTTGGCCCAGTTGGCTATGGCTAGAAACGCAAAGGGGCCCATGAGCTCCAGGAATCGTTCCTTTACGGTCGAGGCGAACGGCACCCATCCGCCGCTTATGCCCGCTATACGATTATCCTTAACCAAGAATGCACATGATTATTTAAATCCCCCCATTCGCAATATGGGGAACAAAGGCATTGTGAAAATGAGCAATGAAATCCTGAAGTGGCCTTCTCGCAGCAAAAATTTTGAGCATGATCTATGCTTGACTGCGTTATTAATGGAAAGAGCGGGAACCGGCGGCGCTTTGTTTCGAAATCTATATCGAGATTTTCTAAAAGAATGTGCGGAACTGTTGGGAGACCCAAAAGTAGAACAAGCATACTTGAGGTTTACTGAAATCGCTCCAATGTGGGTTAACGTTTCTTCTTTGATCGACCTTGCAGGAAGAACGGGAAACCCGCAGGAATTAAACCAGGTTTCCAAGCTTTTGCTCGAGCTTGCGGATAAGGAACGCGTAGCCATGGAGTTATTATGTAATTAAAACTGAGCAACAAATGCGCCAAACTCAGCTTTTCTTCTTCATCGGAACTATCGGACTTAAGCGCTGGGTAATGCCAATAATTTATTAATAAAATGTAAAGGGCCGGACATACTAGTAGTGACGGTGAAGAGAGGGTGTGGTTGCGTTGCAAAACGTAGCGAAAGCCGAAGATTGTAGCTTCTAATCGATTCACTTCGTCTGGAGGTGTGTGCCAAAGACACGTCAGTGTTTGGAGGCAATTCGTTCGATGAGCGAGGTACCGAAGGCAAGGAACGAGGAAAGGCACAATAATAACGATTCACCGTCGGAAGGGAGCCCGCAAGGGCTCTTTTTCTTTTAGGGTCAAAGGGAAGAGAACAATGAACTGGTTATCATCCGAACGCTGCAAGCTCCTCGCGAGCTTGTTGTTCAAGGGCTGATGTCGGACTGGGTACCGGCTTGCCGCGTATCGACGCGGGCGGGCCGGTTCATGTATGCTGGGGCGGGCTTGTCATATTCATTGGACTTGTGTGCTACAATAGGCAAAATGGAGGTGCTGACCGTGAACGGTAAACGGGTAATCAGAGAGAAAACCCCTAGGCAGCTGCTGAACCGGGCAACCGGGTTTCTTGAGGGTTATACGCACACGCTCAATCCGTATGTCGGCTGCGCATTTGCTTGTTCGTACTGCTATGTCCGCCAAATGCCGGTGGCGTTGTTTCGTGGCGAAGAATGGGGCTCTTGGGTGGATATCAAGACAGAGGCGGCCGAAGTGCTTCGCAAAGATTTGCGGAAAGCCCGCCGGCAAGAAGGCCCTGTCACCATCTTCATGTCGTCCAGTACGGACCCGTATCAACCGGAAGAGGCAAAGTTCGGCGTAACCAGATCGCTGCTGGAGGTGATGGCGGGCGATGAGGCTGCGCCGAACTTCTTGTTCGTTCAAACCCGAAGTCCGCTGGTGAGCCGGGATCTCGATCTGCTAGCAAAGCTGGGGAACCGCGTCCGGCTCAGTATGACGATTGAAACCGACCGCGAGGATATGCGCCGTGCCTTTACCCCTTACGCCCCACCGCTGCAGGCCCGCTTTCGTGTACTGAAGGAGGCTGTAAGCCGGGGGATTCCGGCTCAGGCCACGATTGCGCCCGTACTGCCATCGACGGATTCCTTCGCCGATCGGCTGGCCGAGATTGTCGACAGGGTCTGCATCGACGATTATTTCATGGGAGACGGCAGCCAGGGGCGACGAACGCAGCGACTCGGGCTGAAGGCGCAATATGAATGCTTGGGCGTAGGCGACTGGTACGACCGGGAGGCGTACAAGCGGGTACTGGCACGGCTTAAGGAGCATTTTCCCCAGGATCGGATCGGGATTAGTCAGATAGGCTTCAGCCCACAGTTTGCTCCAGCCCGAACCCCGTTATGATTTCTTACGACGCAAGGAACGACGACGAGTCAGCAAATACGCCGCATATTGAAGAGGGCGCTTGTACACGTCCGTATGGTCAGGCAGCGACCGGTACAAGTTCTTCTCGGGCTTCCCGTTGATTTCGACCACCCATAACTGCCCCTCGGTATCCAAGACGAAATCGACACTGATCTCCCCCAAATGACTGTTGGTGCCCCGCTCGATGGCATCGGCTGCTTTCAAACTGATCCTGCCTAACGAATGCAGCAATCCTTCCACCTGCACTGCTGAATAAAGCTCCTTCAACACCTCGGCTGCCGTTCGGATATTCTCGCAAACACTGGTGTTGTAATATTCGCCGAAAGCCACCCGACTGATGACATTCGTGACGGACCAAGCGCCTCTCCGGTTCTTCTGCACAAGCGCGCGAAGATCGAAGTTATGACCGTGGAGCTGCTGCACGGAAATGCCTTGCTGAATCATGTAGGGCGTCGTTTCGATCTCAGCATCAAACTCAGCTCTTAATTCCTCATATGAACTAAAGACGACATTAGGCGCTGAATGATGGTGGTTCAACTGCAGCTCCCCGTTATCCATCTTCGTTACCCGGTACACGCCGATGCCCCGAGAACCGGTACATGGCTTGAAATACAGCACAGGATGCTTGTTGAAAATCGATGCCGATTCAGCGTCATGATAAGATGCCGTTTCCGGCACATATTGCTTTAGCTCCGAGTGAGCCAGAATATTGTGGATGTCCAATTTGTTGAACTGCGTAATATGGTTGAAGCATCGATTGGTACCGATCATCGTCTCAACCCGGCGAAGAACTTGGGGATCCAAGCTGTAACAGCGGTTATAAACGACTTGCGGCAAGGGGAATCTTCCCCTCCTCCAAATACGTCCTGCCCGATGCATAGCCCATACCGTTCTCCGCTTCCAGTCTATCGAATTTGGGGTAAAGCAGAGTAATTTCGTACCGGGCGTTTGATAGGGAGCATACCGGAGCAGCATCATTCGCTGTTGCTTTGGCTCCGCAACCATAATACCGACATACCGCATTCCTTGCATCCGTTCATCTCCTTCTTCCACAGTTACCGCTTCGTAATGTAGCGTATGTGGACAAAGAAAGAGGTGCGTAGACAAGTATAATTGATTTGGTAAAATGTGGCCAAGACCTATCTGCGGCAATGTGGGCGCTTATCTCATTTTTCACGTACTAGGCAAATACCTACACCGTATCGTTTGTTACGAATACTCTATTTGTGTACTCCACAAAGAAGGGTGATTGATGAATGGGTAGACTTATTCCAGGGCCACCGGGCCCGCAAGGACCACAAGGACCGCAAGGACCACAAGGACCGCAGGGGCCGGTAGCTTTCGCATTCTTCTGCAGCTCCGAGGAGCAAAGCATTGCTGCCGCACCGACGCCAGGGGGGCAGGGGGGAGCCGTTACGTTTAATGAAGCCCCTCTGATCGGCGGCACAGCCATCGGCTTCACTCCTCCTTCGTCAATCCTGATCAATGAGCCTGGCGTTTATCGTATCGATTGGGAAGTGTTCCCGACGGCCGGCAACGTCGCTTTCGCGCTGTTCTTCCAGCCTACGGGCAGCCCGACAGCAATTCGGGTGCCTTGCAGCAATTACGCAGCGGGCTCCGGCAACCAAACCCTCCCAGGTCAAGTCGTAACGAGATTCCTGACAACCGGTGTGCTTACGCTGAATCGAATCGACAATACAGGTGTCGCCGTCACTCTGCAAAATGATCTCGGCGGCGTAGGAAATGCAACACCTGCGACCAGCGCCTCCATCGTAATTGAAAAACTTGCGTAAATGCATGAATAAGCCCTGAGCTCGCTCAGGGCTTTCGTATACCCGGATTTGAACTTGAACTGAAACCGCCGCGGATTAAGTACGTATTACATATTTGATATCTGATCTTGGGCATTATACAATGTTTAGGAGAGGGTATTCACTTTTTTACAAAACTTTAGGAGGACGAAATGGACCCCGAACCCGAACGAGAAAATTTGTTTGAACTGATCAAGAAAGGTAACAAGTCGTCGGCGCTTGCGATGGTCGGCAATGCATTAATTGCCGCGTTCAAAGGCATTGGTGCTGCGATGAGCGGCAGCGGTGCGATGTTTGCATCTTCGATGCATTCACTCGCGGACAGTATCAATCAGGGATTTGTATTCGCAGGAAGCATCCTCGCGGAGAAAAAGCCTACCCGGCAATTCCCTACAGGCTTTGGACGTGTCATTAACATTTTCTGTATGATCGCTGTGATTGTCGTCAGTATTATGGCTTACGAAACCATTCGTGAAGGCTTGCACTTGGTGCAGCATCCGGCGCATTCCGAGGGCGGCTTCTGGCTGAACTTGAGCGCATTGGTCTTTAACCTTGCCGTCGATGGAGCCATATTGATGAAAGCCATGAAGGAAATCACGAAGGAAGCCAGAGTCGAAACGAAGGGATTAGGTTTTATCTTATCGTCATTTAAACATGTAGGTCGTTCGGCGCCGGCTACCCGACTTGTTTTCTACGAAGACCTGGTTGCCGTTACGGGTGCGCTTCTGGCCCTGGTCGCGGTCTTGATCACATCGTTTACCGCGTTTGACGCTCTTGACGGTGTCGTCACTATGCTTATTGGCTTGCTGATGGTCGGTGTCGCATTCAAGGTCGGCTATGACAATATGGTCGGTCTGATCGGCGTAGCGGCTCCCCGCGATGTAGCCGAGAAGGTGGCTATGCTGATCCTTTCCGACAAAGATGTCACGGACATTAACAATATACGGATTACGCAAGAAGGACGCTATTATCACGTCGATGCTGTGATTGAGCTTCGCAAAGGCTTGAGCTTGGCCGACGCCGACAATATCAAATTCCGCGTTCAAGATAAATTGATTTCCGACCCCGACATAACGGATGTGGTGATCGGAATTCGTGAAGATAACGGCGTTAGAGACTGGACGCCCGAAGTACTGAATGAGTTTGCTTAATCGTGAAGATTGCAATCAAAAAGGCCGCCCGCTCGTGATATGCTCCCCATTAGGTAGACAGGTGAAATAATAAAACCTGTCTACCAAGGGGAGTTT
>NZ_JBHLWN010000118.1:0-28653 GCF_042432825.1 Paenibacillus chartarius | reverse complement strand
CTTCTGCCTCATTCACCCCTCATTCAGACTCAGAACACCTGCTTAATTCCGAGCCTCTATTAATTATCTTTCTATTAGGACGTCCGCCTGATCCAGACGCTGTTCATCCAGAAAAACAACCGGGTCATTGGGCTCTTCTTCATGAGCTGCTTCGACACGGTGCGCACTTTCTGCTGCGAACGCACCTTTGGATCCGACAAATACAGCGCTAATAATCCTTCGATTATCATACGATGAAATGTCGGATGTTCCAAGTGCAAAATTTTATGGCGTGCTTCCTTCACGATAGCTGCTATACGGGCGACCGTTTGTTCAAGACCTCCGTAGTACGAGCAAAAATTCAGATCGCCGCCGGCCGCGTCTTCCTCCTGATCGATCAAATAGTCCAGCAAAATGTGCAGCCCGCAAACGTAAGGAAAATACGCCGCCTCGATCTCCTTCGCCCCGGCTTCGGTAAGGTGCGGATCCGTAGCCGCCAGAAACAGCATGAACACGCCCAGCGTCGAGCCCGTGGCCGCAGCGAATTCGTTCCAAAGCAAGTCCGGACAGGAGGAACGATGCCGGTCCCACCAAGCCGTCAGCTGCGCCTCGCGCTGGTCCAGGCGAATGTGCTTGTAAACTTGAAGATCGCAATAGAGCGATACGAGCCGTTTCACTCTGTCCGCAACACGTTCGTAGGAAGGCAGCAATAAAATACACGATTGGCATGTCTTGACCAGCTCCGGCAAATATCCCCCGTCCTCCTGCTCCTGCCGGAACTCGTAATAGTGGTTCAACGGGGCGGACGGATCGACCGCGTCCAGCATCGACTGATGAAGCCTGCGAAAATCGTTCGGGTCCAGCGAGGTGCTCCGGTCGCACAAATTGTCCAAGTAGTCGCTGATCGTCTGGAAGGCGACGATGAGCGGAATCAGCACATGGCGCTGCCGCAAATTGGCGGCGGCATAGACCGCACCGCCTTGACAATGAAATTGCTTGGCGGCGATGCTCGCCAGCGCTTGCTTCCGCAGCTCGGCATCCGGAATGCGCTGCGCCGCTTGACGCCACTCGTCGAGCTGGGCGTCAACCTCCGGCAGCACATATTTATACATGCGTCTCATAAGTCGAATCGGACCGTGCGGAAACGTACCGGCCTCAGCAGCATGGCGTCTCAATCCTACTTCCCTCCGTACCCGCTAAGCTCCTTGCAGTACATGACAAGCAGCTTTATTTCTTCGTATTGAATTTGCTCCAGCACCGAGCGAGCTGCGCTGCCCGGGCTGTGAACGCACAGCTCCACTGCCGCCGTGAACGTTGCCGGCGTCCATACCGGCGCGTGCTGCAAAGCTTCCAGCTTGCCGAGCAATCCGATCGGCTCATTGCGGCGACCCTCGTTCACATAGGCCGTAAGATGAGCCGCCGCCGCTTTCTGCAGCTCCAGATGAAACGAATGCTTGCCTGCACGAGCGAACCAGTAGTTCGCGTTGCCGTAATCGCCTTCCATCCGGTGCATGATCCCATGCCAATAGCTGCCGAGCGGCGTTTCGAGCTCCTGCGAAAGACTGTGGGAAGCGTCAAGACTCCCGTTCCACAGATGCAGCCCAGACTTCAACGCCGCGAACGGCTCTTTGTTTTCCGGCAGCGCGGCAATCTCCCGCTCCAGCTCTTCGTTCCATATATGAACCGGATTCAGCTCCGGCACGTGCTCCTGCAGACGCTCAATAATGGTCATTACAGACACGGTTACACCTCCTGACCTTAACCGTGAAGCTTAGACTCCATCTCCTGATTGACTCGGAACCAGAGATGAAGGTCATTGATCGTGCTGGCAAGATCGGCGATTTCGCTGTTCAACCGGCAAGATGTCGGGAAGTCGTCTTCCGTATCCAGTCTGCGCTGCTTATCGATGATAATCCGTTCCAGCTCGATGATCCGGTTCGGAATCCGGCCCCGGATGTGCTCCCAGCGCAGCAGCACTTCCGATTGCTCCGATTCGTCCAGCTGCTCCCAATCGACGTAAAGCTCCGGGACGGGGATGCCGAGCCGATCGTCATAAATGAATGCATAATTCACGCTCTGCACCTCCGGTTGTCGCCTATTCCCTTTACTGTACCACGATCATCCCCCCGCTTTCCAGTCGGCAGCCTCGTTACCGTATCGGTTGCGGAATAATTTGCATCCCCACTCGGTTAAATATCTGATATACTATTATGTCATGAACGAATCCAACCATTACTTCCATAAAGCGAGGGCTGCACTGTGACAAGCTCTTCCCAGCTCGGGCTGGCCAAAGGCTACACCTTCACGATATTTACGATGACGTCCATCGTCATCTCGTTCTTTCCGCTTTATTTTGACGCTGTCGGCTATTCCAAGCTGCAGATCGGTATGCTCTACGCCATCGGTCCGATGATCGGGATCGTTTCGAATTTGCTATGGGGCTACATCAGCGACCGCTGGGGAACGATCCGCAAAGTGCTGCTGCTGCTGACCGGCCAGCTGATTATGGCACCGCTCGTATTTCACGCCGAATCCTTCGGCCTGCTGTACGCGGCGATGGCCGTGTTCTTCTTCTTTCAGCAGCCGATGCTGTCCATGAACGACAGCCAGCTGCTGCTCATCACAAGCGTGTCCGGCAAAAGCTACGCCTCGTTCCGAGTCTACGGCTCCATCGGCTTCGCCTTCGCCTCGCTCGTATTCGGGATGATCCTGAAGGAAACCGGTCATACGTTCACGGCGTATTTGGCTTACGGCTCCGTTATCGCGTCGCTCCTATTCGCCTTCCTGCTCCGCGACGTGCGGGGCGGCAAAGACAGCTTCAAGCCGATCGAGTGGAAGCCTATGGCCAAAATCATCGGCTCGCGCCCTTTCCTGCGCTTCCTTGGCTTGCTGCTGATCCTGTCGATCGCCCATCGGATTAACGACGGCTTCCTGGCTCTCTATATGCGGGAGCTGCATGCACCGGATTCGCTGATCGGCTATGCTTGGACCGCCTCGGCGCTCAGCGAAATTCCGACGTTCTTCCTGCTCAGCAAATACGGGCACAAGTTTAAGGAGCTCGCTTTGCTCGCTGTCGCTGCGAGCGTGTATATGATCCGTTTTACGCTGCTCAGCTTTATTCAAGACCCGGTTTGGGCGATTGCTTTGCAGGCCATGCACAGTATGAGCTTCGGCATCTTCCTGTTCACCGGTATTCGTTACGTGTCGCAAGCCGTACCCGATGAATACCGCGCTTCCGGCCAAGCGATCTTCGCCGTTACGTGGCAGTCGGTCGCCGGGCTGATCAGCGGCGTGATCGGCGGCTGGCTGTTCGAAGCGTACGGCGGCCAATGGCTGTACCGCATCGCCGCCCTGCTTGCGCTGGCAGCTGCCGTAGGATTCTTCGTGACCCATTGGTATGAAGAGAATGGCTCACCTCGTAAGCAATTAAGAAAATATTAAGAACTTTAGGCGAAACAAAATAGAACCGATAGTCGTTATATGCAACAGACAGCGCCCGCGCTTGTCTGTTTTTTGTTGCCCATCGCGTAGGGAGGATTGCGAAAGTGCTTATCGTCAAACAGTTATCCCACAGCTTTACGAACGGCGCCGAAGTGACGCCCGTACTGCAGCATATCGATTTCCGCGTCGAGAAAGGCGAAATGGTCGCGCTGCTCGGCAGCTCCGGTTCAGGCAAGTCAACGCTGCTGAATTTGATGGCCGGACTGATGAAGCCGACATCGGGCAGCATCCTGATCGGCGGACAGCCGATCGAGACGATGTCCGAGAACCGGCTGGCGGAGTTTCGAAGAACGCACATCGGCTTTATTTTTCAATCTTACGAATTGATCCCCCACCTTACCGTCCGTGAAAATGTCGAGCTTCCTCTCGTCTTCCAATCCGTCGGCCCCCGGACGCGGAGGGAACGGGCGCTGAAGCTGCTCGCTCAAGTCGGCCTGGCGGACAAGTCGGAGCTGTTCCCGTCCCAGCTGTCCGGCGGCCAGCAGCAGCGCGTCTCGATTGCGCGTTCGCTTGTAACTATGCCGGCTATCGTATTCGCGGACGAGCCTACCGGTAATCTGGATACGAAGACCGAGCGGGAAATTATCGATCTGCTGCACGACTTGAATGCCAATCTGGGCATTACATTCGTTATCGTGACGCATGAGCACGAGGTGGCCAGGCGCACGCAGCGTATCATTCAACTCAGGGACGGCCAACTCGTCGAGGACGGCGGCTGGGCGGGTGAAGCCGGATGAAATGGAGCGATTACGGCAAGCTCGGCTTGGACCAGCTGCGGCGCCGCAAAGTAGTGACGGCACTATGCGCCATGGGCATCGCCATCGGGTCAGCTTCGATTATCGTGGCCGTCGCCTTCGGCGAGTCGATCGCCCATTACAGCGAGAAGCAGATGGGACATTATTTGAAAACCGATGAGATTACGATATATAGGGGCGACGAGGGCGGCGGTGCCGGGCGCGGCTTGACGAAGAGCAAGCTGGAAGTGATCCGCTCTTTGCCGCACGTCAAGGCGGTTGCCAGCTTCGTGGAGCTCGGCGAAGCAGGCTTCACGATCGACGGCAGCAAGACGGGGCGCGTCCAGCTGATCGCTACCGAGCTGGAGGCTTTGACCGCCTTCGAGCATGAATTCGCCCAAGGCAGTCCGAACGGCGGCTCTAACGCCGTCGTGCTGAACTACGGCGCGGTGCGAGGCGTGTTCGACGAGAGGACGTCCCAGGTCCGATCCCGCCTCATGCAGGAGAACGGCGGCGACCGCGCCCTCCAGCAGCAGCTGCGCTTGATGGATACGATGCCGTATGCCATGTATCGCAAGACCATGATCCTGCAAGTCGGAGATGGCGAACAAGGCGGCGGCATGGGTCCTCCGGGCTCGGGAACGTCCGGCACCGCGGCCGGTACCGCCAAGCGGGTCGAGCTCCCGGTCCGGGTCGGCGGCGTGCTCAAGATACCGGAAGAAGCTCCGGAATATATGATCTGGAACAACAAGCAGGCTTACGTACCGTATGAGCTTGCCGCCCGGCTGCTCGAGCTTCGCAAAGCCGCGAACCCGGCCGCCGCTGCGTCGCTGCCGTCGCTTGAACAACCGTCCCAAGTTGTCGTGAAAGTGGATAGCACGAATCATGTCGCCGAAGTGGACGAGCTGATCCGCAAGCTGAATCTCAATACGCAGAACAATCTGCACCGTAAAGAACAAATGAACGGCGAATTTGTCATTATCCGGCTTATATTCGGCGGTGCGGGACTGTTTATTTTGTTCGTCGCCTCGATTTCGATCGTTGTCGCGATGACGATGTCCACCTATCAGCGGCGGCGCCAAATCGGCATCATGAAGGTGCTCGGCGCCAACCTGAAGCAGATCCGCCATATGTTTATCGTGGAGTCCGCTTTGCTCGGCGTCTTGGGAGGTTCTTGCGGCATCGTTTTATCGCATTGGGTCGTATGGGGCATTAATGCGGTTATCAACCGCTTCGGCGGCGGTCCCGGCAGCGGCGAGCCGGAAATTTTGTTCATCTCCTGGTGGATCTTGCCGCTTGGCATGTTTTTCGCCGTTTTGACCGGAGTTTTATCAGGGATATATCCGGCGGTCAAAGCGTCGCGTACCGATGCGCTTACCGCCATTAAACGGGAATAGGAGATTACGACAGCTATGAAGACAAAAAGCCTCATTCTTGGATTGGCCGCGGCTGCCGCCGTGGTCGGCATTTCCGCATTTCTGTATATAGCCGGCAAACCGCTGCTGCACGGGGCCGGCGCAGCGGGAACATCAGCAGCCCCTTTGCAGCTCAAGTTCCCCGTTACCCGCGAGGACGTCGTGCAAATCGTCGAGATCAAGGGCAAATCCTCGTATACGAAAGAAACCTGGATCAGCGCCCCCTTCGGCGCCGACGTCAAGCGCTGGAACGTTAGCGACGGCGCTCAGGTCAGCAAGGGCGATGTGCTCTTCGAGCTGGACGGCTCCGAGCTTGGCGCCGAGATTGCCCAGCTGGAGGTCAACCAGCGCAAGCAGGAGCTGGAAGCTTCGCTCGCGCGGTTCCAGGCCTCCCCCGGAGAAGGTGCAGCTTCGGCGGCTGCCGCTTCAACGGAGGAGGAAGCGAAGCAGCGTTATGCCCAAGCGGAAAACCTCAAGCTGCAAACCGAGCTGAATGCCGTCAGCGGAGAGGCCGCGCGCAAGCAGATCGAGCAAAAGCGGAGCAAACTGGAGCAGGCAGTCTTTCCATCGCCGGAGAGCGGGATCTTTCTGTTCGGCGAAACGAAGGAGCCCAAGCTTGTTAAGGACGGCGACAGGCTGGGCAAAATCGTCGATGTGACGAAACTTCAGCTGCTGACCACCGTCGGCGAATTCGATGTATTCCGCATCAAGCCCGGGATGCCGGTGGATGTTAAAGTCGATGCGCTTCAGGGTGTAAAGCTGAAAGGGCAGGTCGACAGCGTTTCGAAATTCGCGAGACCCGGTACGGACAGCTCCGGCGGCGGAGCCGCACAGTTTGAAGTCGTCATTTCGCTTGAGCCGAATGAGAAGCTCATCGCCGGCCTGAGCTTAACCGGTTCCATCGAGACGGAGCGTAAATCCGGGGTGCTCACCGTTCCTACGCTGGCGGTGCAGCAGGACAAGGAAGGCTACTTCGTGACAGTGCTTGATGATTCGGGACAGGTGACGAGACGCAACGTGCAGATCGGCACGGAAACGGCCGACAAGACGGAAATCGTTAGCGGTGTCCAAGTAGGCGAAACGGTCGTGCTGGAATAATGAGCTTGGGTTCGGTATACTTGGGAGGAGGTCTTAACACCTACTATCGATTTATCGGAAAGCAGGGAGAAGATTGCATGCAATACGAACAGTTTAAATCCATCCTGCTCGATCGCCGCAGCATTCGCAGCTTTACAGATCGCGAAGTGTCCGTAGAAGACATTCGCGAAATCATCGATTGTGCGAGATACGCGCCGAGCGATACGAACTCACAAACGTGGAAATTCATTGCCGTCATGAATAAGGACAAGATCAAAGACATCGAAGCCATGACCTGGGATGCGCTTCACCGCACGGCGGAGCGTGCCGAAGCCGACGGCAAGAGCCGCGAAGGCCGGCTCCTCGTCAAGTCGTTCGGACCGTACGCTACAGCGTTCTCCGATGCGCCTGTGCTCATTATTTGTTTGGCTACGCCGTATCAATCCAAGTTCCGCGAGAAAATTTTCGATCCGATCGGATTCGTGGACGAGGCGGAATGGGCGGAGGAAGGCATCAAGAGCTCGTGCTTGGCAGCGCAGAACCTGATGCTGGCGGCGCATGCCAAAGGACTCGCTACGTGCCCGATGACCGGCCCCGTACTGCTCGCTTCCGAGCAGCTTCGCGAATATTTGAACATTCCGGAGGAATGCCAGATCAATATGGTCATTTCGCTCGGCTATCCGGCCGAACAGCCGGGACGCCTGCCGCGCAAAGAAGTGGACGAGATTTTAGAAATTGTAAGGTAGCTTCCTATATACTTTCTGATATGGCAGCAAAAAAGGGACTGTCTCCCTGTAGATCGCATCTACTCGGGGTCAGTCCCTTCTTGCGTTCAAATCGCCGGCTTATCGAGCCGTTTGACCGTTCCGTCGGAGCAGCCGATATAAGCGGCGGAAGCCATGCCGAGAAACAAGCCGGTTTCGACGACGCCGGGAATGGCGGATAGCTGCACCTGCAGATCGTGCGCATGCTCGATGACACCGAATTTGCAATCCAGAATGTAGTTCCCGTTGTCCGTAACGAACGGCTCTGTCTCGCCGCCGCGCAGCGCCGCTTCACAGCCGAGCGCTCGCACTTGACGGCGGGTTGCCTGCCACGCGAACGGCACGATTTCGACCGGCAGCGGGAAGGCGCCGAGCCGATCGACCGCCTTACTCTCGTCGGCGACGATAATGAGCTGCTGCGACAGCGATGCGACGATCTTCTCGCGCAGCAGCGCTCCGCCCCCGCCCTTGATCAGCTGCAGCTGCGGGTCAAGCTCGTCCGCTCCGTCGATCGTCAGGTCAATTCTTCCCAGCTCCGCCCACGGCAGTAAAGGTATGCCGAGCTGGAGCGCCAGCGTCTCACTTTGCACCGATGTAGGCACGCCCTGGATGCGCAACCCCGCCGCCACCTTTCGCCCGATCGCCTGAATGGCCCAATACGCTGTCGACCCGGTGCCGAGCCCGACGATCATCCCATCTTCTACGAGCTCAACGGCCGCTTCGCCGGCCAGCTTCTTCTTATCCATCCGAAAATCCCGCCCTTTGCCATGTATCGCTGCATGCCCCTATTTGCAGAAATAGTGTAGCATGCAGCCGCGAACATGGTCAAAATGTGCATACACGCAAGGATAACCGGCTTACGCCGTCCTTAAGACAAGGCGTGTTCACCGTCGCGGTAAGAGCCAAATTCGGATGCAAAAAAGACGACCCCCGTCTGAACGGGAGCCGCCTTTCCGTTGCGATCATCTATAAAACCCTGAGTGAGGTCGGGATCTTATAACTTAACAACGTTAGCCGCTTGCGGGCCGCGATTGCCTTCGGTGATGTCGAACTCAACCTCTTGACCTTCGTCAAGGGATTTGAAGCCGTCACCTTGGATTGCAGAGTAATGAACGAATACATCGTCTCCGCCTTCAACCGAGATAAAACCATAACCTTTTTCTGCGTTAAACCATTTCACTGTGCCTTTCAAGTACCATTACCTCCTAAACGTATCGCCATCAAAGGGCGAGTGTACAAAGTATATCACCAATCTTATCTTTATGCAACGGACACCTGTTTATACTTGTTCGCCCTTAGCCAACTTTCGGAAAACGAGCACGTCGCTTGAATTCGGAAGAAACGGCAGCTTCGACGCTTCGAGCCGGCTCTCGGCGCCTGCCGTCTCCATCTCTGTCCGGAGCGCGTCCAAGTGCGCGTACAGCTCCGTACGGAAATTCACCAGCGGATACAGGCGCACTTCACCTCCGGGCTTCGTTACCCTTAGAAGCTCCTTCACGGAGGCGGCGTGAAAGCCGTAGTCGAACTGGGCTTCATACAAGAATAAAAAGTGGCTGCAAAGGGTCAAGTCGAACGAATCATCGGCCAGCGGCAGCCTCGGCAGCTGCGCGGCGATATAAGCGACACGCGGCTCAGGCGCTCCGTAATCGTGCAGGAACGTCTGTAACGACCGTTCGCGGTTTGCTTTATGATTGTCAATATTACCGTAGTAATCCCACCGGTACTTATCGGCGAGCTCAGCCAGCTTGGCTGTCGACACCTCGATCTCTTTGGCACCGTACTTGGCAATTTGCTCCAAAGTCATTTCATACAGCGGATCGACGGCCGTAACCTTACTGCCGCGCCGAGCTGCAGTCGCAGCAAAAGACGACGCACCGCCGGCGACATCGAGAATGTCCATCCCATCCGGACGGTCGATGTCTTGCAGCGCAAACATGCTGACGTATTCCTCAAACGACCGGCATGTCATGGCGACTCCGGCTTGCTGGTAGTGCCTGGTTTCCTGCCCATTGTTTTCTTTCATCGCTCATCTCTCCTCATCTTCGGCCTTCCGGCCCTGTTCTCCGCTCGCCCGGCAAGAGCTCCCTCTCTCCGCGGCTTAACGAGCATAATAGCACAGCTTCCAATTACCGGCAATAGTCTTCATTGATTTTCTTCCGCCGCTCAGGTATGATGAGGCTCATATCCTTCATGTGCAGGAGCGAATGGTCAATGTCGAATATGAAAAAAATACAAATTTACAAGCGGGACAAATGGAACATGGTAAACGCCGAAGTGCAGGGCTCCAAGATCGTCGTCCGCGAAATTTCGGATCAATGGGGCGAAGAATCGCACACGTTCGTTACCCGCCCGGAGATGCTGGACTGGGCCGAGAAGCGGTTCACGCCAGAGCGTTTCAACGGAACGGAAGAAGAACGTCTCGCCATTCTCGAAGCGTTCAAGGAAGTTTAATGTCCGGCCCCTGCCTGCGGCACACGCAGACCAGGGGCTTATTTCGTATGCGGGACCATCGTATCGGCGACCTTGACCACGATGACAACAGGCACGTCGCTGCTGTTGGCAGCCAACTGGAGCGCCTTCTCCCACTCTTCTTCGGTCGTCACCCGGTAACCTGAAGCCCCGCAGCTTTCCGCCAGCTTGACAAAATCGGGGCTCTCCAGCTCGCTGCCCAATGTGTTCAGCCCTTGTACCGACATCCGGTTTCGTTCCATCGCATACGAGCCGTTATCAAAAATAACGAGCGTAAACGCGAGCTTCATTCTGGCCGCGGTGCGCAGCTCCATAATCGTTTGCACAACGCCGCCGTCTCCCGCAAGCGCAACAACTTGCCGCCGGGGCTGGGCGAGTTTGGCGGCTATGGCCGCCGGCAGCGCAAAGCCGAGCGTCCGCCAGCGGCCGGACAGCAGCACGCTCTGTCCCCGCTTCGCTTGAAAAATCCGGTTAAACCACAGCGTATGATCCCCTGTGTCTACTGTAACCACCGCATTTTCGGCACAGGCCTCGGCCACAAGCTTAACCGCCAGCTGCGGCGCTAACGGCTCCGTCTTTTGGTTCGCCTCCGCTTCGATGCGCCCCTTCCAGGCTGCATTCACCTCTGCGATCCGAGCTTTCCAAGGAAGCCGATTCGGTGCGGGCGATTGCTCAAGTTCCCTTACAAGCCTAGGCACGATGTCCGCGGCGTCGCCTGCAATACCGCGCGTAAGAGGATGCCCTTGACCGATCTGCGCCGGGATCTTGTCGATTTGCAGTACCCGGGCTTGGCTCGGGACGTACTCGTCCGGCCACCAGGTCGCCCCCAGCATGACAATCAGGTCGCTCTCGCTCAGCAAGACGGAAGCCGCTTCGCTGCCGGCCTGTCCAAGTCCCCCTGCATAGTGCAGATGGTCGTTCGGGACGAGCGGACGGGCAGGAAGCGTCGTAACGATAGCAGCCGGAAGCTGCTCCGCGAGCCGAATAACCTCCGCTGCCGCACCGCTTACTCCACGCCCGATCAGCAGTACCGGCCTCGCAGCGCCGCGAATCAGCTCCGCCGCTTCGCGCACGGGCTCATCCGGAACAAGCAGCTCCTGCTTCAGATGTCGGGGATACGGCTTGACGGTTCCGTTGACCGGAAGGCGATACATATTTTTCGCGATCGAAAGATGAGCCGGCTTTCCTTGCGTTATCGCAGTGGTAAGAGCTGTCTGGAGCAGCTCCGGCAATGCATCCGGGTGGGTGACGAGCTCGCTGCAGTCCGTGACGCCTGAAAACAGCTTTTGCTGGTCGATGTACTGTTTAGCCCGTGTGCCGATGTTATACGTCTCGACCTGCCCGGTTAAAACCAGCAAAGGCACATAATCCATCGCGGCGTCGGCGACGCCGTTCAGCAAATTGGCCGCTCCCGGCCCGCTCGTCGCCATGCACACGCCGACTTGGCCCGTCAGCTTCGCCTCTGCGGATGCCATCAGCGCCGCGCTTTCTTCATGCTGGCAAGCAACATAGGCAATTCGGTTCTGTTTGGCAAGAGCGTCCAATACATCTAAATTAGCGTCACCGATGACGCCGTAGATGCGCGCAACGCCCCACTCCGCCAGCTGCTCAACGATGTATTGAGCCGCCGTAAGGCCGCTTGACGGCTTCCGTTGATCGGCATTAACCGCCGGGACGGCTGATGTTTGTACCGCCGCCTCCATAGTAGCTTGCTGCATATCGACACTCCTCTTTGATTCATAAAATGCGTTACGCGAATATTGTCCCCCGCTCCGCCATCCTCTCTCTCCGAAGAAAAGGAATTGTTTCCCTGCGCGGCGAAATACTTTTCTATAGACCAAGAGAGGTGAACCCGCCATGAGTCACACCGCTACACTGCTTAGCTTCTGGATCGTCTCGTTCTGCATGGCCGGCATCGTCATTATGCGCCGGGATCATATCGAGCCGCGGTTTCGCCGCACGCTGTCGCTCGTCACGCTGACGATGATCGTCACATCCTTCATACTGCTTGTGGTCGAGCTGTTCCGGCTCGGCACCTGAATTCGACGCAGGCGTCACAACACTTTATAATATGGTTCAAGAACGCTCATACTAGGTGGGAAATGCCGCCAATCGCCGTGCCGGAACAAGCCGCGGCAACGGCGGGCAACATCCGGCCTGGGAGAGTGACGCCATGATTCGCATCGCACCTCTCGCTCTTGCCCTAGGTTTGCTGGCCGGCACTTTGCCGGCTTCCGCCGCCGGGCCCAGCGAGTCGTCCACACCATCCCTAAAACCTTGGAGGAGGGCCCCTATGAATCAAATTCTCGAACGTAAAGCGATTCCTGCCGAACAAACGTGGAAGCTGGAGGATTTGTTCCCAAACCAGCAGGCATGGGATCAGGAATATCAGGAAGTGAAGAAGCTCGTCGACCGCATTAAAGCGTACCGCGGCAAGCTGAATAACGCCAAAGCCATTCAAGAATGCTTCGCCCTGGAAGATGAAATTTCCTTACATAGCGAACGGCTTTATGTATATGCCAATATGAAGCACCACGAGGATACGGCGGAGCCGACATACCAAGCCTTATCCGACAAGTCGAAGAAGCTGAGCGTCGAAGTCGGCGAAGCGCTGTCGTTCATTTCGCCGGAAATTTTATCGCTGTCGGAAGAGCAGCTGCGCGGGCTCGTTGCCGATCCGACGCTCGCCTTCTACAAGCGTACCCTGGAGGAAATGATCCGGGAGAAGCCGCACGTGCTGTCCGAAGCCGAGGAAGCGCTGCTCGCGCAGGCCGGCAATATGGCGGGAGCGCCGAGCACCATCTTCGGCATGCTGAACAACGCCGACATGAAGTTCCCGAAGGTGAAGAACGACAAGGGCGAAGAAGTCGAGCTGACGCACGGCAATTACATCCAGTTCCTGGAAAGCCGTAACCGCGACGTGCGGGCCGGCGCCTTCAAGGCGATGTACGACACGTATTCGAAGCAGAAAAATACGATCGCTTCGACGCTGAGCGCGAACATCAACAAGAACATTTTCTATGCGAAGGCTCGCCATTATCCATCCGTTCTGGAGATGTCCCTGTTCGGCGACAACATCAAACCGGAAGTGTACACGAACCTCATCGACACGATTCATGAATCGCTGCCGCTGCTGCACCGTTATTTCAAGCTGCGCAAGAAGCTTCTCAAAGTCGACGAGCTGCACATGTACGATCTGTTCACGCCGCTCGTTGACGAGGTCGAGATGAACATCCCGTACAGCGAAGCGAAGACTACGATCAAGGAAGCGCTGAAGCCGCTCGGCGACGATTACTTGAACATTTTGCAGGACGGCTTCGACAACCGCTGGATCGACGTGTACGAGAACCAGAACAAGCGCAGCGGCGCTTACAGCTGGGGCGCGTACGGCACGCATCCTTACGTACTGCTGAACCATAAAGATAACCTGAATTCGATGTTTACGCTGGCGCACGAGATGGGTCACGCCATTCACTCGTACTTATCGGACGAGGAGCAGGAATACCGGTACGCCCAGTACACGATCTTCCTCGCCGAGGTGGCGTCGACGTTGAACGAAGCGCTGCTGATGGATTACCTGCTTAAGAAGACGACCGATCCGAAGGAAAAATTGTACCTGCTCACCTACTACGCCGACCAGTTCCGGACGACGGTATTCCGTCAAACGATGTTCGCCGAGTTCGAGAAAATTACGCACGAGCGTATGGAGCAAGGCGAATCGCTGACACCGGCTGAATTCAGCAAAATTTACTACGAGCTGAACCAGAAGTATCACGGCGAGGCGATGACGGTAGACAAGGATATCGAAATGGAATGGGCGCGCATTCCTCACTTCTACAACAGCTTCTATGTGTACAAATATGCGACGGGCTTCTCGGCGGCGACATCGTTCGCCAAGCAAATTCTCGATGAAGGCGACCCGGCGGTGCAGCGGTACCTCGGCTTCCTGAAGAGCGGCGGCAGCGACTATTCGATCGAGATTCTGAAGCGCGCTGGTGTCGACATGTCGTCGCCGGAGCCGATCAAGCAGGCGATGAGCGTATTTGCAAGCTTGCTGGACCAAATGGAAGAGCTGACGAAATAACGTGATGAAAATCCAATGGACGCTGATCAGCGCCCTCGTCTTCGCCTTGCTGACCGCCGTATTCGCCGTTATTAACGTCGAGCCGGTGCGCGTCAACTTCGGCTTCGCGGAGACGAGTACGCCTCTGATTCTGGTCATCTTGACCTCCACTTTGCTGGGCGGGCTTATTGTCGGCCTGTTCGGCATCATTCGGCAGTACCGGCTGCAGCGGCGCATTCGCGCGCTGGAGAAGAAGCTGGCCGAGCTCGACGCCACGGGAAGCAGCGCCGCCGCACCCGCGTTGGACGGTACGCTGCCGGCCGGCGGTGAACGGGCACCGATGTAAGCATCAATCGGTTTGCTTGTCTGCAACATTCGTATTCGAACAGCCGTCTGTTTCACCAAATGCCACTTTAAGGGGGATTTGGTGAAATGAGACGGCTGTTTGTGTTTTGGCTCGGAGCCGCGGCGATGCTGGCTCCGATGGCAGGCTGCACGGGGACGGAGCTTCCCGCGGTGCGGACGGTTGCCGCAGCAGCGGAAACCGCACCCGCGATCGAACCGGGGCTTCCGGTATGGGTGAACGGCAAAGAAGCCGAATTCGCGCCCGCGGCGGCAATGGTGAACGGTGCGTTATTCGTTCCGGTTGTCCCGCTTGCGGAGAAGCTCGGCGTTAAGGTGGAGAAGCTCGAGGGCGAACAGCCAGCGGCGGCCATTGCGGCTTCTGCCGGCGATACCCGGCTTGTGATGAGACTCGGGGAATCGGCCATGGAGGTGAACGGGCGCAAGGTGCCGCTGCCATATTCGCCATACATTTACGAAGCCTCGATGTATGTGCCGCTGCGTCCTTTCGCCGAGGCGCTCGGGCATATCGTCCGGTGGGATGCGGTAAAGGGCGCCGTCGTCGTCGAGCAGGAATGGACGGGGCTCCCGGCTGTAGGTACGGAGGCGAAGCTGAAGGAACTGCTCGATAACGCTGCGGTTAACGGTAGCAGTGCGGTTGGAATCATGAAATCCGCCGTCACGGAGAGTGCGCCAGCCCCCGTTCCGGCCGCAGGAGCCGCTGCGCCGCAAGCTGCGGCCGATACCGCGGCCGGCGGTTCGGCAGGGGCCGCTGCGGGCTCGGCCAATTACTCCCGGACCAACGTGCAGGTCGAAGGCGTGGACGAAGGCGATATCGTCAAGACGGACGGCTCGTACTTGTATCAACTCAGCAGGCAGCAATTGAAAATCCTACGCGCGGCACCGGCGGAGCAGCTTGCTGCCGTAGGGACGATGAATTTCAGCGATGAACAATTTACGCCCAGCGAGCTTTACGTAGACGGTGACCGGCTTGTCGTCGTTGGACGCAGCTATAGAAGCCTCCCTTCCGACCAGCTTCCGCAGGACACTCCGTCTCCGCAAACGGATACGGCCGCCCCTGCTGTTCGCGCCGAGTCGAGCCCCGGCATTATTTTTGAAGGCAAAAAAATAATGCCCCTTCGAGCCGCGCGAAGTACTACGAAGGCCATCGTTGTGAATATCGAGAATCGCGCCAAACCGACGATCGTCCGCAGCGTCGAGCTGGAGGGGGATGCCGTCGCCACCCGCAAAATCGGCAATTTCATCTATATGGCAGCGAACAAATATGTTTACAATGCGAAAGAGCTCCTCGGGCCTGCCTACAAGGACTCGGCGGTTTCCGGATCGGAATGGCGGCAGGTGGAGCTGCCGAAGCTGCGCTATTTTCCGGGACAGGTCGAGCCTAATGTTCTGTTGATCGGCGGCTTCGATATGACCGCCCCGGACGCTCCGATGACGCTTTCCTCTTACCTTGGAAGCGGTCAGAATGTGTATATGTCCAGCCAATCGTTATATGTCACGCAAACCCGGCAGCGCTGGCTGCAGCCGGAAGCGGCTGTGGATCAACCATCCATAGCCGTAGTTCGCGCTGAGCAAACGACAACCGTATATCGGTTTAAGCTCGACAACGGCCGGGTCAGCTTCGTGGCGAAGGGCGACGTGCCCGGCTCACCGCTGAACCAGTTCTCCATGGACGAATATGACGATGTGTTCCGGATCGCAACTACACAGTCCGAAGGCAACGCCCTGTATACGTTGGATCAGTCGATGCAGACGATCGGCAGGCTGGAGCGCCTTGCCCCCGGGGAGCGCATATACTCGGCCCGCTTCATGGGCGGCCGCGCCTATCTCGTCACCTTCAAGCAGGTCGATCCGCTGTTCGTCATTGATGTGTCGAACCCGCGATCGCCGGCAGTTCTCGGCGCGCTCAAAATTCCCGGCTACAGCGATTATTTGCACCCGTACGATGAAACGCATCTGATCGGCTTCGGCAAAGACACTGTGCTGGACAGCTACGGCAACGCGCTTTACCAAGGCATGAAGCTGTCGCTGTTCGACGTCTCGGACGTCGGCAACCCGATCGAGCTGTTCAAGACGGGCATCGGGGACCGCGGCACGGAATCCGATCTGCTCCGCGACCACAAAGCGCTTCTGTTCGATAAGGAACGGGGACTGCTCGCCTTCCCCGTCGCCGTGCGGGAAGTGAAAGCGGACGGCGGCGGCGCCAAGGATCCGCATGCGTACGGCAACCTAACCTTCCAAGGAGCTTATGTGTACAGTCTGGACCTCAACCGGGGCTTTCAGTGGAAGGGCGGCATCACCCATATGACCGAGCAAGACCAGCTTAAGGCCGGCTATGACGGGTATGACCCGCTGCATGCGGTGCGCCGCGCCCTGTATATCGGCGATACGCTGTATACGGTCTCCGACGGATCCGTGAAGGCGAACCGGCTCGATACTTTGACCGAGCTCGGATATGTAAGGCACTGATTGACGGCAGCTGCGGATGGTAGAACATCTGCAGCTGCCTCAATTTTGGGGAATGCTATCGCCACTTCATTCGCTTATGAGAATCTTTTCAAAACATACAAAAGGAATATCGCGCCGCGGAAAGTAGAGCTCTCCCTTTCGGATAAATACATATCGCTCATATACCGTTCATTCCACTGATCAACGCCTCTGCCGCGCAAGTCCATGACAACGTCCTTAAACAACTGTAGGAGAAGGCTTGCATCGTCAAGGTTGCTTGTTTGATATCCACGAGAGAGCCCCCTGTCAGCTAAAATGAAACTTCTTCCGTGCATGGTCCAACGTTCGCGCAGCAGCCCTCCTCCCGTATAGCTCCTCGTAAGACAAAAAGGCCGCCCGGTATATTCGCGGCAGCCTTGTTGCAAGGTATGAAGAGAGCTTACTCGTCTTCGAATTCCACATTGTGATACACGCGCTGAACATCTTCCAAATCTTCCAGCATGTCGATCAGCTTCTCAAACTTGGCCAGATCGTCGCCCGAGAGCGTCACGTAATTTTGAGCGAGCATCGTCTGTTCGGCGACGGTAAATTCCGCAACACCTGCTTGCTTGAGCGCAGTTTGTACGGCGTACAGCTGGTCCGGCTCGGCGTAAATGATAACCGCCTCGTCTTCTTCGGCAATATCCCGAACGTCCAAGTCCGCCTCCATTAGCAGCTCCAGCACCTCATCGGAGGTTTTGCCTTCGAGTCCGACGACGGCAGTCGCATTGAACATGTACGCGACAGATCCGCTGACCCCCATGTTGCCGCCGCACTTCGTAAACGCCGAACGCACGTCCGCAGCGGTCCGGTTCACATTATTGGTCAGCGTATCGACGATGATCATGGAGCCGTTCGGCCCGAAGCCCTCATAACGGAGCTCCGAATAGCTTTCCTCGGAGTTTCCTTTCGCTTTCTCAATTGCACGGTCGATGATCGCTCTCGGTACGTTGTACGTCTTGGCGCGTTCCAGGACGAACTTCAGCGCCTGATTCGACTCCGGATCAGGCTCGCCCTTCTTGGCCGCAACATAAATTTCGATGCCGAACTTGGCATAGACCCGGCTCGTATTGGCGTCCTTCGATGCTTTCTTCTCTTTAATATTGTTCCACTTACGTCCCATGCTGTACCAACTTTCTATTCATAAGCTTGATTTCCCTTATATCATTATATTCAAAATGACGCTGTCTGGACAAGCGCGGCGCCTGTTTTGGAGACGATCCTCATATTAGTAGAATTGCAGAGTTATGATTTCCGGGGCAATGATGAGCGGAAAGCGCCGGCGGCCGTTTACTTCGCTTAACTGTGCTGCCCTGTCATGCGTGTGCTTATGCTCGCCATACCGTTACCCTATCGCAACACCTAGCAAAACCCCTACCCCGCCTCCAACGACCGAGCTGATCAAATTGACGGCATCGTTGTTCATCCACGGCAGTCCGCGCAGCGGCTCCGCGGGGCGGCCGCAATGCTGCCGCCGTTCCACCTCGCGGCCGCACACGGTGCAGCGCCGCATCGACTGCCATGTTGCGCCAAGCCACGAATCGGCGAGCGCCCCCGCCGAGCCGGCGATCAGCGCAACGAGCGCCAGCTTCGCGAGCGCGGCGAGCGTGAACGGGGCGGCCTCCGCCAGAGCCCCGGCAGCGCCGGCCAAGCCGGCTGCCGGGCCCGGCACTGTGCCGCCGACGCTCACGCTCCAGCCCGCGAGCGCCCATGCAGCGGCGCCGATGAACGCGGCGCCCGCTGCCGTTGCGGCGAGACCGAGCCCGGTCACGCCGCCGGACACACCGGAAGCGACGCGCTTCCCGGTGCGGATCGAGATCGGCGGCGTACGGCTGAAGCCGCCGATCTCCGTCGCCCACGTGTCCGCATTGACCGTGGCCATAACGCCGATGAACGCCCACCACAGCCATTCGGCGTTCCCGGCCAAAGCATAGGCCGCGCAGAGCAGCGCGGCGATGCCGCCGTTCGCGAGCACCTGCCCGGCGTCGCGGCGGCCGCTCTTCTCGTAGCCGCCCTCTGCCGCGGCCTTCGCTTTGCGCTTCCACTTGGACAGCAGCGTCGACGTCACAAAGAACGCGATCAGCGTGCCGAACCAGGCTGCGCTCCCCAAACCGTACAGCAGCGTTCCGACAATGATGGCGGCTGCAGCGCCCGATCCGGAAAGAGAACGCCGCCAATAGGCCAGTCCCGCAATCAATCCGCTGCCCGCCAAACCGATCAACCAAGCCAACTGTCCGCTCCTCCTTCAATCGCCTCCGACCGGCCGCTGCCGGCGAAGCATTCCATTTGGATCCATTGTACCACATCTGCCGCCCTCCGTTCCGTCGAGTGAAATCGACATAAAATTACACCCATAGGCCCCAAAAAGCAGGAAGTTTTCGCATTAATGAGGAATATAGGATGTACCAGTTCTGCCCTGAAACGGACGAGGAGTTGAGCAGCCATGCATGAGACTTATGGATTAGAATTCGAAAGAGTGAAGCGGGATTTGCAGCCTGAGGAAATGCTGCGCGTTATTTTTGATTATGCCGCCAAAATCGCCAACGAGCGTCTCCTGGACCGGGTCTTGATGCTGATGGCCGATATGGGGCGCGAAATGATCGTCTGCGACCGCTGTACCGTCTGGCTGCTCGACTCGAAAAAGAACGAGCTGTGGACGCGCGTGGCGCACGGGATCAGCGAGCTGCGCATACCGAGCCACCACGGCTTGGTCGGACACGCGGTAACGAACGATCAAGCCGTGTTCATCGACGACGCCTACACGAATGAAGAATACCGCGAATTCCTCGAAACCGGGGCGATCGCCACCGATAAAAAAACCGGCTACCACACCCGCGCCATCATGGTGATCCCGTTCCGCAACAGCGAAGGCGAAATTATGGGAGCGTACCAGGCCATTAACAAAATGACGCCGAGCCAGCAATTTTCCGAGAAAGACATGGAATATTTGACGCTGGCCGCCTCCTACGCCGGCAAATCGCTTGAATCGGCGCTGCTGACGAATGAAATCGAGGAGACGCAGAAGGAAATTATTTTTACGATGGGCGAAATCGGCGAGAGCCGTTCGAAGGAAACCGGCAACCACGTCAAGCGCGTCGCGGAGTACTCCTACTTGATCGCGCTCGGTCTCGGCATGTCGCAGGATGAAGCGGACTTGCTCAAGATGGCGTCTCCGATGCATGACATCGGCAAGGTCGCGATTCCCGACGAGGTGCTGAAGAAGCCCGGCAAGCTGACGGAGGAAGAGTTCGAAGTCATGAAGACGCACACGGACATCGGCTACAACCTTCTCAAAAATTCGCACCGCCGCATCCTGAGAACCGCCGCTACCGTCGCCTACGAGCATCATGAAAAATGGAACGGACGCGGCTACCCGCGCGGCCTGAAAGGTGAAGACATCCATATTTTCGGCCGCATTACCGCGATCGCCGACGTGTTCGACGCACTCGGCAGCGACCGCGTCTACAAGAAAGCCTGGGAGCTTGACCGCATCCTGAATTTGTTCAAGGAAGAACGCGGCGAGCATTTCGATCCGCGCGTCGTCGACGCGTTCATGGAGCAGCTGCCGAAAATTCTCGAGGTTCGCGAGCTGTATTCGGATTCGGTGCTGAACGGCGAATAGGCAAATATAGTTTCGATAGACCGTACACCGCCCTCGTGGGCGGTTTTTTTCGTTACCCAAAGCGATGCCACCTGGGAGTCCGCCCAAACATATTCTCACGATCTGCATAAAATTAAGTGTCAATCACCCAAATTATAGGAGGATATCTTTTGAGCGACATCGACATTCAAGGCTGCCCAGCCCCTCAGAATATTACGCTGGTTCAACGCCTGCAACCGATTGCGGGTAGTACGGTAACCGTGTTCCAACCGGGATTTCCGCAGTTAACGAAAACGACGGGCAAACTCTCCAACGTCACCTCGTCCTCATTTACAGTGGGATCGACAGCAGTAGATTTCCAAACATCCTTCTTCATCGTCCTGAATGAACGCGTTAAAGCAACGAAACCATTTGATTTAACTGCAACCGCTGAAGATATCGGCGAACTGCGCGGAAAATTAATCCGAGTCGGAAAAGATTTTGTCGAGTTCATTAAGATACCGGGGAAAGAAGTTCCTACTCTGTTTCCGTTGAATTTGTTCACTGAAGTCATTTGCGAACGGGAACATGATGAATAACTTCTCCATACCATGATGCATAAGCCGGCCAACCAGGCCGGCTTATTTATTTTGCTGGCGTATCCGTCAGCGTAACCCTTACACAATTCAACCGATTCCCAACATCGTTCAGACGACTTTTTGCTGCGCGCCGGTCATGATCCCGCCGTGCTCAACGCTTTTGTTCAAGCCTCGCTCCATTCTCAGCAGCAGATAATAGGAGAGCAATACAAAAGTTATGACCACAACAGACTGTATACTTCCCATGGGATTACCGACAGCCATTTGGGACCAAAAGGCGGAAATACAGTCAATCGTAAAGCCGGCATAAGCCCATTCCTTCAGCCTGTAATATTTGGGGACCAGCAGAACAAGGATACCTAAGATTTTGGCCACCCCTAGAAGAGTCAAGAAGTACGCCGGGTAACCTAGCAGCTCGGTCGTTTGCGTGAACGTTTTGGGCGAATGGGCAATCTCGTTGAAGGCGCTGATTGCGAAGCCGATGAGCGTGCATACCGTAACGATCCAATACATGATTTTGACTTTTTTCATCCTAACAGCTCCCTGTTCTTTTTTTGCTTTTGCTGTAATTAGATTGTAGTTGATATCGAACACGGGCGAAGCTGCAAAAAGTCATGGATTCACAAAGAAAGGGCAGAACATTTGATCGCTAAAGCGTGACGGAAATCATGCTCTATGCCAAAAGTCATGCCCTTATTGGATGTAGGCTTGATAACGGACTGAAAAGAGTGCAGCCTGTGTTCTGTCTCGCAAACCAAGCTTGGCGATGAGGCTCGAAACGTGGTTTTTGACTGTGCCTTCTGTGATGAACAGATTGTCTGCCATTTCTTTATTATTGAATCCCTGACCCAACAGAGTGAGGATTTCTTTCTCACGTGCAGTCAGACCCTCCAAGGCGGCGGGTTCGTTTATGCTGAGAAGTTTTGGTTTATCCATGGTCCAATCCGGCCTTGTTTTCAATTCCTTCAGCAGCAAGGCCGTTATATCGGATTGAAGTACCGTTCCACCGTTATAGACGGTTTGAATCGCACTGACTATCGCCTCGGATGGCATATCCTTCAGCAAATAACCATGGACGCCTTTTTCCAAGGCACGCACAATTAACTCTGCATCATCGAAGGTCGTCAGAATCAGGATCTTGGTCTCGGGTAAATGCTTTAATATCAATTGGGTTCCATCCACACCGTCCATTCCTGGCATTCGGATATCCATCAGCACCACGTCCGGCCGCCATTCCAGCGCTTTGGCATAGGCATCTCTCCCGTCAACTGCCGTCCCAACCACTTCCATCCCCGGTTCAAGACTGATGAGGGCGGCCAGCCCCTCTCTCATAAGCCGCTGGTCATCTACGATCAGAATTTTCAATGATGGACACGCTCCCTCCCACCGCTAAATAGGAAATGCGCCTTGGACCGCAAATCCCTCGTTCCGATCCAAAACAAATCGAACCTCTCCATTCAACTCCCTTACTCTTTCCTCCAAACCGATTAGACCAAAGCCCGGTTTCAGTTCGTCGGGAATATCACCGTCATTCCGTATGCTGAGCGAAAATGCGTGCTCCGAATAGGCTAATGTAACGTTCACATTTTTGGCATGTCCGTGTTTCTGTGCATTGGTAAGACATTCCTGGACGATGCGATAAGCGGTTAACTGAAGATTGCGGGGAAGTGCGGCGGGGATTCCATTACTTTCAACAGCGGTTTGTACGCCGGTGAATCTGGTAAACTCCGCACACAGCTTCTCTAGGCTTTCAAACAAGGAAGCAGCCTCCGCAGGCTCATCACGAATGGCCCTTACCGACAGCCGAACCTCCTGTAGGGACGATCGGATTAACTCCTCGCATTCCAGATAGATTTGCTGACTGCGCAAGGAGTCCGATCCACTCAACTTGCGGGCCAGTTGCATCTGAACCAATAGTGCCGTTAATTTATGTCCGACCGTATCGTGAATATCCCGCGCAATGCGCACCCTTTCCCTGGTCGCGGCCCACTCTTCCGTTTGGCGCGCATATGCCTGCAGCTGCTCATGAGACTGCAACAGCATAGCGTATAACTGCATCGCATTCTCGCGTGCGCGTTGATAATGCTGGATTACAGCGCTCACGATACCCGCGAATAGGATAAATGAACAGGAAATAAAATAGCCTGGAATATGGAGTTCATGATATAAATACCAATCCAGACTGCCCATCGTGACAATGTACACGGTAAGCAGCAATAGGCAGGCCGCAATCAGCATTCGGGTGCCCTTGATTACCATGAGAATGGCCAAGGCGGTGATGCCAATGAATAAATGATTGGGAAAATCTCCACTGAAGAGAACATAGCCATGAGCAGCGGATATCAGGAAATCGAGAAGGAGGACGTGTAGAAGCCAATTCGGCCGTTTCTTCCTGTTGAGATAAAAGTAATTGATCGATAGAAATATCAGCAGCGAAATCAGAACAAGGCCCGGTCTCCAGAAAGACGCTATCGAATGCTGAAAATAAAACACACCGGTTAACGCGACATCGAGGATGAACTTGAAGCCGAAAATCAGTTTCCATGAAAAAGGGCTCATTTTCATATTTTCATTCCTATGAATCATGCATGACTTCACCTCACCATAATCCATATATTAGCATATATCTTTATTCGAGGCGCTGAATATCATCAGGTAGCTTTATGATACGTCCCGAAGAATCGGAAATCGAGACGTTTAGCCCCTTCGAAACACGAGAAACAGGAGCAGCAAACTGCAGCTCCCGTTTCACTCTGCCAGAAGGGCTCACTCCTGCATGATTGGCTTCACTTCTATTCTTAGTTACGCACAATTTCGTCTTGGCGGCGCGGACGCAGCAAGTTCCCGACAATGCCCAACAACCGTTTGCGCGGCAGGAAACGGGACAATTGCGCCAGCGAGTAATTTTGCCAGCCGGGTACCACATAAGTACGACCCGACTCCAGCGCCCTCAGCGCAGCTTGAACGACATGTTCGGGCGTATCTCTGCGGCCTACCGAAGCCTCCTTTGCATTGACCACATCAAAAAACGCCGTCTCCGTAGCGCCAGGACATAAGGCTAGAAACCGGACGCCTCGATCGCGGTTTTCTTCATACAAAGCCTCCGTAAAGGATAGCACAAATGACTTCGTAGCCCCATACACCGCCATATAAGGGTCAGGCTGAAAAGCGGCAGTCGACGACACATTGATCACCGTACCGCTGTGCCGCTGCAGCATTCCCGGCAAAAACAGATGTGACATATTCATCACGGCCAGTACGTTCAGTATAATCTCCTCCTGCTGCCTCACCCCGTCCACCTGTTCAAACCTCCCATGAGTGGCGAACCCCGCGTTATTAATCAGCATGTCAACTCTAATGCCACGTTTCCTGCATTCGTCGTATATGTGCCTTGGAGCCTCTATAAGCGATAAATCAGCCGTAATCGCTTCAGCTTTGATCCGGTAATCCCGTTCAAGCTGTTCTGCCAGCATTATTAATTTTTGTGATGAACGGGCAACCAGCACGAGATGCATCCCCCGAGAAGCAAGTTCATGGGCAAAGGATTGCCCGATTCCGGAAGAAGCGCCTGTAATAAGAGCCCATTCTCCACTCCATGATTGCGATTTAGCCATTGATATCCCATCCTTACCGGAAACGTCAATTTTTATTGGTAACAGTGTTTCCTTTTTATAACAATGTAATCCATTCTATAGCAGCTGTCAACGGGCAAAAGGAAGCCTTTGGTTTACCTGCCTATTTGACCTTTTTCCGCGAATCGAAGTAGAATACATGTAGAAACAGTGTTTCCAGAAGAAAACACAATTTCAGGTTGAGGATGAAGATAGATGAACGTTCCCCTTTCACCATCAGCAGGAAAAGGCCTAACGACCACCGCCCAGACTTTACAAGAAGCTAAGCTGCAGCATACCGACCACTTACGTCGTAGCGTCGTTCAGGCGGCGGCCGCATTGCTGCAGGAGCATGGCCCCGAGGCTGTAACCGTACGCCGTGTTGCGGACAAAATGGAATGCTCGACCAAAATTATTTACAGTCTGTTTACCGGTAAAGAGGGACTTGCCAAGCACCTCTACCTTGAAGGCTGCCACCTACTGTCCCGTACATTCGAATCGGTTCCGCTAAGCGGCGACCCGGCAGCCGATATGCGCCTCCTCGCTCATGCTTATTGGCAGTTCAGCCAAGAACACAGCAGCTTTTATCAAGTGATGTTCGGCGGATCGTTTGCCGAATTCAAACCGGATGAAGATAGCCTGCAGGGCATGAGGACCGCACTCGGCCAGGTATCCGAACTCGTAGCTGGGGCAAGCGGAGAACAAGAATCGCTCGATGAGCGGAAAACGCTGGAGACCGTCCGGTTGATTTGGGCGCCCTTGCATGGTGTGATTCACCTGTATCTCACTGGACAAATCGGTGATCAAGAGGAAATCGTTCGGTTGTATGATCGGACGGTTGCTATGATTGTTCACTCGGTATTTGGAGAGTAGCCACATCGAGATGGAGCTTTCGGATCGTCTCTAGTTATACCGAAACAGCAAAAAACCGGTTCATTTCAGGATCATCTGAAACGAACCGGTCCTATGTTCACAATCCGGGCTTACTTTAGCGCAGCGCCGCTCTGAACGCTCCTACCGGCTCCTCGCCCCACAGCAGCTCAAACGCATCTCCGTCATTCACTGCCGCTACGCCGGCCGGCGTGCCGGTGAAGATCACATCGCCCTCGCCAAGACCGAAATGCGTCCCGATAAAATCAACCAGCGTCTGCAAGCCGAAAATCATATCGGCCGGGCGGCCATGCTGGGCGACGGAGCCGTTGCGGCGCAGCGTGAAATCGCCGGCCTCCACGGCCGCCGTTCCCGGGAACGGTCGCCACGCCCCGATCGGCGCGGAGCGCAGGAACCCCTTGGCCGGGAGCCACGGATAGCCCTTCTTCTTGATTTCGCTCTGTACGTCGCGCAGCGTGAAATCAATCCCCAGCGTCATCCGGTCCACCAGCTCGTCGACCGATGCGCCGGGACGATACGCCTTGCCGACGTGAAGAACAAGCTCCGTCTCGAAGTGCAGCTCGCCCTGTCCTCCCGGCAGTTCAATCGCACCGCCGTCCATCGGAACGATCGCGTAAGTCGGTTTCGTAAAAATCATCGGCGACTCCGGCACTGCGTTGCCCAGCTCCGCAGCGTGCAGTCCGTAATTTCGGCCGACACAGTATACATTCCGAATCATATCGCTCATGTTCATTTTTAACCCTCATTTTTCGGTTTAGTAGTATCGCTCTTGTTCGATTCACTAGCGGGTGCCGGTGCCGAGTTCGGCTTCGGCGCCGACTGCGTTGACGAACCCGAAGCTTTCTGCCCCCCAATGGCCGGTATGGCGGGCGGCGGAGCAAGGGAAGGTCCCGCAATGGACGCATCCTCTACAATCGTCCCGTCTGCGTTAATACGCGAGCGGAACGATACCTTCGACACCCGCTCCAGCAGCTTTGCGCCGTCTTCGCCGAGCATAGGCTCCGGCTTCGCCCATTTGGTCAGCACCGGAACGGATTTGAGCGAGCACGATCCGCTCTTCGAGCATTCCGCCTGAAGCACCATCGTCTCCCATGTACGGGGATTATCATTTGTTGTAAAAATAAAATTACCCAAGCTGTATGCAATCCACTTGCCCTTGTACGACTCAATGCCCTGCAGCACATGCGGATGGCTCGCGACGATCAGATCGGCGCCGGCATCGATATACCGGTGCGCGAGATCGCGCTGGACCGGGTCGGGCGTATCCTTGCGTTCCGTCCCCCAATGGGCGATGACGACGACGAGATCGGCCTGCTCCTTCGCCTTCTTGATCGTCTCTACGGGCACGACATGGTTGTAAGTATCGGCTACGCCGGCATTTTTCGCGCCCGCCTTCCACGAATTGTTCGGGACGACCCGGCTGAAGCCGAGGAATGCGATGCGGATCCCCTGCTTCGTCACGATCACGGGCTTGAGCGCTTCCTCCAGATTGCGGCCGGTCCCGATATGCGGAACGCCCTCCTGGTCCAAGTACGAGAGCGTATCGAGCAGCCCCTCGCTGCCGTAATCCATTATATGATTATTAGCCGTATTCAGGATGTCGATCCCTGCCGCTTTCAGGGCGGGCAGCGCTTTTGGCGGAGCCCTGTACACATACTCCTTCGTCTGCTTCGTTCCCCGCTCCGTGAAGGGGGCCTCCAAATTGGCGATCGTCAAATCCGGGTCGCTGAGCAGCGTCCCCATCGCGCTGTACGGGTACGAGTAGCCGTACTGCTGCATGAGCTTCTCCACCCCGTCAGCCAGCAAAATATCGCCGACAAACGACATCCGCACCTTCGCCCCGCCATCGCCTGAACTTTCCGGCTGCTGAGCCGGCCCTTCCGCCGCTTCCGCCGTCCCCGGCTTGCCGGCGGACGGCTTCGCCGTGCCTCCGGTCACATTCGCCGTCCCCGAACCGGAAGCCCCCTTCTGACCGGCGCTTTCCGCGGCGCTCCCGGTCGATGCAGCCGATTTGCCGCCGTTTCCGCTCGCTGCAGGCGGCTGCGCAATTCCCGTACCGCCTTCGGTCATTACGCCAGGCAGCCATACCGACGCCGCCGTTACAACCGCTCCCGCCGACAGCGCGGCCGCCAGCAGCACCCATTTGACGCCGCCCTTCTTCTTTCGCCCACGATGACGCTCTTGCCTCGATTGGATCATAGTCGTCCCCTTATGATAAAATCATGGATATCAATTGATAAACTACCAAAAATTTTACCCGAAAACGCACGTGGCGAAAAGAGGCGAAACCTAATTGGAAAAAATAGCAATAATTTCAGATATCCATAGCAATCTTACCGCTCTTGACGCCGTCCTGAAAGACATCGCCAAACGGCGCATCAAGCGTATTGTCTGCCTCGGCGATCTCGTCGGCAAAGGCCCTCAGCCCGTGGCGTGTATCGATCGCGTTCGGGACAAGTGCGAAATCGTCCTGCAAGGCAATTGGGACGACGGCATCGGCGCAGAGCAGAACAACCCGAATGACGCATGGCAGCAGGAGCAAATCGGAGCCGAACGCATCCGGTATCTCGCCGAGCTGCCGTTTTCCTATGATCTCCTGATGAGCGGCAAGCTGATCCGCATGTTCCATGCCTCGCCCGAAAGCGTCTACATCCGCGTGAAACGCAAAGATCCGAAGGAAGCGAAGCTCGGCTTGTTCGCCAATACGCCCCGCACCGGGACGCCGGAAGACGGCCGCACGCCGGACATCGTGCTCTACGGCGATGTTCACACGCCTTACATGCAGACGTTCAAATCGCGCGGGTTAACGCTTTGGAACGTCGGCTCCGTCGGAGTTCCGTATGACGGGATACCGATGCCGAGCTATGTCATTATCGAAGGAACGCCCGGCGACTTGCCTGCGCCGATCTCGGTACAGCATGTCCGCGTGCCTTACGACATAGAACAAGCCGTTCTGGCCGCGCAGCAATCCGGCATGCCCATGCCGGGACAGGAACGGTTCATTGCGGAAATCCGTACGGCCATCAGCCATAAATAAACGAAAAAAGCCATCCGCCGATTGATATGCTCCCCATTAGGTAGACAGGTGAAATAATAAAACCTGTCTACCAAGGGGAGTTT
>NZ_JBHLWN010000117.1:0-29410 GCF_042432825.1 Paenibacillus chartarius | reverse complement strand
CTACCAAAGATTTGGAGCCCTTTTTATGTTTTTAATGCGCAGTACTTTCGAAATTCAGGTTCATACTATTTGGTATTGCCATTTTTTTCGGGGCTCATACATGACCGAACATACAACGGGTTACGCTAGGAATAACGTGTGACAAAGTTGCGAATTTCGTCACGGATAAGACGTTTACACGTGGCAAAGCAACAGGTATAATGTGTGTTAGTTGTATTTGGCAAAGACGGTATAGAGAGGGGGAAGCATACATGGATCGCATGTTTCGCGTACTTGGCTTCTGGACGCTGGCTATCGCTCTGATGGCACTGGCTGGAGATATGGTTCCGATGTCGCTCATTTTCTTCTTCCAAACAGCTGTATTCGTATTGCTCGGCTATATGAAATTGTCCGAACGTACCTACATATTGTTGTTCTGGGGGTACATGGTCATTGCTTTCGGCGGATTTACGTACTGGTCTTTCTTCAAGATGTCCGTTTAATCTGCCGCAAGCTTGATTGTGCACGTGAAAAAAAGCGGTTCGGCTATGAAAGCCGGGCCGCTTTTTTTTCGTTATTTGCAGACGATCATGACCTTGAACAGCTCGCCGAAACCGTCATCGAGCAGCAGCTGCCGTACCGCGCGATTGCGTTTCGCCGCAGGACTGAACGGGTTCGGATCGTACGTGTTCTGCAGCAGCTCCAACACCCCGCAGCGCATCAGGAACTCCCGCTGCGGCAGCAGCTCCACGGAACCGGCTCCGCCGCGGCGGGCAGCGCGCTCGCAAGCGGTGAAATTCACGTGCGCGGTAAGATCCTGCTCGCCGATATCGTCATACCATCTCTCGGTCGCCTCATGCCTGCGGTAAGCAAGCAGCGTGCCGCGGGCACGGTGGGAAGCATACAAGCGGGACGCCGTATCGCCGTAATCGATCAGCAGCATCGTGCCGAGCTGAAGACGCGACGCAACCCGCTGCACCCAGGCCGGCGCATCGAGACTGATTTCGACGCGCTGTCCCCGCTCCAGTATGACACCATCCTCGGCCAAAGCCTGGGCTACGGCCGTATCCGTAAGCGGCAGCAGCCGTTCCGCGAATCGACTCTCCTCTTCATCCCACTCCACATAAACTTCCAGCGGAACTCCACCCTCCCCGCCTTCGAGCACATGAACGGGGAAGGCATCCAGCAGCTCGTTCGCGAATACAAGAGACCCTTCGCTTTTGCCGCAGGCAAGCCACTCTTCCTCCGACATCCATTCGACCTTGGACGCATGTCCCGCCAGCGATTCACACTGCAGCGCCCGATGAAACGGACTCGTCTCCACCATCGTCAGTGAGGCGGACTTATATACGGTATCGAACCGCTCTTGCAATGCGTCCATAACCTGTGCAGCCAGGCGGCCGCTGCCGCCGCCGAATTCTACCAGCGACAGCCCGCCCGTCGCAGCCTTCAGCCGCGGCCACTGCGAGGCGATATACGAGGCCAGTATTCCCCCCATCACCGTTCCGACCGATGCGGACGTATAGAAGTCGCCGCCCTTCCCGATTTTGAGCCGATCGGATCGATAATAGCCGTGATGTTCATCATACAAGCATAGCTCCATAAATTCCCGAAACGAAATCGCCCCAAGGGGATGGTTTCGGATTCTCTCGACGATGGAACGAATCAGTTCCCGATTGCCTTGCACCGACATGCTGCTGATCTCCTTTAAGGGCCGGTTCTCCGCTGTATATGTTTCTCTAAAGACAAAAGGTACCGGAATCGTTATAATAAAGAATGGTTTTATGACGGAAGGAGAATAGAAATGGGAATGAAATCAAAATGGGTGGCGAGCGCCGCTCTGGCCTCGCTCCTCGTACCGGTGCTCAGCGGATGCACCGATCATAACGCGATCAAACAAACGGCTCAGCAGGCCATCGCCAAGCATGCCGAAATGAAATCGTACCAATTCGCCGGCAGCCTCGATCTGAAATTGGGAATGAGCTTACCGGCACCGGACGGCAATCCGATAACCGGAGCCGTCTTGAGCTCGCTCAAAGAAAGCGTCATCGAATGGTCGGGCGTGCAAAGCAGCGATCCCGTACAGCTCGAAACCGATCTGAAGATTACGCCGAAAGGCTCCGCAACGCCGTTCGCCTTTCCGGTACTTCTTAAAGATAACAAAATGTACGTCAGCTTGCCAACGATCAACAAGCCTGACGAGTACTACGCCATCGATCTGGCGAAGCTGGGAGACCCCGGCAAAACCCCGCTCAATCCGGATAGCTTGAAGAACACGTCGAAAGTGACGGCGGCGCTCTGGAGCAAGTTTACCGACGCTATCGATGCCCGCTGGTTCGAACAGGCGAAAGACCCGGTCATGCTGCCGGACGGCAAGCCGGCCAAAGCCATTACGGTCACGGTGACGGAGAAAAACGCCGCGGCGATCAACAGCGTCATCAGCGCGAAGCTCCCGGAAATCGGCGAAGCGCTGACAACCGGCGGATTGCTCAGCCCCGAGCAGGCGGCCAAATGGAAGGAAGCCAAGACAAGCCTGGAGCTGAAGCCGCTGAGCAACTTGACTCTGCTCATTGACGAGCAAGGCTTCGTACGCGACGAGAAGCTGGAGCTGGTATATTCGCTGAAGAACGCCGACGGTACGGTCTCCGATAACCGCACTACGCTTCACGAGTCGTTCGAGCAAATCAATCAGCCGCCTCAGTTCAAGAAGGACGTTCCGGCCAAAACCAAACCGTTCGAGGACGTGCTGAAGCTGCTTCAGCCTAAGAAATAACAGAAGGCGCGTCTCCTTGGGGGGCGCGCTTTTTGCATAGAATGAGGGGCTGGAGCAGCGAATATATTTGTGCTATGTTACTTGATTAAGGGGGCGGTACGGTGGACAAGCGGCGACGGAACGGGCTGATCGGATTTTTTCTGCTCCTCATCGTGTTCGGCACCCATACCGTAAGCGTATACGCGGACAATGAAAGCCGCGGTTCAGTGAACACGGTGGCTCCGGGAACCGAAGCCCTCGTGCAGAAAGGCTTGACGATTGCCGAAATCGACCGCGAGCTGGCCCGTTTGAAGAATGAAGAGGCGACCTTAACCGGGCAGATGTCGAGTAATGAGCAGTTGATTGCGGCGCAGGACAAGCTTGTCGAGGCAAAGCGGCAGCAAGCCGGCCGTGTGCTTCGCTCCTATTACATGGGTGAGCGCGACTCGCTCTGGCTGCTGCTGCTGTCCGTCGATTCGTTTCAGAACGCCATTCGTACGTTTGAATATTTGGACATGATTATAACTAGCGATAAACGCAAGCTTACCGCCTTCCGGACCGCCCGTACCGAGCTGCAGAACCGCCAGAATGAGCTGAATGCGACCCGGTCGAAGCTGCAGCAGGCGCAAACCGACTATTTAGCGCAGCGCGACAGGCTGATCCGGCTGCAGGACGAGCTTGACGCTCAGCTTGCCGGAAACGAGGAAGCCAAGGCGGTTATGCAGCGGATCCAAGAAGTGACCGTAACCTGGCAGCAGAAGGGCATTCCCCTGTTTCGGACGTATTTCCAAGCGCTCGCCGAAACAATGAAGAGCTTGCCCGAGCTCGCCGCGAAGGCAGCGCCTGACGGACGCATTCGTCTTTCCTTTGACGGACTGAACGCCATATTCACACTATCCGACAGCGATTTGAACGATTTCCTTAGGAGCAAGAACGAGCTGTTCCGCGACTTGACGTTCCGCTTTGTACAAGACGGCCTGCAAGCCGGCGGCAAGAGGGACGATCTCGAGCTGAACATGGAAGGTGTATATGTATGGAACGAGGAGAAACGGCTGATCGAGTTCCAAGTAAAGAAGCTTACCTTCAACGGCTTGGATCTCCCCGATACGACCATTCGCGATCTGGAGAAGCAGGTAGATCTAAGCTTGAATCCGAGGGCGTTTCATGCTTTATTCATCCCGACACAGATTAAGCAAGAGGAAGGCAAGCTGACTATTCGTCTTAAGATCAATTTTTAACACAGAGGAGCAACCGCCGGATGACCGTAACGAACAAAATCGGACTTTCGATGACGATGCCGGAAGGCAAGCTGCCCGGCTTCTATGCCCAAATCGTCAAGGCGCTCGCAGGCCGAACCCAGCTGTTTGACAGAGATAAAGAAATGCTGATCGTCAGCACGGAAGACGACCGGAGCGCGGTGCTGGAGGTCTTGCGCCAATACAAAGTGGAGACGGAGCCGTTCATGCTGTTCCTGCTGCCCGAGGATACCTCCGTCACGGCGCTGTTCGACGATTACGGCTTCATGACCAAGCTGGACAACCGCTATTTGTACGCGAATCTCGTAACGCTCTTTACGCTCCGCACGTCCACCCCCGAGGCTGAGCCGGTGCAAGCGCTGGAGCAGCTCGGCGAGGTGCTCGTCGCAGCTATTCCAACAGCCGGAGACGGCATGCTGTACGCCGCAGATCGTCAGCACGACGAGCTGATCGCCCGAATTGCGGCGGCCTACGGCTGTAAAGCGGAATTCCGATAAAGCAAGAGCGATACCCTGATTCGTTCAGGGTACCGCTCTTTTTAACGTTACAGCAAATCCGCCGCCAGCTGCGCCAGATGCGAGCGCTCGCCCCGCTCCAGCGTGATGTGTCCGGCTATATTTTCCTGCTTGAACCGCTCGACCACATAGCTGAGCCCGTTGCTCGTCGCATCCAAATACGGATGATCGATCTGCTCCGGATCCCCCAGCAGCACAATCTTGCTGCCTTCGCCGACGCGCGAGACGATCGTTTTCACTTCGTGCTTCGATAAGTTCTGCGCTTCGTCGATAATAATAAACTGCCCCGGAATCGAACGCCCGCGAATGTACGTGAGCGCCTCCACCTGAATGGAGCCGAGGCCGGCCAAGATGCGCTCGATATCCCCCTGCTTCTTCGTATCGAATAAGAACTCGAGATTGTCGTAAATCGGCTGCATCCAAGGTCGCAGCTTCTCTTCCTTCTCGCCCGGCAAGTACCCGATATCTTTCCCCATCGGAACGACAGGACGCGCGATCAGCAGCTTCTTGTACTTATGCTCATCCTCGACCTTCATCAGTCCGGCAGCCAGCGTGAGCAGCGTCTTCCCCGTCCCCGCCTTGCCGCACATCGTCACCAGCGGAATATCATCGTTCAGAAGCAGCTCGAGCGCCATTCGCTGCTGCGCGTTGCGGGCGGCGATACCCCATACCGGATCGTTACTAAGGTACAGCGGCTCCAGCCGTTTGCCGTCGTCGTTCACCTTCAACAGCGCCGATTTCGACGTTCCGAGCTCATCCCGCAAAATAACGAACTCGTGCGGATGCAGCGTGTACCCCAAATTCAGCGACGAAACGCTGAGCTGCCGGTACGAATAAAACTCGTCGATCAAACCGGGATGCGCATGAATCGTCACATACCCATGGTACAAATCGCTCGCACCCGCCACGATCCGATCCGTCAAATAATCTTCGGCAGGAAGCCCGAGCACGTCGGCCTTGATACGAACAAGAGTATCCTTGCTGACCAGCACGACCGGCCTCGGCTCCGGCTTCTCCTGCTCTTCCGTATGATAATTAAGCGCAACGGCAAGAATACGGTTGTCGTTCGACAGCTCGGCGAACACATCCTGCATCTTGGCGAAGCTCTTATGATTCAGCTCAACTTTCAGACTGCCCCCGCTTTCCAGCGGAATACCGTCATGAAGCCTTCCTTTGGTTCTCATTCCGTCAAGCAGCCGGGACACTTGCCTCGCATTCCGGCCGATCTCGTCTGCATTCCTTTTCTTGGAATCGATCTCTTCCAGCACCACCGCCGGGATGATGACTTCATTATCCTCAAAAGCATATATCGCATTTGGATCCTGAAGCAGCACATTCGTATCGAGCACGTAAATTTTTTTCATCCGAGCTCCCTCCCAGGTTTGGCGATTGGATGTAAAAATTACATAGATTATTACACGAAAGGACAACCTAAGAGCGAGACGTCAAGAATGAAAGGACGATGAAGGTGCGACGGTTACTAGCGGCAGTTTTGATGTTGTCCGTATTCGTCGGTTGCAGCCAAGAACAGCAGCAGAAGTCCGCTTCCCCCTCCCAAGCATCGAATCAAAACGGCGTTCGTGTCCAGCAGACCGCCCCGGCCAAGCGGAAAATATTGAATCCCGCCGAAGTTGAAGCGCGGTTCGAGCAGCTGGCCATGAGCGTACCGGGCGTGCAGGCCGCCAACTGTGTCGTGTATGGGGACATGGCAGTCGTCGGCATTGATGTGAAGCAAGATATGGATAGATCCAAAATCGGCACCGTGAAGCTGGCTGTCGCCGAAGCGCTGCACAAAGATCCTTACGGTGCGAACGCCATCGTGACGGCCGACATGGATCTGGACCAACGGCTGCGGAGCATTCGGGACAAAGCGCGTGAAGGACGCCCGATCATCGGCTTCGCCGAAGAGATGGCCGATATTATCGGGAGAATTATGCCTCAGCTGCCTTCCGATATGACGCGCCCGATGCCGGATGCGTCGAAAGATGCCAATTCAGGCGGGACGAACGATTTCTCGAATAACCCTCATGGGGGCCAATGACAGATTGTTTCGGATTACGACAAAAAGCCTAGTATGCAGAAGCATACTCAGGCTTTTTTCATGGCAGCAAACACTTGACCGTCCAGTTTCTCGGCGGCCCGTTTGTCGTATGTTTTTTCATACTCCGGCTCCACGACGATGCGAGCGCCGTAAAACATGCCGTCCCGTACGCTTTGCACCGAAACTTCGACACAAGCAAGCGCAAAGGGGACTCCTTCCAGCTGCTCTGTAACGAACGCAGAACGGCCGTAAACGACATGTACCGAGCCTTCTCCGATGAGCGTCAGCGTAACTTGTGGCTGATCTTTCAATGCAGCGATCAAACGCGAACGGGCATCGAGGGCGAAGCGAACCCGGCCTTCATCCATTGCATAAACCCAGGATAGGGCGGACACAGCCGGACCACCGGTTTCCGCATCGATCGACCCAAGCAGGATAAGCTTCTCCTTGCGCATGGCTTCGATAAGTTGCTGGGACAAAGCTGTGACGACTTCTGCCATAGGATCAAGGCCTCCCTGATAGAGAAAAGTCTAGTACAGGCAAATCATCCCCACACTTCGAGTATATCACAGGCAGGACCAAGCATCTACATCCAACAGCCTAGCGGTAGCTACGATATCTCATCAGCGGGTTTATCCCTATTTTATCTCAAGGGGAAATCGGTTATGTCACCCGAGGCAAATTTTATGATCGAGGTGAGTAACGGGTGTATCCTGGATCCATTGAACATACCTGCCGAGACTCATTGTTTGAGAATGATTGCAGTGTTACGATTCATTATCCAGATAACAACAAATTAGATATAATTTTAGTTATGATTTGCACCACAAGGAAGAATACAATATTATGTCAGATATGCTAATTCAATTAATAATACTTACTTATGGACGGGGACGGCTGGGACCGTCCACACGGTAATTTAAAGATGAGAAAAAATCCAATATTCATACTACTTATCATTTTGTCGCTTGTCTGTAATGGCCTATTAGTTTATTTTTTAATGAAACCTGAAGAATTAACAACAGCTGACCAATCCAACTATACCAGGTTTAAGGATGCACTATCTATGACTGAGCATAACTTAAGAGGATTGTCGGAAGCCGGTTGAAATCAGTCAATTTTTATCTTTTCTGCTTTCGATAATTTGAAAACAGCTGAGGATCACTATGAGAATATTCGTTCCAAACTGCTTAACCGGGGCGTCCGTGTTATCTATCTCGATCAAAGACTCGCCGAGATTCAAAATAACATAAGGGTTATTAGCGCACAAATTTTCACAACTCAAATCCTAAATAGTAATAAATTACAACTTACCAGAAGTTCAATTACAACTATAGTGGGCGCTATCCCAAATGAGTTACTTCTCACCGCCGAAAAGGAATCGTTCCGGTAGCGTAAGGATAGCATAAATAATTTGAAATGAAACAAAAAACTCCTCCCTTAACGGCGAGGAGTTTTTGACTATTCACTTAGTTATATTTCGGATTCGCTTCGATATCGGCCAGCAGCTGCTCCGCCTGCTCGCGGTCGAACATTTGCAGCTTCGTTGTTCCATCCGCGGTGTAGCGAATATGAATCATCGTCTCATCGACACGACTGACTTCGAAATGCGACAAATGATGGTCCTCGCGCAAAATCTGTTCGAAAAAGTCGCGTGTATCCATCGCAGCCCGGTCGTCCGGACGCGCTTCCGCGACAATGCGAATTTGCAGCCAGTTAAACAGCGCATCTTGTAATTTCATGCGGTTCAGCTCCCCATATCGAATCGTCGTCGTGTTCACCTATCGTTGTGCCAGTAAAATCGGACTCAGGCCCCGGCCCCACCATGCCAAGAGCAGCTCGCTCCAAACGCCTTGAGGCGGCTGCGCAGCGGAAGCCCAGAGGCTCAGCGCTTCCTGCGGAGTGAGCAGCCGGTCCAGAAACGCTTCGGCGCAATGGGATAACGGCATGTCGTGACGCTCGTCCAGCACGATCTCCCCGCCGGCGGCCAAGCTCACCGCGGCATCTTCCTCCCGGCCACCACAAGCTTCCCTACCGTCCTCGTCATCCGCAAGCAGCAGATCCGCCTTAAATAGCGGCAATAGGCGCGGATGAACGGCGTGAAGCGACTGCCGGAATGTCATCCATTCCGGCGAATCGGCTTCTACGGTCATTCGATCTGCGCCTATCGTGACGGGCTCGTCGGTGCGAATCGGACATAACCACAATTGCGGCATGCCGTCACCTCCTGCTCCGTAGTCCTTATTTTTGCGATTGGGATGAAGCGTTGCGGTTTTGCCGCTTCTCCGCATACGCTCTTACACCGGTCATCAGCATAAGCAGCAATGCGACTGCAATACATAGCACGATCGGCAATCCGAAGATTTGGAAAATCAACAGTATATAGCAGCCGAAAGCCATCGCTGCGTAAACAAGCAGCAGCTTCAACAGCGGAAGCTTTCTCGTAGCGAACACTTTATGATATACGTAAGCCACCATGACGAAAATCAAGATGTACGTAATCAGGGTATGTTCACGAAGCCAATCGGTCATGTTCGGGGGCACCCCCTATCCTACAATTATACGTTCGATTCCGCCATTCTGCGGTTCTTCTCAGCTCGCTCCCGCTCGCTCTTGTTGAGAATTTTTTTGCGCAGACGGATCGATTTTGGCGTAATTTCGCAATACTCGTCGTCGTTCAAATATTCCAGCGCAGCTTCCAGTGTATAGATGCGCGGCGTCTTCATGCGGACCGTATCGTCCTTGGAGGCCGAGCGAATGTTCGTCAGCGCCTTTTCCTTACAGATGTTAACGATGATGTCGTTGTCGCGGTTGTGCTCGCCGACGATCATGCCCTCGTACACTTCCGTACCCGGCGTTACGAACAGAATGCCGCGGTCTTCAACAGACAAAATGCCGTACGTCGTCGCCGTGCCGTTCTCGGATGCGACGAGCACGCCCTCGTGGCGTCCGCCTACGCCGCTGCCCTGGTAAGGACCGTACGAATCGAACGCGCTGTTCATCTGGCCGTAGCCCTTTGTCAACGTCAAGAAGTACGTTCGGTAACCAATCAGTCCGCGCGCCGGGATCAGGAACTCGATCCGCACGTTGCCGTTGCCGTGGTTGATCATGTTGACCATCTCGGCTTTGCGGGTGCCGAGCGATTCCATTACCGCGCCCATGCTCTCTTCCGGCAGGTCGATGAGCAGTCTTTCGATCGGCTCGCTTTTCACGCCGTCGATGTCCTTAATGATAACCTCCGGCTTCGATACTTGCAGCTCGAAGCCTTCACGGCGCATATTCTCGAGCAGGATGCCCAGGTGAAGCTCGCCGCGCCCCGATACGATGAACGCATCCGGCGAATCGGTTTCTTCGACGCGCAGCGCCACGTCCGTTTCCAGCTCCTTGAACAGACGCTCGCGCAGCTTGCGGGACGTCACCCACTTGCCTTCGCGGCCGGCGAACGGCGAGTTGTTGACGAGGAACGTCATCTGCAGCGTCGGCTCGTCGATCTTCAGAACCGGCAGCGCCTCCGGGTTTTGCGGATCGGCGATCGTTTCTCCGATGTTGATTTCCTTAATACCGGCGATCGCGATGATGTCGCCCGCGCCCGCCTGTTCGATCTCAATTCGCTTCAAGCCCTGGAAGCCGAACAGCTTCTCAATGCGCGCCTGCTTCGTAACGCCTTCCCGGTTAATGACAGCGACGGACTGACCGGCTTTAATAATACCGCGGTTGACGCGGCCGATGCCGATCCGGCCAAGATATTCGTTGTAGTCCATCAACGTAACGAGGAACTGCAGTGACTCCTCGGTGCTCTCCGTCGGGTGTGGAATATGCTCCACGATCGTTTCGTAGAGCGCCTCCATCGTCGGCTCCTGCTTGGAAGCGTCCTGCTCCAGAGACGACGTGCCCATCAGACCGGAAGCATAGACCACTTTAAAATCAAGCTGTTCGTCCGTAGCGCCAAGCTCGATGAACAAGTCGATCACTTCGTCCAGCACTTCCGCAGGTCGTGCGTTCGGACGGTCGATCTTGTTGACGACGACGATCGGCGTCAGGTTTGCTTCGAGCGCTTTGCGCAGTACGAACTTCGTCTGCGGCATCGTGCCTTCGAAGGCGTCGACGACGAGCAGAACGCCGTCCACCATCTTCATAATGCGCTCCACCTCGCCGCCGAAGTCGGCGTGTCCTGGAGTATCCACAATGTTGATGAAGTAATCTTTATACTGAATGGCTGTATTTTTCGCTAGAATCGTAATACCGCGCTCGCGCTCCAGATCGTTGGAGTCCATCGCGCGTTCCTGGACAGCCTCATTCTCGCGGAACGTGCCCGATTGCTGAAGGAGCTTGTCAACGAGAGTAGTTTTGCCATGGTCGACGTGGGCGATGATGGCGATATTGCGGATTTTATCTCTTGCATGCATAGAAATACGATTCCTCTCCATTTCATGAAATAAGCGCCGGACTGAATTCCGACGCTTGCTTTCTATATATTTATGTTCATTATACGCGCCATTTCAACAAAATGCAAGTTTGCCCGCAGCTACCATACGCGAGGACGGCGCCAAATCAGGAGCAGCCCGGCAATCAGCAGTACGGCGGCGATGAAATACACCCCTAATTTCGCTATAACCGTGAAGGTGAAGAGCACCCCCGCCAAGACAGCCAGCACGATTGACACCGTAAGCGCCGTTCTTTCGCGCCGATCGAAGAAGTACATCTCATACAGCCCTACGGCAATACCGAGAATGAATCCCGGCCACAGGAACGACATCGCGCCCCAGCCGAATACGTTGCAGAACATGAACATCAGCCCGTAAATGACGAGCATGCCGCCCGGAATAAGCGCCGCAGCGGGAACCGTCCGGTTAAAATAAAGCATGTGCAGCCCCGCTCCGGCAGCGATCACTAGCAACGGCCAAAGCAAGCCGCCGATAAAACCGAATACTCCCAGCTTTCCTAACAGCAGCACAACAGCGATAACGATAAGCAGCAACCCGACAGACATGTTGTTACGTGACATCGTAATCCCTCCCGGAGCCGAACGTAAACGGGCGGGCCGGCCGTATAGCCGGCTGCTTTCGCCCGGTAGTTCGACAAGCTTCTACACTTAGTGTAGCGTAACTTGGAGAAAATTACTAGCCGCAGGCGGCGCCGTTACGCCCTCCTCGGGATCAGCCGTTTAATCAGTCCGGCCAGCAGGACGAGGGACGTCGACGCGAGCGGTATAAGATGATGAAGCTTGGACCCTTCCGTAATGAACAGGCGCTGCATGCTTTCATCCTTGACGAACATTTCGCCCGCCGTATACCCCAAAATAGCTGCGCCTAAGAAAATCAGAACCGGATAACGCTGCAGCAGCTTCATGACGATCGTACTGCCCCATACGATGAGCGGAACGCTCAGACCGATCCCGAGCATAATGACGCCGATGTCGCCTTTAGCCGCCGCCGCGATCGCCAGTACGTTATCCAGACTCATAACCAAGTCGGCAAGAATAATTGTCCATATCGCCTTCGGCAGCGACGACGCCTCTTTAATTTGGGCGTGGCCTTCGTCCTCGTTCAGCAGCTTTACCGCAATCCACAGCAGCAGCAGAGACCCCACCGCTTGTATATACGGAACCTTGAGCACGGCAACCGCCAGCAGCGTCAGCAGCAGCCGCAGACCGACGGCGCCGGACGTCCCCCACCAAATCGCTTGCTTGCGCTGGGCTAGCGGCAAATTTTTGCTGGCCATCGCGATGACGACCGCATTATCTCCGCTCAGCACGATGTTAATCATCATAATTTTCAAGAAAAGCAGGCCAAATAGGAGCAAATCCACGCGACCTCGTCTCCTTTCGCCTTATCCGGTGAGCCGTTAATTGTTAAAATAAATGCGCGTGCTCGTCCTTGCGACCCGCCGTAATGCGCAGCGTCTCCGTCTCCTGTACCGCCTTGTCGATCAGGTCGGGCAGCCACGGCATATTGCGCTCGATCGCTTCGACGACCCGCATATTCGGGTTGGTGCTCGGCGACGGCGGGACGAACAGCGTGCAGCAATCCTCATACGGCAGTGAAGATATGCCGAAGGTACCGATGTCCTCCGCGAGACGAATGATGTCCCTTTTGTCGGTCATGATCAGCGGCTGCAGGATCGGCAGCTGCACCGCGCGGCGGGACGCGTTCAAGCCGGGCAGCGTTTGGCTCGCCACTTGTCCGAGGCTTTCCCCGGTTACAAGCGCCTGCGCCCCTTCCCGCTCCGCCACCTTCTCGGCAATGCGCAGCATCGCTCTGCGCAGGATCGTCACGAGCAAATTATCGTTGTAGGCTTGATGCACCTTCGTCTGCAGCTCCGTAAACGGCACCATGTGCAGCTTGATATCGCCGGAATATTGCGCCAGAACGCGTGCGAGATCGACGACCTTCTGCTTCGCTCTTTCGCTCGTATACGGAAAGCTGTGGAAATGCACCGCTTCGAGCTCCAGACCGCGCCGCATCGCCATCCAGCCGGCAACCGGCGAGTCGATGCCGCCCGACAGCAGCAGCACCGCCTTACCGTTCGAGCCGTACGGGTAGCCGCCGGCCCCTTCGACGATGTCGGTGTAGAGGAGCGCTCTCGTTTCCCGCAGCTCAATATGCAGCTCCGTGTCGGGCTTGCGCACATCGACCGTAAGTCCCGGAACATGCTCCAGCACGTAACCGCCGACCAGGTAGTTCATTTGCTGCGAGTCGTATGGGAAAGAACGGTTGGCACGGCGTACGGATACCTTGAACGTCTCCGGACGCCGGGGCAATCCGGCGACGATTTCCGCCGCTTTGCTGCGGATCGCGTCAAAGTCCAGCTCCGCCGTATAAGCGGGACTGTACGAGTATAGGCCGAACACTTTGTCCAGAGCGGCGGCAACGGACTCCGTCGGCTCTCCGTTCAGCTCGATGTAAATGCGTCCGAATTCAGGCGTAAACCTGATGCCCGGCACATGCTCGAGCAGTGCCTTCAATTGGTGCAGCACGCGCCTCTCAAAGCGCGCGCGGTTGCGTCCCTTGAGCGTCAGCTCTCCGAAACGGGCGATGACAACGTCCGGCTTCATCATGATCGCCTCCCTGTCCGCACCTGCTGGAGCATCGGACGAAGCTCGAGGGCCGTTTCGGCAAGCGCCGCTACAAACCGTCTCGCATCCTCCTCCGTGTAATCCTCGGGGTAGCTGATCCTGAGTCCGCTGACGGCCCGCGAACGGTCGAAGCCCATCGCCTCCAGTGTCGTGCTCGGCTTCTCTTCGCCGGAAGAGCAAGCGGATCTTGTCGAGATATACATACCGCGCTTCTCCAGTGCATGCACGACGACCTCGGATTTCATCCCCGGGTACGTCAAATGCACAATATGCGGAGCCATACCGGTTCCGTCGGCCGGGCCGGTTAACTGCAGTCCGGGAATGTGCCCGATACCGTCCGCTACAATGCGTCGAAACGCCTCTTTACGGCGAATCGCTTCGTCCAGTCGGGAGGTCGCCATCCGCAGCGCCTTCGCCATACCGACGATGAGCGGCACATTTTCCGTTCCCGAACGGGCTCCATGCTCTTGACCGCCTCCGGCCAGCAGCGGCTCCAGTCTGACACCTTCGCGACGATATAAGAACCCTACACCTTTAGGACCTCTGAATTTGTGAGCCGAGGCACTGAGCAGATCGACGCCCAGCTCGGCCGGGAAAACCGGCAGCTTGCCGACGCCCTGCACCGCGTCTACGTGAAGCAGCGCTTTCGGATAGGCCTTCAGCATGCGGGCGACTTCCGCGATCGGCTGTATGCGGCCCATCTCATTATTGACATGCATAACACTGACCAGGATCGTATCGTCGCAGAGCGCCTCCTTTAGCTTGTCCAGCCGGACCGCTCCGCTTTCGTCCACCGGCACGACGGTAAGGCGGTAGCCCTGCCGCTCCAGCTGCCGCATCGCTTCGCTGACGGAAGCATGCTCGATCGGCGTCGTGATCAGATGCTTGCCTTTCCCCGCCGCCAGCGCCGCCCCCTTGATCGCCAAATTGTTGCTTTCCGTCCCGCAGGAGGTGAAGACGATCTCGCCGGGCTTCACTCGCAGTAGGTTCGCAATCGTCTCTCTAGATTGTATGACAAGCCGTTCCGCCTCTATGCCTACTCGATGGATCGAGGACGGGTTTCCGTAATAGGAGGCCATCACTTCGCGTACCGCGTCGATGACCTCCGGGTAAGGAGGCGTCGTCGCCGCGTAATCCAAATACAGCATCGCTTTCATCATCCTTTCGCCTTCTGCCCTTTATTTAAGCGCATATGCGGGATGAATACAAGCTACTGGCGTACCCGACGGATTGTACCGTTTGAAAATGAACTATACACAATGCACATCGCTATACGCGGATATAACTTAATGAAACGATTTTCAAGGCGTTATTATTGTTGAATGCCTCCATTGCGATATTCTCACCCGATACCGCCTTCGAAATCCGTTATTGTCAATCATTCATTGAAATCCATGCAATGAACGCCGCGAGAATCCGCCATCCCTTCGTTCGCCGGAGTCTCAGCCTTATCCCCTCAGAAATTTGCCAATAAAAAAGCCGACCTCCAGAGGAGATCAGCTCATCGATGCTGCTGTATATTGATCCTTCAGCGACAGAACGCGCTGCACGTAATTTTGGGTTTCTTTAGGCAGCTGCCCGAGCTTCGCCGCCAAATCCGCATCGGTACGAATGCCTAGCCGATCGACCCGGCCCGGTCCGGCGTTGTAAGCGGCGAGAGCGACTCCTTCGTTCCCGTTGTACTTCCGCAGAAGACCGGACAAGAACTGCGTTCCCGCCCGGACATTTTGCCCCGGATCGAACGGATCCGTTACACCCAAGCCCGCACCAGTGCCGTCCATGAGCTGCATCAGTCCTTTGGCCCCCGCATGCGATACCGCATTCGGGTTATACGACGACTCCTGATGGATGACCGCTTTAATCAAGCTCGTGTCCACCCCGAAACGGGAACCGTTGTAAGCGATCAGGTCATCGTAGCCGGATGAATGGCCGCCGCCCGTCGAATTTCCCGCTTCACTGCGCAGTGCTTGTTTGTTGTATGCAGTATATGCCGCAGCCGAACGGTAAGCCGCTGGCAGGGTCCCGGCAGCTAAACCGCCAGCTCCGAAACCGGCCAGCGTATTCATCGCTCCGCCGCCAAGCGCCGCGAGCGAAGCCAGCGGGTTGCCGTCCGCGGATGAAGCTTCAGCACCCGAACCGCCGGTCTGCTCAAGCATCGTCTGCAGGAGGCCGGCAAAATCGTCGTCCGAGGAAGCCGCTGCGGCATGCTGGCCGGACGTAATCAATTCCATTGTATTTAGCAGCTGCAGCTGCAGCAATTGTTTCAGCGTAGTCGCATTGACATTCACAGGTTCGTCCTCCAGCCGGGCGCACCATGCGCCTATGTACGACTCCATTTTACACGCTTTGGGACAATTTGACTACAGGGAAATATGCGGTAAATGGCCGATAACGTCGAAAAACCACTCGATCCTCAGACAGAGGAACGAGTGGCTTAATGCAGCAACAGTTCAAATTACGTGTAGTATGGCACAAGAACATAATAAGCGGCGACAGCCAGCAAACCGAGCGCCATCGACCATACGCCCAGCGTCCGGTTGCCCCTAACGAAGGCGGCAAACCCGACGACGATCGAAGCGGGCCCCAATACGGCAGGAAGAAAAAACAGCGAGATCGCTGCGAGAACAAGTGCCGCGATCCCCAGTGACTTATTCCGGGTAGCGACATTCTCGTCATCCTCCACCAGAGCGCCGATGGCGGCTAATGCATCGCCATCGCCATCGCCTCGCCGAGTCTCCGCATCGGCAGCAGCACGCACGCCGGCCGTCCCCTCCTGGGCCACGGGAATGCGGGGCGTGTCATAACGCCGCATCGCTTCTCCCCGCTGCACGGCCGTTCCCGGTAAGGTAGGCGTCAGCTCGGAAGCGTACTCCTCGTCGCGGGCTCCCCCGACGCTTGCCTCCCGCTCGAACTGCTTGCGGCCGTAGACGGAAGGAGATTCGCTTTGTTCATGATCGGAGTTCATGCTTGTACGCTCCTTACGTTACGGCTATTGTTTGGGCTTAAAGGTGTGACAGCAAGTTGTGGACGACGTGTTCGCCGTATCCTGGTGAGCGGAATCGAACGATTCACCGGCAAATTCGGCATTATAATCGACTTTCGCATGAGCGTCAACATCGATCATAATCGCATCGGCCCCACATTTGTTGCCTTCATTCCAGAACGTGCAATTCGAAACGGAGCATTTCACTAATGGTTTCGGCATCGTTATCACCCCTTTCGTAGAGTGCGCGATACCGGCCCGCCCTATGCCCGTTTCAAATTAGCAGATAGTACTAAGTACATCGCATGCGACCACAGCAAAGGCACCGCAGGCTCGCCCCAGCGAGTCTGCCAGTCCCTGTAAGCTTCCTCGTGCAGCAGCCCTACCGGCACTTGCTCCGGCAGCCGTCCGAGCTCATCCGCATGATCTTCCATCCATGCCAGGCAACGCGCGGCGCCGTCCAGGTCGCCGAGGCCCGCAAGCACCCAGCCGTACCAGCCGGTCAGCAGCAGCCACGAACCTCCCCCGTAATACGTATCCTCCACGTAACGATGCATACCGCCATCACGAACCAATTCGTTCCGAATCCGCTCCAGCGTAGCTTCCATCACGGGCTCGCCGGGCTCGAATACGCGGAACGGCTCTACAAGCCACATCAAGTTAGCGTCCACACCGGGCAGTACCGGCTGCCAGCTTCCATCGCGGTGAACGACCGATTTGACAAAGGTACCGTTATGTACACAGTTTCCGGCCAAGAATCGTTTTATTTCCTCCGCCGTCTCCAGCAGATCGCCCCGCCCCTCCAGCTCGCCGATTGCCATTAACCCGCCGTATAAGCACGCCAGCGTCGAAGGATGCACATAATCTGGATTTTCCTCCCAGCAGTCGAAATTCGGCCAGGGCCAGAACGCCGTGACGTAGCGAAGCGTCAACTCGATCGAGCCGCGGAACCGGTCCAGCAGCTCCGTACGCCCCGTCAAGCGAATGTGCTGGGTAAGCCCCCAGAGCCAAGTGCCGTAGCCATCGAGCTGAAAATGTCCCCACTCCCCATCATCGTCCCGCCCATCCAAGTGAAACCGGGTTCCGAGAAACTCGCTGCGGTCGATCCACTGCTGGGCTTCTTTTTTGGCGAGCAGCTTTTCCACGATGTCCGCTTTCCGGCTCAGCACCCGATCCACCCAGCCGTAAAACCGCTCGCTGCTCTCATACTCTCCCGACAGATCCATCGCGTATGCGATGAACGTACCGTCCCGTAACCAGCCGTAAGCGTAATTCGCAAACAAAGGGCAAGCCACATAGCTGCCGCTCGGATGCTGGTTCCAAACAATAAGCTGTTTCGCGCATTGCTCCAAAGCCGACCGACGATCCGACATTCGTGTGCACGCTCCTTACCGCTGAGGTTAAAAATAAGAAAAACACCCATCGGAGTATTTTAAAGATGAGCGACCGCGTCAAGCGGAAGTTGTTATATCGCCATAAAGAAAAGAGATGCTCTATCGCATCTCTTCTCTCACCATTAGGCGCCAAACCGTATCGGTATTACACCCGTTCGCCCTGCATTCTCTTCTGAGTAATATAGTCCGTCTCGTAATAAGACAAATCCTCGCGCAGCTCTTCGAAAATCTTGGACAGCTCGACCGTCAGGTCGCGCACTTCGCGGGACGGCTTCTTCCGGAAGCGGATCGCATCTTGTCCAGTATACGCATATCGGCCGTCTTCGGAGTAGCACTCATTCTTCGGGTAGAAGAAATTGCTGACGCAGTTATGATACACGTCGTACAACGTGCGTTCGGCATAATCGACGTTAAAGTTCGGACGTCGCAGCGATACGCCGATTTTCTCATAAGCAACTTCGCAAAATACGAGCAAGTGGCGAGCGTCGGACAAATATCCACGATAAAACTCGTCCATGGCCGGATCGTTCTCTACATTCAATTGCGATAAGGCATGCGAGTTTAAGAACAGCTCGAGTTTGGCAATGGCTTCCTTCAGCTTCGTGCGGGTAGATTCACAAGTATTTTTTACGTTGAATACAGCCATATCCAAAAGACCTCCTTCAATAACAACCATCGCTCTTCATATCGTACCATAAAATAACTTCAATCTCTAGGTGCATAAATCATTTCCCAGTAAATAACCCTAAGTGCAAATCAAGATGACAATCGAGCTTTCAGCGAAGCTCCCCAGGAGGTTTCCTATGTGGAGATATGTGTTGTCGTTCGCGCTGGCTGCCGTATTCGGCGTGCTGCTCGCAGTGTATCGCCAGCATCCTCAAGATTACCAGGTCCAGCCTATGGCGGAGACGAGCCAAAAGCAGCTTCTGGTCAATCAGGATATCGAGCGAACCGACGAGCTGTGCCGCACCCAGTGCGCACTCGACTTCCGCACCGGCGCGGCGGAGCTTCAGGGCAAGTCCGGCGAAGCCGCCAAGACGGTACTGGAGCGGCTCCGTTCCGAGCACGGGCATATGGACCGGTTAATTTGGTCCGGCAAGGAGCAGGCGCTCGAAGAAGGGACAGCAGCCGGAGCCGTCGACGGCGGTGTGGAGGAAGCGGCCCGGACGTACATGCAGGCTGCCAAAGATGCCGCGAAGCGAGGCGAATCGTACCAGTCGCCCAAAATCCGTAAAGGTGAAGAAGCCTATTTTGTCCTTGGGCAGCCTTCTCCGGACGGCAGCGGCGTGCTGATCGGCCTCGTTCATCAAGAAATTTTGGCTCACGTCGCCGATCATCAGCGGAAAAATTTAAGGCTGCAGCAATTCCCGATCGAGTCGCATCCGAAGATTCAATCCGCCGACGCGGCTACTTTGCGGGACAAAGCGGTTCAGAAGCCCGACGATTCGGCGGGGACAAGCCATTACCATGAAAATGAAGTCGTCGTTCGCTTTAACAACACGCCGTCCGAAGACCAGCTGCGTCAAATACAGCGTGAAATCGGTGCAGCCTCCTACCGGAAGCTTGGATATACGTACGTCTTCCGCGCCGAGCGGCTGGAAGCCAAAGATTTGATGAACTATTTCCGTAAATGGGACGTGGCCTATGCGGAGCCGCATTTCTTCTATGTGACGAACGATGTAATCATGAAAACCGAGACCGACATGAGCGGCAGTGAAGCGTCCCTGCAGCCGAACGACTATTTGTACGCCCGTTATCAGTGGAACTTGCCTATCACGGATACAAACCAAGGCTGGGCGGTCAACAAGGGAGATAAGAACGTCCCGGTCGCCGTCGTCGATACGGGGGTCGACATTCACCATTCCGATCTGCAGGGCAATCTCTTGACCGGGTACAACGTTGTGAACCCGGACACCGATCCGCTTGACGATGTCGGTCATGGAACCCACGTAGCCGGTGTCATCTCGGCGCTCGTCAACAATGGGCTCGGCGTCGCCGGCATGACCTGGTACAATCCGGTTATGCCCGTCAAGGTGCTGGACTCGAGCGGATCCGGATCGACGTACGCCGTTGCGCAGGGCGTCATCTGGGCTACGGATCACGGGGCGAAAGTAATCAATATGAGTCTGGGCAATTACGCGGATGCGCAATTTCTGCACGACGCGATAAGGTATGCGTACGACCATGACGTCGTGCTGATTGCCGCAAGCGGCAACGACAACACGGAGCGTCCCGGCTTCCCGGCGGCGTACCCGGAGGTGTTCGCCGTAGCGGCCACGGACTCCAACAACAACAAGGCCGCGTTCTCGAACTACGGCGATTATATCGATGTCGCGGCGCCGGGCGTCAGCATCGCCAGTACGTATCCGCACAACCAATACGCGGCCTTGTCCGGAACATCGATGGCGTGCCCGCACGTAACCGCGCTGGCGGCGCTGATCCGTTCGACGAACCCGCTTCTGAAAAACACCGAAGTGATGGACATCATGCGTCAATCCGCCAGAGATATCGGAACGCCGGGTAAAGACGCCTACTTCGGCTATGGCTTAATCGATGTCGTCAAAGCGGTACAGATGGCCGAGCAGTCCAAATATTCCATGACCTACTGGCCGAAATGGGCGGCGCGTCAAATCGAAGCGGCGGCAACCAAGTTCACGGCGGCTAGCGTCAAGTAGCAGTGCTCCATAAATGCCAAAAGGCCGTCTGCAGCGTATGCTGCAGGCGGCCTGCTTGTTGTTGTTAGCAGTCGTGGAAAGTTTGCCGTAAGCCGGGTTCTGTACTTCCGGTGGTCGTAACGGGGGTTAACCCTGCCACCATTGAAGCGACAATCATCTATCTAGGCCGTACATTACTGCACGGCTCCAGCGACCAACCCGAACGCGCCCCGGGCAAGGGCTGTCCGCTCGAAGCGGACTGCGTTCCTCTTAGGTCTTGCTCCAAGTGGGGTTTACCAGGGACGAAGTCACCAGCGTCCCTCGTGGTCTCTTACACCACGGTTCCACCCTTGCCTGTGCGCCTTGCGGCGCCATCGGCGGTCCATTTCTGTGGCACTTTCCTTCAGCTCGCGCTGACTGGACGTTATCCAGCACCCTGCCCTATGGAGCCCGGACTTTCCTCTCGCGGCCGAAGCCGCCAGCGATTGTCTGTCAAACTTTCCGAAACTAGTTGCTAGTATACAGGACGCGGCCGACGATTACAACCGCTAATCGTTACATGAACTGGAAGACTTCGGTGGATACGGCGGAAGGCGTGACCGGCGTCGAATATCCGGCTACCTCCAGCTTGGCGCGCAGCACATCGGCGACGCCGCGCTTCATAATTTTCTCGATGTTGTGGCCCGCATCGATGATCGCCATACCGGCCGCCAGCGCGTCGTGAGCCGTATGGTAATCGATATCGCCGGTAACGAGTACATCGGCTCCTGCAAACTGCGCACGGCGCACATAACGGGCTCCGGAGCCGCCCAATACGGCAGCCTTGCGGACCGTTTGCCCGGGATCGCCGATGACGCGAACGAACGGTACGTCGAGCGCACGCTTCACCTGCCCGATGAACTTCTCCAGCGTAACCGGCTCGGGTAGCGTGCCGAACCGTCCGATGCCGACAGTGCGTCCCTTCAGGTCCATCGGGTACAGGTCATACGCAACTTCTTCGTAAGGATGAGCTTTCAGCATCGCTTGCACGACCCGCCGTTCAATGCTTTCCGGCACGATCGTCTCCACCCGTACCTCTTGCGCCCGCTCCAGCTTGCCTGCCTGTCCGATGAACGGCTTCGCCCCCTCCTGCGGCAGAAACGTGCCCGTTCCCGGAATGTTGAAGGAGCAGTGGCTGTAGTTGCCGATCCACCCGGCTCCAGCCTGAAACAGAGCGTCCAGCACGCGCTGATGATGGCTTTCCGGCACGAATACGACCAGCTTCTTCAGCTTCTCCGTATGGACGTCCTCGAGATGCCCTTTAACCTGGATGCCCAGCGCATCGGCCAGCATATCGTTGACGCCGCCGTCCGCTACATCCAAATTCGTATGGGCAATATAAACGGCAATGTCGTGCTTGATCAGCTTCTCATATAACCGTCCTGCAGGCGTATCCGTCTGAATATGAGCAAGCGGCCGGAAAATGATCGCATGGTGGGCAATAATCAGATTGGCGCCGATGCGAATCGCTTCCTCGACAACCTCCTCCGTTACGTCCAGCGCCGTCAAAATGCCCGTAATTTCCTTCTGCAGCGTGCCGAGCTGGAGTCCGATTTTGTCGTCGGGCATGGCCACGATATGCTTCGGACACCAAGCTTCAAACAGCTGAATTACCGTTTGGCCTTTGACAAGCATGACAGCACCTCCTCCGTCTCTCGAATGAACCGCCGCAGCTCGTCCTCCTTCGCCCGGGACGCCTCCGCCGCGGACTGGGACAGCTGCTTGCAAATCCGCTCCAGCTTCTCCAGCTCCAGCATCCATTTGTGAATAAATACGTCGGAGCCTTGGTCCAGCAAATACGGACCCATCTGAAGCAGCCGCTCTTTATCCACGACCAAATCCGGCCGCAACACCCGGGGCTCGTAAAGCTCTTCGTTGGCGCGGTCCGCCTCGGAGGTTCGCAGCGCTGTCAGCACCTCGTAAATTTTGCCGTCTTCCTCCAAAATATGCTCCTTGGCGAGAAACCAGCCGTGCTCCAGAAGCCAGCGGCGGACCGTATCCTCGCCGACATTAGGCTGAAGGACGAGCGTCCGGACGCCTGCAAGCTTATCCAGACCGGCCGTCAAAATTGATACGATCAGCGCCCCGCCCATGCCGGCTATCGTAATGCAATCCACTTCCTCCGGCTTTAGAACAGATAACCCGTCACCCAGCCTGACTTCGATCCGGCCCGTCAGGCCGGCTTCACGCACCTGCTTGACCGCCGCCTGGAACGGTCCCTCATTCACTTCTCCGGCCACGGCAAAAGCAATCATGCCCCGCTCAGCCAAATATGACGGCAGCAAGGCATGATCGGAGCCGATGTCCGCCAGCTTGGCGCCCTTCGGCACCAAGTCGGCGATTTGTTGTAACCGATTCGATAATTTGATCATTGTAGTCATGCAACCCATTCTATCCATTTTTTTCGCAGGAGAAACAAGAACGCGGCGGCTGCCGCAATTTTGCCGATCAGCAGCGCTTGCAGCTGTTGGTTAGGCAAATCGACCGGCAGAATAAAGCCATACACTTCCGGCACAAGCCAAACCAGACAGCCTACAAGGAACAAGATGGCCCCGGCCCGCTTGGCCCGCTGGTGCAGCAGCCAGCCCGACCAGATCAGCAGCACGCACAGCGGCAGCCAGCTGAGCTGCAGCGGCACGAAGGCAAGCTCGCCCAGCTTGTCGTTCAGCACCCAAGCATAGCAGCCGATAAGCCCCATCCACCCGCTAAAGTGAAAGATCGGCATGCGCCCGGTCAATCCGGTGAGCAGCCAGACGGAGCTAGTCCCGGCAATGTATCCTACATAAGCTGAAGGTTCCGTAATTTGGTTCAGCTTCAACAAATATACACCGACAACAAGCAAAAATAAAGAGCCTATCCCGACAAGCGCATTCGGAATAAGCGGGTTACCCGCTCGAAACCGATATGCAAACGTATAGCAGCAGAGCAGCACAAGCACGGCAATACCGATTTGCAATGATATGGCAAAAGAGTTAAAATTAAGACCAATTATTAGTGTAAAGCCAATGACGCCAAGGGCCAGCAGCCAGCCCTTCCAGGAGCTGTTCGCTATGGCCGACGACGACATGCCCAGCACCGTTCGGTCTGACGATCCGGCATCCGCGTTATCCGCATATAGATTCAATAGAAAATCACAGTATTGCTCAGGCAGCAGCTTGCTTCGCCGCCACTGTTCGATTTCTTTCACTACGATCACTTTCTTATCCGCATCCATTCGGCTCACCTTCCTTACCTACATTATCGGCGTGCGGAACTGGAAACTGTAGGGGTAAAAAACGCCTCCCGGCCGCATGCACCCATGCGCCTGGAGGCGTCCTGTTCCACCTTATTCAAGGAAATCCTTCAATCGCTTGCTCCGGCTCGGGTGACGCAGCTTGCGCAGTGCCTTCGCCTCAATCTGTCGAATCCGTTCGCGCGTTACGCCGAACACCTTGCCGACTTCCTCCAGCGTACGGGTCCGCCCGTCGTCAAGTCCGAAGCGCAGACGCAGCACGTTCTCCTCCCGCTCGGTTAACGTATCCAGTACGTCCTCCAGCTGTTCCTTCAGCAGCTCGTAAGCCGCCGCGTCGGATGGAGCGAGCGCTTCCTGATCCTCGATAAAATCGCCCAGATGCGAATCGTCCTCTTCCCCGATCGGTGTCTCCAGCGAAACCGGCTCTTGTGCGATCTTCATAATTTCCCGAACTTTATCCGTACTCAGGTCCATCTCTTTGGCGATTTCTTCCGGAGTCGGCTCACGACCAAGCTCCTGCAGCAGCTGGCGCGATACGCGAATCAGCTTGTTAATCGTCTCTACCATATGTACCGGAATCCGAATCGTTCTCGCTTGGTCGGCAATCGCCCGCGTAATCGCTTGGCGAATCCACCATGTCGCATAGGTGGAAAATTTGAAGCCCTTATCGTGATCGAACTTCTCGACCGCTTTGATCAAGCCCATATTACCTTCTTGAATCAAATCGAGGAACAGCATGCCCCGGCCTACGTAACGCTTCGCGATCGAAACGACAAGGCGAAGGTTTGCTTCGGCGAGCCGGCGTTTCGCTTCCTCGTCTCCAGCCTCGATCCGTTTCGCCAGATCGATTTCATCTTCCGCCGACAACAGCGGGACACGTCCGATTTCCTTCAAATACATCCGGACCGGGTCGTTAATTTTGATGCCGGGAGGAAGCGTCAAATCGTCGTCAAAATTAAATTCGTCATGCTCCGCTTCATCCGGATTGAACTGCGGACCGTCCTCCTCGTCGGACTCGTTGCCGACGTCGATGCCCATCTCGGACAGCTGCTCAAAAAATTCGTCGATCTGCTCAGGGTCCTGATCGAAAGGCGCAAGCTTCTCCATGATATCTTTATAAGTAAGGGAAGAGCGCTTCTTGCCTTGTTCAATCAGTTGTTCCTTGACCTGATCCAAGGTCAGTTCGGTTTCCATTTCGGTACGTTGATCGTTCGCCATAGAGTACAAACTCCCTCCTCCCTAGAATCCGAGGCAACTCAAGCTCGCAACTGCTTTTCTAGGGTTATCATCTCAATTCTGATTTGTGCCGCACGCAGCGGATCCCCTGTACGCTCTGCGTGTATCGCTTCTTCTTCTTTGCGCTTGATTTCCTGCTGCAAGGGAGCCTTCTTGATGATAGCAATATAATCGTCGATCACTCGTTCGTTCACCGCGTGGCTTGCACCGATCATCGCGATCGAGCTGGCCAGGCTGCTTAGCTCCGGATCCTGCAGCGTAGCCAAATATTTGCTCAGGTTCGGCTCGTTGTCCTGCGCATAAAAAGCATATAAATAAGCAGCGAGAACTGCATGGGCTTCCACCGTGAATCCGTCGCCGAGGCGTTCTTCCACGTGTCGGCACACTTCGCGATCGACCATCATGACAGCCAAAAGCAACCGTTCCGCATTGTGGGACGCAGATCGAAGCGGCGGGTCGCGATCCGCTTCTTTCCCATTATTCCTAACATTATTCCACAGATTGGCGTTATTATCCCCTGCGGGCTCCGATTTTTCTTTGCGGAGAAGGTGCTGCGCCACGTCCTGCTTGAGCGTTTCGATCGAGATGCCGAATTCCGAAGATAAGTCCCTTAAATAATGCTCTCGTTCGATCGGCGACGCAAGCTCCGATATAAGCTTCACCGCTCCCCGCAAATAGCGCAGTCGATCCGCTTCGTCCTGCAGCCTCACATTGCGCCGGGCATAGACGAGACGAAATTTGGTCGTCGTTACGGCGCCCTCGATAATTTCTCGCACGAAGCGGTCTTTACCGTAAGCGGCTATGTATTCGTCCGGATCTTTGCCGCCCTCGAGCATCGCTATTTTCACCGATAGCCCTGCCTGCTCGAGAATTGCAATGCTTTTGTACGCCGCCGCCTGGCCCGCATTGTCTCCGTCGTAACAAACGACCACTTCACCCGTAAGTCGTTTGAGCGCTTCGGCGTGCTCTTTCGTCAGTGCCGTCCCCATCGTCGCTACCCCGTGATGAACGCCTGCATCCCATGCCCTTATGACGTCGAAGTAGCCTTCGAAGAGAACGGCCTGCTCACGCTTCCGGATCTCGGCGCGGGCCCGGTGCAAATTGTACAGGCTTCTGCTTTTGTGGAAAAGCAGCGATTCGGGGCTGTTCAAATATTTCGGCTGGACATCTCCCATCGCTCGTCCGCCGAAGGCGATGACCCGCCCCTTGGCATCGTGAATCGGAATCATGACCCGGTCCCGGAACTTGTCCACGTAGCCTTGTCCGTCCGACTTGGCCGATACCAGCCCGCCTTGATCCATCAAAGGCAGCTTGAAGCCGCTTTTCTCCAGCTGCTTGACCAGAGCATCCCACATGTTCGGCGCGTACCCGATCTGAAACGTCTCGAGCAATTCGTCCGACATGCCGCGGGTACGCAAGTACGACAGAGCGTCTCGTCCCTGTGCCGTATTCATCAGAATCGACCGATATACCCTGGCCACCAGCTCATACGCCTTCAGCAGCTCGCCCCGTTCCTGCTGGTCCGGTGACGGCTCGCTCCCAGCGTCGTCCCACGTTACCGGGATTCCCGCTTCCTCGGCGAGCTGGCGAACCGCTTCAGAGAACGTCAATCCTTCGATCTCCATCGTAAACTGAATCGAGTTGCCGCCCTTATTGCAGCCGAAGCAATGAAAGATTTGCCGTTCGGGAGTAACGGTAAAGGAGGGGGTTTTCTCGGAATGAAAAGGACACAAACCTTTAAGATAGTGACCTTGTTTCGTTAAGTGTACGTGTTTGCCGACGACATCAGCGATATCGTTCGCCTTAAGTACGGCTTCAATCACTTCGTCGGGAATACGTCCGATGCCCAACCTGACCACCTGCTTCGATTAACACATAATACTATTCGCTACAAGAACTTATTCTCCTGCTGGTCAAGCAAAAGTTTTGTCAAACTGTGTAGAAACTGTTTCCTGTCCTCATCGGTGAGCGCTTTAGGCCCCTTTGTCCGCCCGCCGCCGCGGCGCCGGCGCGCATTCTCGTTGCGCCGGTCGAGCAAATAATCGATGTTCCCGTCGCTATACTCCTGCCCGCGGTTGGATAGGCAGCGGACGCCTTTCGCCAACGCAAGCGCCGCTAATCCGAAGTCCTGCGTAACAAGAATATCTCCTCTCCGGATTTGATTGGCGATATACAAATCGACGGATTGATCGGAACGGTCCACCTGAACGACGCGAACGCCATCCTGCTGCTCGAGCCGGTGATCATGCGAGGCGACCATGACCACTTCCCGGGAGTGGGAACGGCCCGCACCTACAATTTCCGATTTGACAGGACAAGCATCGGCATCGACGAAGATGCGGCCGTCCATAGCTGCTATCCTCCACTTCTGCTCGAATCACCACTCTAGTATATACGAGCATAGGTCAAATAAATCCTGCCGAATAGGATGAAGTAAAGTTACGTTACGACCCCCGTCTTGGTTTCGATATGGTCCATGATCAGACTGGCCGTCTCTTCGACGGCGCGATCGGTCACGTCAATGACGACACAGCCGATGCGCTTCATGATTTGGTCGGCGAATTCCAGCTCTTTGCGTATTCGCTCCACATTCGCATAATTCGCGTCCGAGGCGAGGCCGAGCGTCGCCAGCCGCAGCTCGCGGATTCGATTCAGCTTCGCCGGATCGATGCGCAGTCCGATCACCTTGTGAGGCGCTACGGAGAACAGCGACGGCGGCGGCTGCAGCTCAGGTACGAGCGGTACATTGGCGACTTTGTATTTCTTGTGGGCGAGGTACATCGACAACGGCGTTTTTGATGTCCTGGAGACGCCGATCAGCACGATATCCGCCTTTGGAACGCCGCTGAAGTCGCGGCCGTCGTCATATTTTACGGCAAATTCGACGGCTTCGACTTTCTTGAAATAATTTTCGTCAAGAGAATGAATCATCCCAGGCTGATGGCGCGCTTCCATCCCGAACGAGCGCTCGAGCGATCCAAGCACGGGTCCCAGCAAATCGACATAGGGGACGTTATGCTCCTGTGCCTGCCATACGAGGTAATCTCTGAGATCGGGTACGACAAGCGTAAAGGTGATCGTTCCCCCGTTGGCCTTAGCGGCTTGAATGACTTTGTCGACAGCGCGTTGATCTTGAACGAACGGCACCCGCAAAATTTCAACCTGAAGCGGATGAAATTGCGTCGCCGCCGCGCGAACGACGGATTCGCCGGTTTCCCCCGCCGAATCGGATACGACATATACCCGCGGATTTCGTGCTCCGGGCATAGAATATGGCCCCCTTTTGTTGCGGCTCAGCATACGTCGACGCTTGAACAAAAGACAAAAAAACTCGCCGCCGCATCTGCTCCAAGACGCGAATGACGAGGCGCTTTTATAGTTCATAGTATATTACCAAAACGTGTGAACTATGTCAAGGCAAAGGATACTTCTCCATTTGATCGAGAAACGACCTCGCTTTCCAGTTCACACCGATATGCGTATCCATATAAGCTCGCAAAATCGATTTTAATACGGCTTTCGTTTCCGGCTTGACTGTCGTCGCCCCGAGACGCCGTATATCGATACCGACAAACATGCGCAGCAGCTTCCAGGCCGCCTCGGTCAACGGTACGCCGCGCGGATCCTTGAACAAGCAGTTAGGGCACAGCGTTCCGCCCAGCTGCGGGCTGAACGCGGCAGGTCCGCTTGAGCTTCCGCAGGAAACGCAGGTATCGAGCACGGGCATATACCCGGCCAGCATCAGCATCCGCAGCTCAAATATATGGACGACGATTTGAGCGTCTTTGTTCTCCTCAATAGCGGTCAAAGCAGCGGCCAATTGATCGAACAAAACGGCGCTTCCGTCCCCGTCCTCCAGCATCCGGTCGACCATCTCCGCCATATAGGCGGCATAAGCCGACTTCATCAAATCTTCGCGGAGGCCGTGATGAGCGTCGGCGATCTCCGCGGAGCTGAGCGTACCGAGCCCGGAGGTGCGGAAATAGACATATTCGCCGCGGGTAAACGCTTGGGATGCCGCACCGAGGCGGCTGTTTAATTTTTTGGCGCCGCGCGCCATAACGCCTACCTTACCGGCCTCGCGCGTCAGCAGCCGTACGATCTTGTTCCCTTCCCCGTAGTCGGTCGTCCGCAGAACGATCCCTTGCACGGTATGCAGCATACCCGTTTCCACTCCACTCGGCAAAAAAAATAATTTGAATATCAAGTTAGCTCCGCTAAGGTCATGATGTGAGCTTCTGGTAGGTGATGGTG
>NZ_JBHLWN010000116.1:0-21185 GCF_042432825.1 Paenibacillus chartarius | reverse complement strand
CTTCTGCCTCATTCACCCCTCATTCAGACTCAGAACACCTGCTTAATTCCGAGCCTCTATAATTTTTATGACTGCTGCAACCAAAACCGGTGGGTTTGGCAATAAGCACCGCATATTTATACTCAGTCATTGTCATTGATCACAAAGAAGATTGTCGATCCTAATTCATTAATGTTTTTTGACGGACCTGTCAGCTTCAGTGAGAATGATTCCAGAGACTCCTTGGTTGAATCGTCAAACAAGCGTACATAGATTTTCGCATAACTTTGGCCATGTTTGAACCTAATAATGCCTTTAGTTAGAGCGAAGTCCGAATCTTCCTTAGCAGTGTCTGTACGAGTTGTATATCGTACTGTTAACTCCCCATTGCTTCCACCGGTCCGATAGACGGGTACTTCCACGTAGCCATTCCCTTCATACACCCAATTGAGTATTTCCCGTGAGTAATCTGAAAAAACAAAGCTGACAATCCCTTCGGCGTTGTTAACTTGGACAGTTTGAGAAGCTGTAAACTGCCCCTCCTCAGACGTGGCCACGATTTGCGTGCTTCCTTTGGAAATACCTGTAACGATGCCGTTTCCGTCTACTATCGCAATATTTGGATCATTGGATCGCCACGTCACCTTCTGATTTGTTGCGTTCGCTGGGTAAAAAACAGGCTGCAGTCTGGAATGTTGGTAGATCAACACATTCATCGGCGGCGCATCTAAAGAAATGCGTACCAATGGTACGTTAGCAGGGTGTTCGCCATGTGGAGTGAACTGGTACAGGGTGTCATCTTTGAAGCAATAGTATTTCCCATCTTCGAGCTTCCAGAAAGGAGTCTTTAACATATCAGATGATAAGTTGTTCGGCAGCAAGACCTTTTCCGATCCCGGACTGATAAACCAAAATTCGGGAGAAGATCCTAACCCAGCTTGTATAATAGCTTCACCGGTATCTGATAAATGTAAGATCGATATGTCATATAACGATCTTCCTAAAGGGTAGGTATATTTATTGCCTTCAGGTGATAAGATGACGATTCCATCCTCATTTGAGCTATAAGCAGTCCAACCATTATTCACTGCAAATGGAGGGGGGAGGTGACGATACCGAACAAGATCCTGCTCTTTGCCATCCGTCGTATATCGCGTTAGATAGTATTCCTCCCATATCGGGTCCGCTAGCTTCGGATAAATAATTTGAATGCCGTCTTGATACTTTGGATGTTCCCAATGCCTATGTGGAGTCGATGTTGTTACGTAATTATGAAACCCTATCAAGAAGTCGTTATACTGACTCCGATAGATCAGATGCCCATCATTCGACACACCTGCTTCATCAACTAATGTTCCATGCCCGTTAAATACGGTAGCCATTATAGCGCCGTTGGTTCTTAAATAAAAGAGCCCTATATGTGAGGGGGGACTATAAGTAGAGGGATATTTCTTGGTGAACGCAACAAAATTTCGTGACTTCTCAAACAACTGGCCCACATTGTCCATGAACATATTGACGTATCCTTTATTGCTCCAGGTGTAGAGATTGGAGTTCTCTATGTAAACCGCACCATTATCCGTTAGCGCGCCTTTAGTTGCAGCCGATGTGGGTAGCTTATCATCCGCTGAGGTGGCTAAATTCCTTATGTAGAGTACGCCGTTACTGGAGTATAAGATCCGGTTCAAATCAAAATCTAAGATGGTACCGGGGACTGAAGCAACCACTTTGTAGGTATTATTCGGCGTCTCGGCTTGTGTCACACTGGCCTGTCCTACGAAACTCATTGCAGCCACGATCAAAACAAGAAACAATCGCGATATGCACGAAAGTTGTGCACGCAACATGGTTAGATAGCTCCTTTATTATTTATAGTTTAAAACTATCCAAAGGACTTTTTCTCCCCTCCCATAATCGAAACTCTGAATTCCCAGAAGTCTTACTCTATTATAAAATATAACTGCTATACACTAAATAGTTCCTTGTGTGGGATGTTTTGGTCGTTGTTGTCGAATAAATCTCATCTTTGTACAGAATCGATAATAATCATGTCTCTGATCAGAGATAATGATTGAATGGAATGTGAAAAATCAAGATTGGTGAAAGATCGAATACAAATCATTGAAGAGCGTAAGACATTGTCTTGTACGCTCCTTTTGCCTTATTTGTCAAATCTACTTCATCCATTCGTTTTATTGCGAAGCAAGTGATCGCGATATTCCCCCGGCGCTTTACCCGTATACAGCTTGAAGGCTTTCGTGAACGATTGCACGGTCAAATAACCGACCTGCGAGGCGATGTCGTGAATCTTGCATTTGGGATCGGCCAGAAGCTCCTTTGCTTTGGCGATCCGTTTATCGCTGATCATGTCCTTTAAGGTCAGGCCGGTTTCTTCTTTATAAATTTTCCGCAGATGCGAAGCGCTGATCGCAAACAAATCGCTAAGCCTTTCAATGGATAAGTCTTCCCCCAAATGACCTTCGATGTACTCTGTAATTTTCGCGGCAAGGTCTTTGTTTTTCGTATTGCGCCGCTGGTCGAGCTGGTCGAGAACCGTATCGTACAGGTTCTGCATATAGTTCACCATGCTTTGCATGGTTTCCAGTTCGAGCAGGTCATGATGCCGAAGCCGCTGAATGTCCGGATGGGATTCGAGATTGGCGTCGATCTCCAATACCGAACGAAGCGATGACGAGAACAGCTGTATGAAATAATGCTTGACCAGTTCAATGTGCTGGGCGTGATGCTCGATCATGTAGGCTTCAAAATCCTTAAGACGGCGGGAGACGCCTTCGCGGTTGCCTGCTCTAAAGTGAGTCAACAAATTCTTCTCAATTCCGAGGGGATAGGAAGCCTGGCTGGGCTCCGCGCGGATCGCTTCATAAAAAATAACGTTGTTATGTCCGTAAACGAGTCTCTGACCGACCGCGGATTCCGCTTCGAAATAACACTCGCTTAATTCCTCCAAGCTCCGGTGTACCGTGCTGACGCCAAGTGTGAACGTTACGGATGGCTTAACGAGCAGAGATTCATGCAGCTGCCGAAACCAGCCGGTAAGGCTGCTTTGAAATGATTCAGATCCGCCATCGACCTGTCCCACGTACAAGACGAGGACCAGCTCATTGGATTCGTTCTCAACGAGATATCCTTGGAAGGCTTGCTTAACGAACGCTTCTTCACGGATTTGCTCGGCCAGCTTCATAAAAACTTCATTGCGTTCGGATTCGTGCGTTTGTTGGATGAATTTTGCGAGATCGTCCATGGATACGATGGCAACGATAAAATAACCGCCGGTGCCGATGTGCACATCATAGTATTGCAGCCGTTCCGCCGTTTGCGGCGTCACCTGTTCGCCGCCGCTGGCCAGCTTCAGTAAAAACTTGTTGCGGCTATGGATTTCATAATCTTTGAGCAGGAGCGTCAAGTCCCGGTTATGGTCGATGAGACGGCTGACGTTCCGCTCGATTTGCTTGATTTCTTTGCCGGCTTCCTGCGCGGATCGTGTTGAACTGTGATTTGCGTTTTGCAATAAGGCTAATAGGCGTTTCATCGGACTAAAGATACGTCTGGATAAAAATAACGATCCTAATAAGCTTAGGACGAAGGCAAGCAGACATACCGCGATCGTTGTATTGGTCCATAGATTCAAAGTGCGGGTAATCGTCGATTTCGGGATGGTGTATATGTAGAGCCAACCGCTCTGTTCCGACGCGACGTAGCTGACGAGCGATTCCGAGCCGTTCATTGTCATAAACGAGCTCCCTGATGTACCGGTAAACGCGGAAATGTCGAACCGGTCCGGCAGCGCGTCTACCGATATCGTTTCATTGGCCGCTCTTTGCGAGAGGATATGACCTTGCGGATCGGTCACGATCAGCTGCGCATGGTCGTTGGTGCTCAGCGTGCTCATGATTTTGGTCAAGTAGTCGCCTTTCATATTAATGACAACATAGGCGGAAGGCTTGCCGGAATAAATAATCGGCAGCGTCTTGACGATCGAGATGACGGCGTTATTCTGCGCTGACGAAATTGCCGGCAGGGTACGCGTGCGGACGATCGATTTGTCAAAGGTCTCCTTTGCAATGGAATCGACGAAGGCACGGTCATTGAAGATGCTCAACGGGACGGGGCCTTGAAGAGAGGAGAGAACGAACTGTGACCCGGTATAATAAATATAGACGGAATGAATGTAATCGCTCGTTGTAACGACTTGGTCCAGCCGCTGTTGAATAGACACCTGCTTGTAGATTTCGCCGCGATGGTAATAGTCCATAAAGTCAAGGAAGGAGGAATCCAAAAAGACGCTTTCCATGGCTTTATCGACTTCGGCGAGTACGATTTCCTGGCCGTTCTTGAGCAGCTGCAGCGTATTGCTGTTGGTTTGGATCGCTTCGTTCCAAAGCAAGGAGGAAGTCGAATAGTAGAGTGCTCCGCCAATTGTAAACGCCACGAGCAGAGATAAGGCTAAGAAATAATAAAAATATTCAAACAGGCTGCTTTGCAGGATACGCCATACTCTTTTTCGTTTCATAATCGCTTTCCTTCCTTTACTCAACCCTTGTCCAAGAATCAATTGGACATGAGCCACTGCCTTTGAATAGAAATATACTCTGCTCAGAGCGAAAGTAGAAGCGGTTTACACGACGAAAAGGGAGTCGATGATCCGACTCCCATGAACAACATTACAAACCGGATGTAACATTCGCTGTCTTGAGCTCATTGTAAGTTTTGATTTTGGCTTCAAGAATCGGCTTGCCGCCTTTTCTCTTCCACGTTTCGACGTATTCATCCCATTTGCTGAGAGGCTCTGCGCCGGTGATGAACTTGATGAGCATTTCTTCCTCGTACTTCGAGACGTCGGCACCGTATGTTTTTTGCTCCTCCGTTAGCGGAATGCCGTAGAACGCATCCCGGTACAGCGTATAGGATGCGGCTGCATCGATAAACCGGTTATTCTCGACTTGAACGGGATCCTTCGACGCGGCGTTCACCTTGTCGACCAAATCTTGACGTGAAACAATTTGGGACAGCGGGTCCAGCCATTTCTCATCGAATGCCTTTTGGCCCTCCGGCGTTCTTGGCTCGGTAATCGACGTATAGTGAGTGCCTTTAATGCCATATCTGGTTAGTTCCCAGCCCTCGTCGGTCGCCAAATAATCAAGAAATTTGACAACGGCTTCCGGATTTTTGGTTTTCGCCGATATGGCGACGGTGGAACCGATGTTGCCATAAGACTGCATGCCGCTCTTTCCGTCCGGTCCTTTCAACCCCGGGAAGATCGGGTCCCATTTGGCGTTCGGAACTAGCTCTTTCATCTTAAGCTGCTGAGTAAGAATCTGCGGTGCGACGGACCACCAAGCGGTGAAGTAGCCGATTTTGCCTTGAGCCGCTTTTTGCTGAGCCTGGTCCGGCTTAATGGTGAACAGCTCGGGATCGACGACTTTTGCGTCCCACAGCCTCTTTAAGTATTCGATTGCGGCTTTATACTCGGGCGATATAGCGACAGGATAAATCTTGTTATCTTTCAAGTAGCTCATCATCGGGGCGCCTTGACCGATCTGGCCCGTGGCAATGCCGTATGCTCCCATGATCGGCATGATCGTTTCATCATAGCGGCTGGTCGTGCCGAATCCGTAGGTGTCGTTTTTACCGTTTTTATCAGGATCATTGAACGTGAACGCTTTCAATACAGCTTCGAATTCGTCCAGATTCGTCGGCATTTTCAAATTAAGAGCATCCAGCCAGTCTTTTCGAATAACCGGGACTTCCTTGCCGGCGACGTTCTCAAAAGGAATGACGAATTGCTTGCCCTTATATTTCGTTAATTCCCAAAGCTCGGGCTTGAGCGCTTTTTTGAGATTAGGCCCGAATTGATCTACGTATCGGGTTATATCGAGATAGAGCCCCTGATCGGCATACTTCTGAAAATCGAATCCGTTCGATCGGACGATGTCCGGGATATCGCCAGAAGCAGCCAACACATTATATTTGTTTGCGAAATCGCCGTTCGGAATCATGTTAACGGTTAATTTGGTGTTTGTTCGCTTCTCAATTTCTTTCGTTACCGGATTATCTTCCTTCCAGACGCGGCCTCCGTCGGGCTGTACAAGCGAAAGGGGGACAACTGCAGGCGCGTTCGTACCATTATTCGGGGATGGATTTGTCGTGCCGCCAGGAGAAGCAGGGCTCTCACTGCAGGCCGCCGCTACAACGGCAGTCATTGAAATCGTGCATAGGGACGCAATAATTCCGGTTTTCTTTTTTTGTTTCATACGCTTCGATCTCCCTTTAGTAATTTATTATAAGCGTAAGCCTATAACCAATGATTACCCCTTCACGGAGCCGACCATGACGCCCTGGACGAAATATTTCTGAAGGAAGGGATAGACGATCACTATTGGGAGGGTGGCCATCATGACAGTGGCTGCGCGAATCGTTTCCACGGGCGGCGGAAGGCTGTCGCCATCAAGCTGATCGATGGAGAAGGTGTACATCTTCCGCAATACAAGCTGCAAAGTCGACAATTTCGGATCGTTGATGTAGATGATCACATTGGTGTATTCGTTCCAGTGCGCGACTCCGTAAAATAAAGCTAGCGTAGCCACAATCGGCAGCGACAGGGGCAGGATGATGCGTGTCAGAATGCCGAGCTCCGAACAGCCGTCGATCCGAGCCGATTCGCGCAGGCTGGCCGGAATCCCCTGGAAAAAGTTGCGCATCAAGATCAGCAGCCATGTATTAATGGCAAAAGGAAGTATGAGCGCCCACACGGTGTTAACCAGGTGCAGAGAACGAATAACCAGATAAGTCGGAATCAAACCGCCATTGAACAGCATGGCGATCAGTACAATCAGCATAAGCGCGTTGCGGCCCGGTAAATCCCGTATCGATAATACATACGCACCAAGAGAAGTAAATACCAGGTTGATGAGCGTTCCTACAAGAGTGATAAAGATGGTAACCTTATATGCGTCTAGCAGTCCTGAGTACCGAAGCACATACAGATAGCTATCCAGATGGAACGAAGTGGGATAAAGCAGAACGCCTCCATTCCGTACGACATCCTTCATGTCGGAAAGGGATACAAAGAGGATGTTAAGAAACGGATACAGCGTCGTCACACAGAGCAGGAGCAAAAACAGCCAAATGACGTAATCGGCGACGCCCGGTTTGGATAAGTGTTTGGACGTTCGTGCTACCATATGCCGCCCTCCTCATCGATTTTTTTCGCTAATGCGTTGGCAATCAGGACCAGCAGGAGCGCGATGACCGAACGGAACAAGCCGACAGCGGTCGCATAGCTGTAGTTGCCGGTATCAAGCAACCCGACACGGTATACGTAATAGTCGATGACTTCGGCTACCGATGCGACTTGCGGGTTAATCATGACCAGAATTTGCTCGAAGCTGACACTCATTAGGCTGCCGATGCTTAGAATAAACATAATGCTGATGATACTGCGAATGCCGGGAAGCGATATGTGCCATATGCGGCGCCATCGGTTTGCGCCATCGATCGCCGCTGCCTCGTACAGTTCGGGATCAACCCGCGTAAGCGCGGCAAGGAAGATAATAGCGTTCCAACCTATTTCTTTCCATATCGCACTTCCGACAAACATGGTTCGGAAAAAGTCGGTCGACGAAAGAAACGGCAATGTGTAGCCAAAGGACGACTTCAGCAGCGTATTGATCAGGCCTGATTCGGAAAAGAAGTTGTACAAGAGCGCGTAAACTACGACCCAGGAGACAAAGTGCGGCAAGTAAGAAACGGTTTGAAAAAATCGCCGCCATCTGGCAAATCTCATCTCATACAGTAATAAAGCGAACAGAATGGGAGCGGGAAATCCAAAAAGCGTCCGGTAAAAGGCGAGGATCAGCGTGTTGCGGAACACGATCCAGAAATCGCCGCTCATAATGAACCGCTCGAAATGGCTGAAACCCGCCCAAGGGCTTCCAAAGATGCCGTCCAGGAAGTTGTACTTTTTGAAGGCGATGATGACCCCGGTCATGGGCGCATATTGAAAAATAAGATAGTAGGCGAGAACGGGAAGGAACAACAGGTAGAGCGGTGCGTAGCGTCTCGTTTTGTCCCATAGCCGCCGGCGGGTTGCAGCCGCCGACGTTTCCCGCATGCCGGTCTTGCTGACCGCGTGATTCGCAGGGGGTTCGATCATTGTCGTACACTCCTCTATTTATATATTGCGGCAGAGCGGAAAATGTTGCGAATATTCGAATGAAAGCGATTTCGAAAAACGCCGTTCAGCCGTAACCACATTTTTGCATAACGGATCCAGCGGGGAAAAGCGGAAAATGCGCTTTTTTGTGCCCGCTGCGCCAAAAAAGCATTTTGGATAATAATCGTAGGAAAAGGACCTCGATTCCCGCTGTAATGGGGAGAAAGAGGTCCTATAGTTTGATGGAATTGCTTTATCGAGGACTCGTTAGGATCATTCTGTCGTAACAGCCAATACTGCGCTTGCTGTAGATTCGTTGCCGGAATCATCCTGCGCTTTGATTGTAAGCGAGTAAGCTTTCTTGGAAGTGAGACCAGTGAGGGTAAGGCTCGTGCTGGCCGTGCTGCCAAGCTTCGTCGTCCCGTCATAGATGTTGTACTGTTTCACGACATCATTATCAGTGCTTCCTGTCCAGCTGAGCGTAATCGTCGAATTGCTGACTCCAAGCAAGACCAGATCTTTTGGCGTTGTCGGAGGGGTTTTGTCGGAGGTCGTTGCCGTGACAATCGCGCTGGCGGCCGAGCTGTTGCCTGTAGCGTCTTTTGCTTTTGCCGTGAAATAATAAGTGGTATTCAGTGCCAAATTGTTGATGGTAAATGTTGAGCTCGATGGCTCTGTAGTGCCCAGGAGCACTTTTCCGTTGTAGATTTCATAACTGCTCACGCCCACATCGTCTGTCGTCTTTGTCCAATCGAGTTTGATTTGCCGTGCGTTTTGGGAAGTGAGCCGGAAATCGGTGACCGTTGCCGGAGCTGTTGTGTCGGCCGGATTGATGTTCGGACCGATTACCTTTTGCGGCAGATAGTACGTATGATTCGTTCCGTTACCGAGTTGGCCGTAGTTATTATTGCCGAAGGAGTACAGAATGCCGTCGTTGCCGAGTGCGATCGTTTGATTGGAGCCTGCAGTAACGCTTTGGATGGAGGAAAGAGTAGGGATTCTCTCCGGGTACGTACGATTGGACGTATGACCTAAACCTAACTGGCCGTATCCGTTATAACCCCAAGCATATACGCTGCCATCAGTCTTGACCGCCAAGCTGTGGTCAGCTCCGGCAGCAATGCTTTTCACCGAACCGAAATCTTTGATTTGGACGGGCACCACTTGGTTAATCGTAGAGCTGTTGCCCAATTCCCCGTTGCTGTTGTAGCCCCATGCCCATACCGTGCCATCGTTCTTAAGGGCAAGACCGTGCTGCTCGCCCGCGGCGATCGCGGCCACATTCGTCAATACGCTGACTTGAACCGGCACATTGCTCTTCGATGTTTGACCGTTGCCCAGTTCACCGTACGTATTCGATCCCCAAGCCCAGACCGTGCCGTCATTTTTCAAGGCAAGGGAGAAGTTTTTGCCGGAGGCGATAGCCTTCACATTCGTCAAACCGGAAACCGCGACTGGCGATTTTTGCGTTGTATTTGTGCCGTCGCCGAGCTGTCCGTCACCGTTGAGACCGAATGCCCAAACGGTACCGTCGCTTTTTAAGGCGAGGCTATGGTTTTCACCTGCAGCAACGGAAACGATACCTGTAAGGTTTGCTGCTTTAATAGGACTGTGGCGAGTTGTAGTGGAACCGTCGCCTAATTGGCCATAGCCGTTGTATCCCCAGGCATAGACCGTGCCGTCGTCTTTTACCGCAATGCTATGGTATCTGCCGCCGGCAGCCGCTTTTACATTATCGATATTAATCGTCTGATTCGGTTGGTACAGATGGTTCGTCGTGCCGTTGCCGAGCTCGCCGTAACCGTTATAGCCCCAAGCCCAAAGGGTGCCGTCTGCTTTGACATACAAGCTGTGATTGTAGCCCAATGTAATCGGCAGAGGTGTAAGGGCAAGCTGCGAGGAAGTGACAGCCGTTACGGAGCTGCTTGCAGCCGAGACGTTTCCGCTTCCATCGACGGCTTTGACGGAAAACGTATAGGCGGTGTTCGGTTTCAAGCCGCTTACTGTATAGTTTGTGCCTGCGGCAGCCGGGGTGATGGCAATTCTCGTTGCTCCGTTGTAAATTTCATAGTTCGTTACCCCGACATTATCTGTAGATGGACTCCAAGATAAGGAAATGGTAGAGCCTGTTTTGCCGGTTACAATTACATTTGTCGGCGCTGTAGGAGCTTCCGTATCGGTCTTGCCTACAAGCCGGATCGCATCCAGAGGGATCGCATATCCTGTGCTGGCCGAATTTTTGCCGGTTACGGCAAATCTGACGATTTTAAAGCCGGAGCTTGGGAAGCTAATCATTCCGCGGCTAATTTCTTCGAATCCGGCCGCCGCTTTGTAGAAATCGATAGGAGTGCCCTGCGATACACCGTCGATGCTCAATTGTGCGGTGCCATTAGCCGGACCTGTTTTGGTCTTTACTAATACTTCATATGTTCCGGGTTTGTTTACGTTTAAGGCATACTCTATATAATCGCCGACTGCATTAGCATTGAAGTTTTCCCATTGTCCGTTGCTTGCGGAAGCGTCGGAAACCGCGCTGGTCGTATCCCCTGAATCGGCCTGAGGCAGACTTTCGGCTTCAAACAGCAGGGTGCCGGTGCTGGCCGGGTTCGTTGTGACGGTTACGGCATTGCTGGCAGCGGAGGCATTGCCGGCCGCATCCTTGGCTTTCACAGTAAAGGTATAGGCGGTATTAGCCGTTAAACCGGTTACCGCGAAGGTTGTTCCGGTAGCTGTACCAACAAGGCTGGTTCCATTGTATACGTCGTAACCGGCAACGCCGACGTTATCTGTGGAGGCGGTCCAGCTGAGGTTGACGGTGGTGTCCGTTTTGGACGGCGCAGTTAAGTTGGCCGGAGCTGTTGGAGCTGTGGTGTCGGCGGCGGTTTGCTTAACGAGTTTGATAGAGTCTAATGTAATCAAATACCCTGTGCTCGCAGCATTTTTCCCGGTAACCGTAAATCTGAGTTTATTCGATAAGCTGGACAAATTGACGACTCCCAGATCTCTCTCGATATATTTTGCGATGGGATCATAATTATCGATGGGTGCCCCTAATGGGGTTCCGTTAACAGACAATTGATTGATGCTTCTATTATATCCATATTTGTACTTGACTTTTACCAAATAATTGCCCGTTTCAGGTACATTCAATTGATATTCCACATAGTCATTGGCAGCGTTGGAATTATAAATGCTCCAATTGCCTCCGCTTGCCGCGGTATCGGCTACCCAACCGTGAGAATCTCCCGAGTTCGTTTGGGACAAGCTCTCCGTCTCATACAAATACTCATTTGCCGCAAGTGCAAGTGTCTTAGCCAAAGCTGTTGTCGTTACCTGCACCTGATTGCTCGCCGGCGAAACATTTCCGGCTGCGTCCTTGGCTTTTACCGTGAATGTATATGTCGTTGCCGGATTTAAATTCTCAACCGTATAGGTGGTTCCGCTCAAACTTGCGATCGGGGTTGTGCCGTTATAGATTTCATAACCGGTGATGCCAACGTTATCTGTAGAAGCGTCCCAGCTTAGCGAGACGGAGGAGGCTGTCACTGCTGTTGCGGCTAACTTCGTCGAAGCTGTCGGGGCGATCGTGTCAATCGAATAAGTTGCTTCAGTCACAGAAGAACCGGCATTTGCGGCGGGAAGCTCTCCGGTGGAGCCTGCTTCCGCAGCATGAACAACACCGCCAAGGCTCAAAGCTTGGGCGGACAACAGAAAAGAGCATAGCATAACTTGAGATTTTCTTTTTAAATCCACTTTTCTCAACTCCAATTTAAGATAATGGTAACAAAAGGTGGGTATCTAAAATAAGAACAGCTGCAATGAAAAGCAGTACATTTGATCATGGACATAAAGCTTAAGCTTATAGCCATCTGCTCTTTGTAATCGGCTCGAAGTAACCACCTCTTATTGATACAAATTGTATCACCATAATTCCTTTCAATTCTGTGCAGTATTTCACAATTGCAAAATAATTTTTTATTGTTGATACAGTAAGTAACAAATAAAGGCTGCCCCATAAGTGGGACAGCCTCTGCAAAAGGTCAATGGTTAATCGTCGTCTCTAATGATGAAAAAGATACGATTTGTTTTGGGAGCGGATAATGCGTAGGAAGGACCTAACAGTCTTAGGGAGAAAGACTCTAACTGCTCTTTGTCACCATCGTTAATTAATGGAATTTGTATGGATTTCACGGTTTCGCCATCTGCAAACGTAAGCTTTCCTCTTAATTGGACGTAGTCGGAATAGGGTTTGGCCGTATCCTGTTCCGTCGCGTAATCGACTGTGAGTGTCCCCTTGCTGCTGCCCACACGGTATACAGTGGCCGTAACCGTACCCGTGCCTTCATCTACCCATTGCAGCAAAGAAGTGGAATTGAACTTTACTTTAGAAGTGCTCGTTACCGTGACCGTACATGTTGCCGTAATTTTGCCATCCCACGAGGTTACGATAATTTCGGCAGTACCGGGAGTTATCCCTTTCACCAGTCCTTGAGAGTCGACCGTGGCGATGTTTGAATTCGTGGAATGCCACTTTACTCGTTGATCGGCATCTTGCGGCTGGATGAGCGCCTGTAACTGAAATGTTTCGGATATTCCCAAGGACAGGTCTTCCTGGTTTAACTGAATGCTCGTCACATTGTTGACAACTTGAACCTTACATATTGCAGAGAAGTTACCGTCTTCCGTAGTCACTTTAATATCCGCTGAACCGGGGCTGATTGCAGTCACAATTCCATTCTGTACAGTGGCTACTTGAGGGTTGCTTGACTCCCAAGTTACTTTCTTGTTAGTTGCATTCTCCGGATAAACGGAATAATTCAATGATGCCGTCGGTTTATTGTTCAGAACTAAAAGCAAGTCAGGTTGAATGATGACATATGTGACGGGAACGGGAACGGGTTCGCGGTTAATATGGTATTCCAGAAGGTAATACTTGTTTGATTCGCCTCCCGCAGCATACCATTTATCGTTATCTTCGTTGTAGATAAAAGTTGAGATCCCGTAAAAAAGCGGATTAGCGAGGGTTTTTACATTTCCGTTCATGGAAGGATTAGTATAAATAAGAGTGGAGCCTTCTAAAAAAACAAGTTCTCCGTTCTTATTAAGCGCAAGTTTGTCAGTGAAATAATCTTTGGAGTGGTGGAGAGTAATCGTTTGGCCATCAGGGCTAATAATCTCCGGATATCTAAACATTTGATGGTAAGCAATCCATCCATTACTTAGATCGTACCAATGAACGTCATAAAATGAGTTGAGATAGGTTTCCTTGTAATCTTTATAAATATAAAGGTCCATGCTTTCATTCCAGTCATTCTCTTTTGTATATAGAATTCGGTTGCCATCCGTAACGGGACGAGAACCCTTAAGGTCCGTTAGAATCGTATTGCCTTGGAAAAAAGTTACAATATAGCCGTCCTTCGAGGTGTATACAAGGTGACCGTCAGCAGAGACATTGCCCCAACCGTACCACCTGTCTCCGTTAATTCCATTTTGCTCGGAGACGGGGGATAGGACTTGGTTTGCCATATCGTAAAGCCAGATCGCGTATTCACTCCTTGCACTTGAAACCGCTGTTGTGAAGGTGAAGTAGTTGCCCTCACTATGATAGGAAGTAACATTGGTCTTGAGTTGGACAGTATTTCCGCCGTTCCATTCATAGATGGCAAAATCGTCAGACCCTGCTCTGGTTTTTGTTACAATCAAGGCTCCATTACCTGTAAAATAGCCATTTACAATGTAGGATAAAGATGTAATCGTGGTTTCTTGCTTGGTAGAACGGTCCCTGACGATTACATTCGATTCGTTAACTGCATAGAGGATTCTGGTATCGTCGAAATCAAGGATTTTTCCGGGGACCTCTTCCAGAATCGTATAATCCTCTGTTGTTGCTCCCAAAGCGGCAGGAGTCGCAATGGTGAAAAGAATGACGATACAAATCCCTAAAATAAATAAGAAGTGACGTTTTTTGGTTACTACCAAAATTAACAACCTCCTACAAATTGAATAACCACAGATCTTGCAGTGCGAAGAGCAAGCCTTTACATATGTACCGCCATTGGTGGATGTCAGCCCCCTCATTTAAGATAGAACTTCGACATTGGATAAGGCACCGTTTGCAGCGAAGAATGAATAGCTATGCATTACAATATTAAGCAATTTTGGCGGATATAGTAATAGGTTGCATGGCCTATCGCGTAGTCATGGGAACGAAAAATGGTGTCGATAATCGAAACTATAGATCAAAGCTTTCAGTGTACAAGGAGATTAAATTTCCTTAAGGTAAGAAGACATGAATCGGCTTTTTTCCCCGCTCTTGAATGAAATTGTCACTAAATGATACAATATGTATCAGCACATGACAAACTTAGAGAGTAGGTGTTTGCACATGGCTTATCGGTGGACTGCTGTGGAAGCCGGGCATTTATTGCGGAGAGCATGCTTTTCCGCGAGGCCTGATGAAATAGCAGCCAGCTTGGAGTTGGGGAGAGAAAAGACGGTAGAGGCCTTGCTGTCGGGACAACCATTAGTGAAGACAAACAATGGTATGAAGAAGGTATTACCGATGGATGAGGTCAAAGTAGACGGCAAGCCGCTGAAATCGACGGATATCCTGCATCAGAAGCTGTATTGGATCTATCGGATGATCCATTCCTCGGCCCCGCTGAAGGAAAAAATGACGCTGTTCTGGCACGGCCACTTTGCAACATCCGATTACAAGGTGGATGATCCGGAATTAATGGCCAGGCAAAATCAATTGTTCCGTGACCACGCATTAGGCAGCTATAAGGAGCTTCTCCTGGAGGTTTGCAAGGATCCCGCCATGATGATTTGGCTGGATATGAACAGAAATCAAAAAGGGAAACCTAATGAAAATTTCGCTCGTGAAGTGCTGGAACTCTTTACACTGGGGAACGGGCATTACACGGAGCAAGATGTTAAGGAAGCCGCCAGGGCTTTTACGGGCTGGCAGGTGGACAAGAAAACTCAGAAGGTTTGGTTCGAGCCTAGGCTGCATGATCAGCAGGAGAAGAAGGTATTGGGCGTCCGAGGGGAATTGAATAGCGGCGATGTCATTGAGCTCCTCTTCCAGAAGAAGGAGCTAGGGGTTTTTATGGCTCGCAAGCTGCTGCAGTATTTTGTTGCGGAGCAGCCTCCTTTATTATGGGTGGAGCTTGTTGCTAGGGACTTTAGATCCAAGAAAACAGTCGGCGAGGTGCTGCGGTCTATTTTCCTAAGCGATGCCTTCTACTCGCCTCAGGTGATGAGACGCTTGGTCCGCCCTCCGGTTGATTACGTTGTAGGGATCATGAGAGTATTGGAACTCCCGTTAAGCAAAGCTTATTTAACGGCGCTAGCCCGAATGCAGCAGGATATTTATTTTCCTCCGGATGTATCCGGCTGGAAAGGGGGACGTAACTGGCTGGAGACTTCCGCTTTATTAGCCAGATGTCAATTTGCGGAGGAGATTGCCTTCAAGGTTGATGCAAACGTGTTGACATCGAAACGATTTACTCCCGAAAAATCTGATGATGCCCAAATCTGGGTTCGTCAATGGGCGGAAGCAGCAGGGGTCGGGGAGCTCGGGAACCGTACTCGAGAGACGCTTGAGCAGTACGTGCGGAAAGTTATGGCCGGTTCGAAACCGCCTTATGGGGATAAGCTTAGGGGGATGCTGTATTTGCTGCTGGCTAGTCCGGAAGCTCAAATGATGTAGGGGAGGGATACAATGTGAAGATGTCGAGGAGGGAATTTATTCTTGCAGGCTCAGCCCTGCTAGGGACTTTTTTCATCGGCGGAGCTCCTGTCCTTGCTGAGGTCGAAAGACTGAGCTTCGATAACCAGTCTTCTCATATTCAAGACCGTGTATTGGTGGTTGTCCAGTTAACCGGTGGCAATGACGGAATTAATACGATCATCCCTTTTGGACAGGGAGCCTACTATGATGCCAGACCGACGCTTCAGCTTAAGGAACATGAGGTACTGCTGATTAACGGGGCTTTAGGCTTCCATCCCAGTTTGAAAGGGTTCCAGCGACTATATCAGCAGGGGAAGCTGGCAATCGTTCAAGGAGTGGGCTATCCGAAGCCGGACCTGTCCCATTTTCGCTCCATGGAAATTTGGCAAACCGCCGAACCCGAGAGCATGATCACATCCGGTTGGCTGGGCCGCTACATGGAATCGTTGGATAGAACAGTCCCCCCCTTATTTGCTGCCCAAATTGGCGGAAATACGGGAATGAAGGCGTTTGATTCTAATCTCGTTCACGTACCGATTATTCAGAGCATCAGCTCGTTTCACTATCGATCACATCCCAATCGGCTTGACAAGAAGGGCACCGAATGGCTGCATGAAGCATTCACGGCCATGTATCAGCCGCAAGCACAGGAGCCGAGTCTGCGGGCTGCCGCGATCCAAGGAAAACAGGCTTGCGATACGATTCAAGCCCTACAGGCGTTGCCGGAATTGTCGAAAGGACAAGCGGTATACCCCGACAGCGGCTTTGCCAAAGATCTTCAGACCGTCGTTCGAATGCTGGCAGGGCGGTCGGGAACCAAGGTGTTCTATACCCAGCTGGACGGATTCGATGATCATGCGGACGAGAAGGAACAGCACGCTATACTATTGAAGGAATTGGATGAAAGCCTGAGTGCATTTTATGACGATCTGAAGAATCGCGGTTTGCATGAAAGGGTCGTTACGGTCGTGTTCTCAGAATTTGGCCGCAGAGTGCGGGAGAATAGCAGCAAAGGGACGGACCATGGGACGGCAGCACCGATGTTTGTCATCGGAGGCAAGGTGAAGGGCGGACTGTACGGCGAGTATCCAAGCTTAAGCAATCTGGTAAGTGAAGATCTCAAATACGAGGTGGATTTCCGTTCCGTCTATTACACTCTTATTGATAAATGGCTGAGGGGAGACGCCAAATCCGTGCTGGGCCGATCCTATGAAACGCTTGCTTTCCTATGAATTGTTCTATATCGGTTGGCGGAATCATATATACATATAAACAAAGCTTAATATGTAGGTGATTCCTTTGTCGAGCCAATGGACACGCCGGGAAGCGGCGCACTTGCTTCGCAGGGCAGGCTTCTTCGCCTCTTCGGAAGAGGTCGAGAATGCTGTAGCGCTGGGGCGGTCGGCAACGGTGGATAAGCTGCTTGCCGGGGTCCCGCTTTCGAATGATACAGCCCGTTCACCCTTGCCGCCTATCGAACAGGTTCAGGTGGAGGGAAAGTCCTTAAAGGCCGATGCCATATCCGACCAGCAGCTGTATTGGATCTATCGCATGATGCACACGCCGTCTCCCCTAACAGAGAAGATGGCGCTGTTCTGGCATGGGCATTTCGCCACATCCAATAGCAAGGTCGATGGTCTGGCGCTGATGGTCAGACAGATTGAGCTGTTTCGGACATATGCCCTGGGCGACTTCAAGGAGCTGGTCCGTCAAGTGGGACGGGATCCGGCGATGATGCTGTGGCTCGATATTACAAGCAACCAGAAGGGGCGTCCGAACGAAAATTACGCTCGTGAAGTGCTTGAGCTGTTCACGCTCGGGATCGGTCCGTATACGGAGCAGGATATACGCGAGGGAGCCAGGACGTTTACAGGCTGGAAGCTGGATAAGCAGGCCGGGAAGGTGTCGTTTGACCCAAAGCTGTACGATGATGGGACGAAACAGGTGTTGGGGGAAGTCGGACGTTGGGACGCCGAGGATACGGTCGATATTATTTTCCGTCAATCCGCGCTGGCGATGTTCATGGCGCGCAAGCTGCTGCGTTTCTTTGCGATAGATGAACCGCCCGAGGATTGGGTGGAGCGCGTGGCGGACCGTTTCGTATCCAGCGGTTATCGGATCGGCGAGGTGCTGCGGGGGATATTCCTTGCGGACGACTTCTATGAGCCGAGAGTGATGTCGGGGCGGGTCCGGTCGCCGGTTGAATATACGCTGTCGCTTCTGCTCAGCCTGGAGCTGCCGCTTCAGCGCGGAATTACGGTAGCGCTTCGGGAGATGGGTCAGGAGCTGTTCCTGCCGCCGGATGTGTCCGGCTGGGCCGGCGGGGAGCGCTGGCTGGCAGCGTCGTCATTGCTGGCGCGCAGCCGTTACGCCGCAAGGATGGTTTATATGCTTGACGAGGGCAAGCTCCTGTCGCCCCGGTTCCTTCCGGAGCAGGCAGCCACTCCGGAGGCGTGGGTGCGGCTCTGGACGGAACGGGCGGGCGTCGGTGAACTGGGCGCCCATACTTTGAAGGTGCTGACCGGGTATGCCAAGAAGTGCCTTGCCAGGGAAATTCCATCGGAGGCGTTCGGTCTGAAGGGGCTGCTCTACTTGATTTTGGTTAGCCCGGAGGCGCAGCTTGCATGAGGAGGGGGGAGCCGTTATGAAGCTGTCTCGTCGCGAATTTCTGCTGCTCAGCGGTGTATTCGTCGGCTCGATGGTTATTGGAGGCCCGCTTCTGCATGAAGGGGTTCGGCAAGTGAAGAACGGGCTCGGCGGGCGGCGGGAACGCGCTCTTGTCGTCGTGCAGCTGTCGGGAGGCAACGATGGGATCAATACGGTGATTCCATACGGTCAAGGAGCATATTACGACGAGAGGCCGACGCTGCGGATCGCCGAGAAGGAAGTGCTGCAGATCGACGGCCGGCTGGGCTTCCATCCGAGCCTGACAGGCTTGCATGACTTGTACCGGGAAGGGAAGCTGGCTGTCGTTCAAGGAACGGGGTACCCGAAGCCGAGTCATTCGCATTTTCGCTCGATGGAGATTTGGCATACGGCGGAGCCTGAGCAAATTATCGCTTCCGGGTGGCTCGGCCGCTACTTGCAAGCCGCAGGGACGAACAATCCCCTGCATGCGCTGCAAATCGGCGGTACGGAAAGCAAAGCCTTCTTCGCACCCGGGGTGCAAGTGCCGGTCATGCAAAGCTTGGAGACGTTCACTTTCCTGGATCAGCGCGCGACGGCGTCGCAGACGGAGAAGCGGTATGTCGAAGAGGCGCTGCGTTTGATGTATGAGTCGCAGAAGCAGCCGGAAGCGTACCGGTCGGCGGCGGCCAAAGGGCAGCATGCTTACGAGGCGGTACAGGCGATGCAGGCTTTGTTGGCCAGCGGCTCGCAGCCGGGTCAAGGGGGGGCGGGCGCGGCTGCTTATCCCGAACATAGCTTCGCCAGGGAGCTGCGTTTGGCGGCAAGCCTGCTGGACGGGGGAACGGGGACTCGCGTCTTCTATGTTCAGCTCGGCGGCTTCGACGACCATGCGAACGAGCGGGAACAGCATGCGCGGATGCTGGGCATACTGGACAAGGGCCTGTCTGCTTTCTACAAGGACCTTAAGGCGAGAGGCCTTTCCAACGACGTCGTTACGGTCGTGTTCTCCGAGTTCGGGCGGCGCGTGCGGGAGAACCAAAGCGGCGGTACGGACCATGGAACGGCCGGCCCGGTACTGGTGCTCGGCGGCAAGGTGAAGGGCGGGCTCTACGGGCAATATCCAAGCTTGACGCAGCTTACCAACGGCGATTTGCGATATGAGGTTGATTTTCGATCGGTGTATTCTACTCTTCTGGAGGACTGGCTGCGTGTTGACAGTACGGAAGTGCTGGGGCGTAAGTATGAAAGCTTGCGGTTCGTTTAAGCCTTTGAAAATATAACCCAGTACCGCGCCGGTACTGGGTTTGTTATATGCAGTAAACGAAACGGGCATCCTTATGCCGGTTGAACAAAATCCTTATTTTGATTCTTTGGTTTAGATATTTTTGTTGAGTAATATTGACCTAGCTTAATCGAAGGAATTTCAATAAAATGATACGATAAAGAGCTTACTAGAAGAGAGGTTACAAGAGCCAACAACCAAATCATGGGGACTGGAAGTTGATAATAAAATACATTGACGAAGATAAGAAGAGCTATGGCATGGTAAAGATAAAGGCTGTATGAAATTTTCCCTAAATAATGAATAGGGGCAATTAATAGCACATTTTTAAACCTATCGAATGCTATTGAGCAAATTAGAAGAACACATACTCCAATGGTGCTCATCCATTCATCAAACATTTGCATATGCAAAAGCGAAGATTGCGGGAAAAACCACCAAGAATACGTGCAGCAGAGTAACGCTATGAATACCAATACTGTAATTTTAAGCGACGAAAGCTGTTTTGCATAATTCACAATAGGAACGCGGTGTTTAGCGACGATTGCGCCCACCGTAAACATTAAGAGATAGTGGAACGTAATGAAATAATCATTTTTATAATTGACGTGATAAGTGACATAATGAAGTCCATATCCCAGAACGGACAATGTAACAGCTATGGCCATTACATATTTCCAATTGAATCTAATTACGAAATACATTAACAATGGGAAGATTAATGAAACTCTCATTTCCTGAACTAAAGACCATAGAACAGGATTGAATTCGCCGTTATTATAACTGAATATCATCGTTGCGAAACCAAGTAAATATTCTATGCTGAAACGATCATCCCACTTTGAGTTGAACCATTCGCTTAATTCGGGAATATCGCCGCCGCGATAGAACAGCATTGCCGCAAAGATCGAGATTGCAACCGCAACTGCATATGGCAAATAAATACGTAATATACGTTTGATCATATATCCTATATAAGCTATGCTCTTTCCGCTTAGGAAAGGCAGTGCCAGCACGAATCCGCTTAAAACGAAGAAAAACATAACTGCTTCGCTTCCAGCCCAAAAGATGTGCAAAGGTGTAAATTTAATTAAATATTCCGAAGGGGTCAAGGCAGGACTTTTCTGATATAGAGTCGGGATAATATAAAAATAGTGGTGAAACAATACAATTAAAGCGGCCAAACCACGCAATGAGTCTAATTGTTCAATCCTTTCTTTTTTCATCCTAACCCTGCTTTCACTTTAAATTGTTCGAACATAGAAAACTTGTCGATACAAATCGTATCATCGCGATATATGTTTGGCAATAGAGCTGCTAAAAAATTAATTTGAATATCAAGTTAGCTCCGCTAAGGTCATGATGTGAGCTTCTGGTAGGTGATGGTG
>NZ_JBHLWN010000115.1:0-52145 GCF_042432825.1 Paenibacillus chartarius | reverse complement strand
TTCTACCAAAGATTTGGAGCCCTTTTTATGTTTTTAATGCGCAGTACTTTCGAAATTCAGGCTAAATAAAATAATTGAATTCAAAATTGCAACACTCATGCCAATGATAGTTCCAATCCTAGAAGGAAATTTTACGAAGTGCTTGATTTCTTCCAAATTCTTTCCCACCTTGTTTTAACGATTTTTCCATATAATGAACCCTCAGATTCGAATATTCACATTATGCTGCCGTTTAGTTGAACAGCGGCGGATTAAAAAGGAGTGTCCGCCTACAATTCGCGCTAAAAAAATCGTTGATAAAGTTCTCTCCGACGCTCGCCGGTAGCTGTGCGTAATTGACATGCATAAGTATGCCGAAAGCGATCTGCCCGTTTTGCAAGTAATCCTTCAATATTGTTAACGTTAGCTCCGTAACGTCGAGGTCACCTTTGATGAAGCTGGCAAACGAATCAAGGGTTCAGTTGGAAAACATTAGGCATACGTCCTCCAGCACAAAATGTTGACCCTGGGGTAAGTTCATAACAAAACCTCCCTTTAGAAGCTATTACATCTAGTTTGCTTCTAAGGAGAGGCTTTAATCTGCCTGCTGTTTTGAACTAGCGTCTTCGTTAGTTTAGTCAATTTTGATGTTGTATTTATCATTAAATAAACCAATAATCTCCCGTAACTTATAATCAAGTCTTAACATAACTTCAGTGACGAGGCTTTTTGGTATCTGCTTATAATACGCTTGTGCGATACCACCGGTGATACACGCAATCGTATCACTATCGCCGCCAATTGAGATTGCTTTTCTTATCGCATCTTCAAAATCAGTTGATTCTAAAAAAGCAATGATCGCTTGTGGTACAGACCCTTGACAACTAGGATCAAATCCATATTGAGGCCGTATTTCATCTAGTGTTTGATTTAGATTGTATCTAAATTTACGCATAATGAAATCCTGTATTTCAGTCTTCGAATGATTTTTTCTAGCTAAAAAGACCGCACAGGCCACAGCTTGAGCTCCAACGATACCGTGTTTATGGTTATGTGTCACTAATGCAGATCGTTTGGATTCCCGTATTACTACTTCTAATGAATCATAGGCAAAACCGATGGGAGAAACTCTCATCGCAGATCCATTTCCATAACTTCGATATGCTTGGGCACTAGGATTCGCTGCCCATTCCTCAAATTTCTGTCCATAACCTACGCCTGGATACCATTTGGCATACTGACGCAGTTTATTGGCATACAACTTTTTGCCGTTATAATAATCTCTCAACCAGTTGCTATGCATGTTTTTACTTAGGACAGCATCGGCTATAGCTATGGTCAATACAGTGTCATCAGTATATCTCGTAAATCGATCGAATAATTTAAATTCAGTAGATTTAACGTTATGCCACTCGAATACGGAACCAATTACGTCCCCAACAACCGCTCCTAACATTAGTCACCTCCACAAGAGATCATGATGATCATTCAGCATTAGTATTCTTTCAATAATCGAGTAGATCCGTTAACCATGCACGAATAAACCTTCCATTTACGTGTGCCGAACATGTCTCTTTTCATAAAACGATGCTGCCCGTTAGCGTGGAAAAGCTGTTGGTCGTTCGTGGCATCTTCTTGTTGGAGGTATTGGACTCTTTACTACCGAAACTTTTCGAATTCATTCTTCAACCAGTCATGACTATCTCATTAAGCTCGTTATTTAGAATGCATATTTCCTCAATTACTTAATGGTGGCTAACCTCTCCTTAGCCTTTTCACGAATTTCTTCATCTTTATCTTCCGTAAGGATTTGTAAAACTGAACGGGTTGCTTTTTTATTCAATGCAATCCTCATTCGAACAGAAGAATCTCTGTCGACTGCCAGTTTTAGTTGAATGGGTTCAGATCTGAATAACTTTCAATTACTTCAAGCCAAACTTTCCGGCTGTCGTAGGTAATCCCCCTACTGCCTTTACTCATAAGTCTCAATATTTTTGAGTATAAAGTAAATTTCTCATGAGTAATTTCGTAAGTCAAGCTACAGACGACGATCCGTCTGAAAACTATGAAAATTAAAGTTTGTCAGTGAAATTAACAGCGCTCTGAACAGGAAAAAAAGGAAGGCTCACTGCGCCTCCCCCTGTCAATCTTATGAATTCACCGTTCTGCCGCTAAGACGCGTGCCGGCGGTTTCTTTTTCCGTTGTTTCCTCGCCGTACTGCTCGCGTTCGATTTGCGCCAGCGTCTTGCCTTGTGTATTCGGCGCAAAGACTATACCGATGATGGCCGACAGAACAAGGAACGCGATCATCAGCGTACCTGCCGTTGCAAAGCCCAGATTCGTGATCAGCGTCGGCATAATCAGACTCCAAATCGCCACCCCAAGCCGCGCGACGAAGAACATGATGCCCTGAGCTCTTGCCCGGAAGCGGGTCGGGAACAGCTCTCCTGCCCACAGGCCGTAGAAGGCTTGGGCTCCGAAGCCTGCAGCGATTCCCCACAGCAGCATGAAGCTCAGCAGTACAGGCATGCTCATATCCATGTAGGTAAGCATCAGCCACGAGACAATGCCCATCACCGCCGAAACCGCGAACAGCGTGCGGCGATTCTTCTTATCTCCAAGCTTCATAAATACAAAGTAGCTGGATAGAACCGTAAAGACCCACAATCCCGCCTGCAGCAAATTCGCGTGATCGGTCGAAATGCCCCCGACCGTTTCGTAAATGTAAGGCATGAAGAAGCCCATAGCCCCTGCCGTCAAATTCCAGAACATATATATGCCGAGCAGTACGAGCAGCGACCGGCGGTTCGCCTTATGCTTGAAAAATTCCGAAAGCGACTGACGGGATGCCGTTTGCTTTTGCTTGGAGGCATTTTGCTGAAGCGCTTTTTCTTCCTTCCATACTTTCGATTCGGAAAGTCCTTGGCGGATATACCACGTAATGAACGCAATAACAAGCAGGTGGGCGAAAATAAGTCGGCTGCCCAGCAAACCAAGCGGTGCGAGAGCTACCGAAAGCAGCAATGCGATGACCGGTCCCATGGACCAAGCCAGCTGGGCCATCCCTGTGTGCTTGGCTCTTTGATCGGCCGGCGCTTCCTCCGCGATGTAAGTCCAGGAAGCCGGTACGCCTGCACCGACAGCCAGTCCGACAACAATATAGCCGGTGAGCAGCATCGGGAAGTTGAATAAGCACACGATTAGCAGCATCCCGATCATATAGATGATCAAATCGTACGTATAGATGAATTTGCGGCCGTATTTATCGCATAAATGGCCGCCTATCAGCGCGCCGACGGCGGCGCCGAGCGCGTTTGCGCTGAGGGCTCCCAGAAGCCCTACTGAAAAATCGTTCAAATTCAAGTACTTTGTCCATAAAGATAAGCCGCCTGCGCCGGCTACGATGGAACCAGCTTCAATATAGTTTGACATGGCGACGGATGCCGTTGCCTTCATGCCTGTCGTCTTTTTGCTGCCTAAGCTGATAGCCATTTGTGGTCCTCCTTTACGCTTGTCCCTTGTCTGGTATTTCTTTAATATATCCACTATAAGAAAAAGGACTGTCGAGGCATAGACCACAAAGTTCAGGATAGGTATACGTTATTCAGAATGTATCTCTTTTCCGGCATTCAGCTGCTCTCTGTATTTGGAGGGAGACTGCCCGCTCCACTCCTTGAAGAGTCTGCCGAAATATTTGGGATTCTGGTAGCCCACCTGCTGACTGATCTCCAGCAGCTTGACACCGGGATCACGCAGCATTGCCGCGGCTTGCTCCATTCGGCGGCGCGTGACATAATCCAATATCGTTTCTCCCGTCTGCAGCTTGAAATATTGGCAAAAATAGTTTGGATTCATATGCACCTGCTCCGCGATCCGCCGGATCGTAATATCGCCGCCGAGATGCTCCGCGATCCAGGCTTTGGCCTGCTCGACCGGCTGCGTATTGCCTTGCTCCCTAACCTCTTCGATCTGATTGAGCGACGTCCTGACAAGCCGCTCAAGCTCCAGCTTCATCTCCTGCAAATTCACGGCACGCTTCACGGTATTCAACGCCTCCTCCACAGAGAAGCAGGGAGCCCCGCAGCTTTCAAGCCCAACCGAATGAATGAGTACGACGGTACTCTGAACCGAGCTCTGGATAGCACCGGGCGAGGACATGCGCTCTATCACCTTGAACACGGCTTTGCACAGTTCCGCCGCTTCGTCCTTTCTGCCCTGGCCTATCGCCTGCTTCAGCTTCTGCTTCAGCTGTGTGAGTTCCATGTCCGGCTTTTCTTCGTTCTTGCCCTGCTCCGCCGCCGCCGCAGGCGTAAACCGTTTGTTGCCCCCATGCAGCAGCCGGTAATGGATGAGTGACAGCACTTCCCGCTTCGCTCCCGGCAGCAAGTACAAGTCCTCCAGCCAATCGCCATGGGCAATGGAAACGGTAAATGGCGTGTAGGTCTGAATCGCCGATCGAATCGATTCCGAGACGGCCTCGGCCGCAGCGTCAAGCACTTCGCCGCTATCCGTCGCCGGATGATACAGCAGCGCCCAGAATTCAGCGCCGCTCCCCCGCCACGACCAGCCGCCCGCCCCGGACGGCGTGCCGCACCAATCTGTTCTCGTAACGATTTCGTCAATGATATTCTCTAAAGCATAATAATATGCCTGCCAGTCTTTCTCCGTATAGGCACGGGTTTTGACGGGCATCGCGTCTAAACTGATATACAACAGCAAATACAAGCCCTGCGGAAAATCATCGACCCAGAAGCCGAGATGGGACAAATCATTCCCTGTTGCAGCGGAGGTAATGTAGCTGAGAACCTGCCTTTGCCGGGTTTGCCTTAGCTTGTCCGCCTGCCGCGACATTTCTTCCCATTGCATTCGGCTTAGCCGCTCCTGCTGCACCCTATCCTTTACTGCCGCCAGCCGCTCGCGGAACAGCTCACGGTCAATCGGCTTCAACAAATAATCGATAGCGCCTTCCCGGAGCGCTGTCCGGATATACTCGAAATCATCATAGCCGGTCAGGAGCAGCGCACTTAAGGAAAAGCGGCTCTTCGCCTCCTTGATGAGCGTGAGACCGTCCATCTCCGGCATCTTGATATCGGTGATAAGCAAATCCACTCCGCCTTGATGCTCGATCAAATACTCAAGAGCTTCCACACCATCAGCAAGTAGGGCTACGACCTCCCAATCTTCGCCGCAGGATTGTACGAGCCGTTCGACTCCTCTGCGAATACGGGGCTCATCGTCGGCAATCATTACTTTAATCGTGCTCACCGCTATCCCCTTTCCCATGTAGATATCGTTCAGTTCCATAAGGCACGCGGATGACCGGAATGCGGAGCGTGACCTCCGTTCCTTTCCCCGGTGCGCTGTGCATTTGAAGCCCGTATGGCTTGCCCAGCATCAGACGGATCCGGGCGTGCACATTCGTAAGACCGAAGCCGGCGTTCGATTTCTTCAACACCGTCCCGTCCAGCTGCCGGTTGAGCTCCGCCAGCTTCTCCTCCGGGATACCCGGACCGTTGTCACAGACCGCAAATACAAGCTCCCCGCCGTCTTCCGCTTCGGCGACCTGCAGCCGGATCCCAATCTCCAGCTGTTTGCGGGCTTCAAGTCCGTGCTTGATCGCGTTCTCCACAATAGGCTGAAGAATAAACTTCGGTGTGTACAGCTTGCTCCTTTCCGCTGCAGGCAGTCTTTCTTCGAATGTAAAGCGGAGCCGGTCCTCGAACCGGAACTGCTGGATGGTCAAGTAGTCCCGCACATGCTGAAGCTCTTCCGCTGCCGTAACGAACTTCGACTGGTTGCCGACCGAGAATCGGAGCATGCGCCCAAGCAGTGTCACCATATCAACTACGGCTTCCCGCTCCCCTTCCTCAACAGCCATGCCTATCGTCTCCAGGGTATTGTAAATAAAATGAGGGTTAATTTGCGACTGCAGCGCATACAGCTCGGCTTCCTTCTGACTTGTTTCGATCTTGACGTTTTTGTCGATAAGCTCTTCGATCGTGATCACCATGGAATTAAAGCTTCGTGCCAGCGTACCCACCTCCGCACCGTTCAACGCATGTTCATCGGCCGGTCGGAAACGGCCCTGCTCGGCTTCGCGCATTAAGCCGCTAAGCTTCTTCAGCGGGCGTGTCACGTTCATGGCGAACAGGATGGAGAGGAGCGTCGTCACGGCGGCAAACCCGATGAACAGTGGGATTGTAACATTCCTAATAAGGTCTGTTTTCGCAGTCAGCTCGCGGAGCGGCACGCTATATGTCAGCAGCCATTCGTATACGGGCGATTCGCTTACGCTGACCAAAGAAGCCTCTCCTCCTGCTTTCCGAAGGATGCTCCCGTTAAAGAGCGGATATTTCGCTATCTCCTGATCGGTTGTGCCGATCCTGCTGCGATCCGAGTCATAGATGATCTGCCCAGACGTCGTCTGAAGCCGTAATATGGCCCCGCCGGTCCGCTCCAGATGCTGCAGGATGCGATCGAGATAAACGACAGCCGGACAGCGACGAACATCGTGCCGAGAGTTTTCTGATTATCCATATCGTTCAGCTGCTTCAAGATCAGGAGGTAAGGCTCGTTATTTTCGAAAGCAAGTCCGATGTCCCCCGGGAGTACAACCTTGGCTTGGCCGCGAAGATCAAGGTCTTGTCCGTAAGGGATCTGCATCTTCTCCCAATCAAAGTCGCTATAGGGAAGCCGGGTGCTTTGAAACAGACGGTTCTTGGATAAAATGAAGACGCCAAGTACGTCCGGATTGCCTCCCTCCAGATACGTGCGGGCCAAGTAGCTGTTCACCGTGAACCGGTCCTTGTTCAGATCCGCCTGGCTCTGGTACGATTCCCGGCGGAGGATGGACATGACCGTATCGGAGCTGGACAGCTGCTCCGGCAGAGCCGCCAATTCGTTCATATAATTATCAATATTGGCCCCGGCATACTGGAGCAGCTTGGGCAAATATTCGCCGTTCTGCTCCTCGATCGAGTGCGTATACTGCCGATACGAAATGAAGCCGAGAAGCGACATCGGAATGACCGTAAGAAACAGGTACGCGATGATCAGCTTGGTACTGAGCCGTAAATCCCGGAATTTCCGGCTTTTCGTTCGCAGCTTATGAACCTCCGGGTGTTCCTGCCGCTTACCGTCAAAAATCATACTGTCCTACATTCTGCTTGGTAAAATCAAGCGGCGCCCCCATGATCACCTTATCGCCGCTCACGCGGATATTGCCAACATTGTATACAGCCTCGCCGTTGTAGGGAAGATGTCCGTCCAAATACTGCTTCGCCAAGGCGACGGTCAAATAACCAAGCCTTTTCGGACTCCACAATGTCGCCATTTGGGCCGAGCCATCCTGCAGATAAGAGCCGATAAGGAGCGGAGTCGACAGCCCAACGACTTGGATGGCACCTGCTTTGCCCGCCTCCTTCACCGCTTGAGCCGCGGCCGGTGTCGCAATCGACGAATTGCCGATAATGCCCGCTAAATGCGGGTGCTCCTCCAAGAGCCGCTTTGCCGCTTCATAAGCCTCTTGAGGAACGTCATCCGTCGGCACAACCGCTACCAGCTTCTTGTCAGGATAAAATTCCTCCCTCTGCTTCCGGATCCACTGAATCCACTCGTTCAGATTGGACGCCGACAGCGCCCCGGTTAGAATGGCAAACTCGCTGTTTTCCGGAATATGGGAAGCCATTGTGTCCATAAGATGCCGGCCCAATGTCTCGGAGTCCACCATATTGATAAAGAATGCTCTGGCTTCGGGAAGCGTGTCCGAATCCCAGGTAATGACTTTGATCCCCTGCGCTTTAGCCTGCTTCAGGACAGGGACGAGCCTCGCCGGATCGTTAGCCGATACGGCCAGCAGGTCGACCCCGCTTGCGATAAGTCCTTCGATCACCTTCACCTGCTGGTCGGCATCGGCGGTTTGGGGCCCGCGGAATACCACCTTCATCCCCAGATCGGCTGCAGCTTCACGTGCACCGTCATAGGCGGCGTTGAAATAAGGGTTCTCCATCGCCTTCGGTACGATGCCGATCGTATAGCTCTCCATTCCCTCCGGCGGTAGGGCTTCGCCAGTTTGTTCCGCACCAGACGGCTTTTTTGCTTCCAGGCTGTAAATGACCTCGTACTGCGGCTCTCCGTTTCTCGCGGTGCAGGCGGTCAACAGAAGGCCGATCAAGATGAGACCGCTTATTCTCTTTAGCATGCTGTACCCTCATCCATTGTTAATTTGTATACAGAGTAACATACTCGTTTCGCGAATTGCATCCATCTATCTTTTGGCATTTGCGTCCCTTTCCGGCACCCCTTGCATATTAAGAGATGAGCTTAAGTCCGACGGCAGCAGCTAATACCATAGCAATGAAAAGAATACGGCGCCATTCTTTGGATTCACCGAAGAAAAACATGCCAACTAAAGTGCCCCCGACAGTACCAATGCCGGTCCATATTGCATAAGCCGTACCCATCGGAAGGCTTCTCATTGCGTAACTCAAGCATAAGAAACTTAGAATAATTCCCCCGGCAAAGAGCAGATAAGCCTGTACGTTATTGTCACGTTTGATCCGGTTCATCCCGAGCACACCGACTACTTCAAATAATCCGGCAATAAATAATGATAACCAGGCCATTAACTCGATACCTCCTTAGATGTTGAGGAGCCGCCGACTAATTTCAATCCCAATACGCCCGCCAAAAGTAATGCAATGAGAAATAGTTTGGTCCATTTAACCGGTTCGTCGAATAGAATCATCTCGGAAAGTACGGTTCCAGCCGTCCCAAGCCCTGTGAATACCGCATAGACCGTACCCACAGGTAAAATCGTAGATGCGATAATGATTAAGCCAAACGAAATGACAACGGCGGCAACAGTCCCCGCCCAGGTTACTAAATCATCCGCATGCTTAAAGCCAATGACCCACATTACCTCAAATAGCGCACCGATCATGATGAAAATCCAACCGCGATTCATGTTTAGTCCTCCTTTAGATGGTTCTTATACCCCGCCAAAAAACATGCCATGCAGCCTCTAGTCGTTTCATGAGGTGATCGTTATCGCCATAAAGCATTTCAACAAAAATACTATCCAGAACCGCCATATAGGCGCCGGTCGCTTGTTCAAGCGTAACGTCTGCATGGACCAAGCCGTCTTCCTTCGCGGATTGAAACAGCACTTTGGCTTGATCAGCCATTTGGTCGATATAAAACAAGCTCAGCTGTATCGATTGCTGCCGCAAATGAACGGGAGGAAAAAATGACATCCGCAAGAAAAACTTCGTACTCTCTTCTTTCTCATACCGCTCTTTATATCCGGATAAGAAGCCGAAAAGCTGTTGTTCCAGCCGCACATTATGTTCAGGCCTCAGGTACCCTTCAACAAAATGCAGCTCTCTCTTCGCCGCATCCTGATATACCGCCATAAATAGGTCGTCTTTGCCCTTGAAGTGGTTATAAATCGAAGGTTTCTTGATCCCTACTTCTGCAGCTATATCTGCAAGCGAGGCGCCCTCATATCCATTTCTTGCAAAATGGCGAAGCGCGACATTCATAATTTTTTGCGCTGTCATATACATTCCCCCAAGTCACTAACTACCGGTCGTTAGTTTTTGACTAACGCTTGCCACTTTACCATAGTGACTGTCGAAGTTCAATTTTTTTTATTTGGTGTCACACATTCCGTCCATGTTGCTTCATCGGTATACCGTCAAAACAAAAAAGGCAGCCACTGTCGGCTGCCGCGTATCACTAGGCTATTCGATTCTAACATTGTGTAAGGACCTTCTTTTTTCAATGAGATATTGGAAGAAGTATAACAAGAAGGCTTTTTGATAGAAATACAGAAAAAATTCCAACCGATTAAATTTTACTAGCTTATACCATTTTATTCGCTGTCCGAATTCCGTTACGACAAAAGCAAAAAACGCGTTGTTCACCACATTGGCCAATAAGAAATTTCTGAAATTGCCGTAAGTCCACTTTAGAATCCATAGGGAGGTTACAACAAAAGGCCCGATTTGAAAAGGAAACTCGTTAAAAAGAATCGAATCGGGTTTGCGGTAGAAAACCCACCATCTACGTTTCTTCCCAAAACGAGCATGAATCATTTCGACTATTAAAATCATGACGGTTGCGGGAAGAAATCTTTTTATGCTGCGCGAACTCATCAGAGGCAGTGTCAGCCACGATGCGACCACCATCGCAATGTTGATTAACCATCGATTTTGAATTGACACTTTGATTGCACCTTCTTTTTTGTTTTTAGAATCTCCCCATCCCTTCATGGACATACAATGAAGAGTAATTCCAAAACTTAGCTCAACCCATACATTTGACCTCTTCAACTGCCTTCATGAGAACTCGTTTAAGCAAACAGTTCCCGGGAAATAATAAAAGCGGCATAATCGTGTAGAAAATAGTTTAAAGGAGCTGCCGTCCTCGATCCGCAGTAGCTCCCCCATCCTGAACTGAACAGGGGCACGTATCGCCTCCCTCTTCGCCATTCATAGGGACAGCTTGGCCATTCGGGATCCCGTGGCGGTACACGGGGTCATTATGCAGACTCTCGGCCTGTTTTTCGACAGAAGCAAACACTTAGCGCGCTTCGCGCAGCAGTTTTTTGGTACGCCAGGCCTGCGGCCGGCCCTCCCAATTGACAAAGAAAATCCCGATGCACACGAGAAGTCCGCCTGCTATGGTCTCCACATACACCTTTTCCCCGAGCAGTACCCAGCTTGACAGCACTCCGAATATTGGTGCGAGAAACAATAATGCGCTCGTTTTTCCGGGATCGCCGTTTTTCAGCAAATAGAACCATCCTGAGAATTGAACGATCGAGCACATACTAGCGAGCCAGAGCAGCACAGTAACGGAAGACGCATTCCATTCGAAATAAGGATGCTCCGTCAATGCGCTTAACAAGAGCAGGATGAAACCACCAATTAGCATCTGATAAGCGGTAAACACGGTCAAATCGAATCCCGGTCCCCAGCGTTTGATCAGCAGGGTGGCCGCCGCAAAGCAAACAGCACCGGCAAAACCGATGAAGGTCCCCGTATTAAAGCCCACTTGAAATCCGAAGCTGAATGCCACGCCGGCAAAGCCGAGCGCCGTTCCGAGCCATTGCAGCGGCCGATATCGGGCCCCAGCAAAAACCGTTCCGAGTATAACGACAAGCAGCGGATTCATGAAGGTAAGAATGGCCGATTCAGCCGATGTGATCCATCGCATGCTGTAATATGCGCAGCCCATAGTCCCGGCGGACTGGAACAGCCCGACCACGGCCGCCTGCAGCCACTGCCGTAATCCGCGGGGCTGCCGCCTTTTGGCGGTAAATAGGGCAAGACCTCCTCCGGCAAGAACGAAGCGGATTCCCATAAGCAGGAATGGCGTTGAATAGAGCAGTCCGATTTTCCCGACAGGGAACGCCACGCCCATCAGAAAAGTCGTAGCAAGCACAAGCCCAATATAAGCGAATCTGTTCATCTTCTCTCCTCCTAGCAACATACCCAAGATTTGACTTACGTCATTGTACTCCCGAACTGTTTTCATGTAAAATGATTGAAAATGAAAGCAGTGTTCATTATTATTGATAGCAGAACCCAGGGGAAGGAGAACAAGATGGAGAGTTCGGATCTTCGCGTTTTTCAGGCCGTAGTCCGGGAAGGTTCCATTACAAGGGCCGCCGAACGTCTCGGTTATGTGCAGTCGAACGTAACGGCACGGATCAGGCAGCTGGAGACGGAACTGCAGACCGTTCTATTTCATCGGCACAACCGGGGAATGACACCGACCCCAAGCGGCAAAATGCTTCTCAGCTATGCTGACAAAATCATCGGTCTCCTGGATGAAGCCGGTAAGGCAATGTCCCTATCCTCCGAGCCTCACGGCCCACTTCAACTCGGTTCGACCCAGACGTCCGCGGCTGTTTACCTTCCGGCGCTGCTGGCCAATTTCGGCAACCGGTACCCGAAGGTGGTGCTGTCGCTCGCAACCGGGTCGTCTAGGGATATGGTGGAGAAGGTGCTCCAATACGAACTCGACGGAGCGTTCGTCACTTATCCGGTCAATCATCCCGAACTTCAGATGCTGAAAGTGGCCGAGGAAGAACTCGTTGTCTTCACTTCGCCGGCCATCACCGACATTGAAGAAGCCATGACGAAGCCTATTCTGGTTCTGCCAGGAGGATGCTGCATCCGAAACGTGTTTGAGCGGTGGCTGGAGGCAAACGGCAAACCGACCGGCATCATTATGGAATTCGGCACAATTGAAGCGATCATCGGCGGCGTATCTGCAGGTCTCGGTATCTCCATGCTGGCACGGGACGTTGTCCGCAAGGCCGGGATGGAAGGACGCATTCGCATCCATGCCGTTTCCGAACCGTTCCGCCGTTCCGAGACGGTCTTCGTCACCCGCAAAGACACTATTCCTTCGGGCGCGCTTCGCGCGTTCCTCGAGATGCTGCAGGAACGTACAGACTATTCGCAGAGAAACACCTGCAGTACGAGCAGCGGGTTTCCGGCGGACTTCTGACCTACTGAACCTCCAGCTCTTAAGTTCATTCGATAATTGAAAGAACCCGTCCTTCCCGCCGCAAATAACCCAAGATCAAATGCTTATTGAGCACAGGTCCGTGCATAATCCCTGTCCCGGTGCGCCATAGTAATATGGAAATATCAGGGGGAGGTCCACTCATGGGTACAACCGAAATGGCTCGAGCCTTGTTCGGAACATCGATGGCATTTCACATCATTTTCTCCACGTTAGGTGTAGGGCTGCCGTTTATGATCGTGATTGCGGAAATTTTGTTTCATTGGAAGAAGGACCGTGACTATGCGGTATTAGCGAAAAGGTGGACGAGGGGCTTCGGCATATTGCTCGGCGTCGCTATCCCGTCCGGGACGATCGTCGGCGTCATGCTGGCCTTGCTGTGGCCCGGGTTCATGGAAATCGTCGGCCAAGTGATCGCGCTGCCGTTCCAGGTAGAGATTTGGGCGTTTTTCCTGGAAGCGCTGTTCATGGCCATTTATGTGTATGCCGCCGATCGGCTGTCGCCGGTTATGCGCATCGTCAGTGTTGTGCTGGTGGCGGTCGGCGCAAGTGCATCCGCCGTACTGATAACGGACGCCCATGCCTGGATGAATACCCCCCGCGGCTTCCAGCTCGTGAACGGGCAGGTGACCGACATTCATCCTTGGGCGGCGGTATTTAATCCGAGCTTCTTTATTACATCGATGCATGTGCTGTCGACCGCCTACTTGACGGGAGCCTTCGCCGTGACGTCGATCGCCGCTTATAAGCTGCTGCGGGGTAAGCTGGAGGAGCGGGAAGCCGCCTACCATCGCAAGGCGCTGATGCTGTCGCTGATTATCGGCGGGGCGATGGCGCTCCTCTCTTCGGCTAACGGGCATTCCACGGCCCAAATGCTCCACCATCATCAGCCGGAGAAGCTTGCAGCGGCCGAAGGCCTGTTCGAGACAACGGCTTATGCTCCGCTATCTATCGGCGGCTGGACCGTAGAGAGCGAACAACGGGTGCGCGGCGGCATCGAAATTCCTTGGGCCCTTAGCTTTCTGGCCGGCAATCGCTTCGATACCGTGGTAAAGGGCTTGAACGAATTTCCGCGCGATACGTGGCCGCCACTCTACGTTCATACCTTGTTTAATCTGATGGTTGGAATCGGGGTATTCCTCATGGCCCTCGCTTTCGGCGCGATCTTCTGGCGGGCTTGGCTCAAGCGACCGTATCCGCGCTGGCTGCTCGCCCTTGGCACGATTACGGGTCCGCTTTCCATCGTCGGAATCGAGACGGGATGGATATTCAGCTGTACGGGACGGCAGCCATGGACGATTTACCATATTCAGCGTACGGCGGAGGCGGCGATTCATGCCCAAAGCTTGGCCGGGCTGTTCGTGCTGTTCGTCTCGCTGTATGCGTTTCTGCTGGTTGTGACGATTTTCGTTATGAGGTTTTATTTTCACCGCCACCCGGTCGCACCTGAGCTGCAGCATCCGCTGGAAGCGCCGGCATCGCTGCACAAGAAGCGAATCGGCGGGGGCCGGCTGGGAGGCTCTCCGGCATGAGCGGACTGTCTCCGGATGATGCGACGATCGGGATCTTGATCATCGGGGTGCTGCTGTTTACGTACTCGATTCTCGGATCGATTGATTTTGGCGCGGGCTTTTGGGCTATGCTGTATGGACGCGGCCGGGAGACGCGGGCCTCGGAGCTGGCCAACCGTTATTTGTCGCCGACGTGGAAGGTAACCAACGTATTTCTGGTGCTGTTCGTCGTCGCTTTGGTCGGGTTCTTCCCGCGTGCGATGTATGTGCTGGCTTCCTTGCTGCTCGTGCCTGTCTGCCTTGTGCTTATTCTGCTGACCGTGCGGAGCACGTTCATGGTATTTGCTTATTCGGCGGACAAGTACCGGGGGCTGCTGCGAGTGGTGTCCGGCATCACGGGGATGCTGATCCCGGCTCTGCTCGTCAGTGTACTGCCGACGACCCTTGGCGGCTTCATTGTGATGACGCCGGACGGGCCGCAGCTGGACTACGGCCGCTTGCTGTCCAGTCCGACGGAATATGCGCACTTGGCGTTCGGCTTCGCCTCGGAGCTGTTCTTGGCGGCGTTGTTCCTGGCGGATTACGCCCGTGAAGCGGAGGACGAAGCCGCTTATGCCGTGTATCGCCGGGCATCGCTGCTGCTAGGACCTCTGACGCTGATGACCGCGGTGCTGGTAACCTATACGATGGTGCCGGAAGCGCAGTGGATTGTCGCCAAACTGGAGCGGCAGGTACCCTTGTTCGGCTTATCGGTCGCGGCGTTCGCGCTGGGCTATACCGCGTTGTTCTGGCACGCCGGCGGCGGACGAATCGGACGGCCTCGGCTTGCGATCGTGCTGGTCATCGCTCAGTATGCCTCGGCCAGCTTCGCGTACGGCAGGGCGCACTATCCTTATATCGTGTATCCGATCATGACGATCGAGGAAGGATTCACCAACAAGCTCATGTTCCAATCGCTGTTGATCGGATATACGCTCGGCGCCTTGGTAATGGTACCGTCTTTTATTTTGTTTTGGCGGCTCTTCTTAAAGGACAAGAGGTATCTGCGGCAGGAGTAGCCGGCTTGAGGGTTGCTGCCATACAAGGCTCACGCGTGCAGCGGGGGTATGCGGGGAAGCGGTGCCGCGAGCTTTCCTCATTGAAAGCGCGCTTTTATCTCTAAGAGCATGTACACGGAAATTAGTCATACAGACGAATTTGCAAATTATAAAAAGGTTGTCGGCATGTTGGTTTGAACACTTGTATAAAAATAATAGACTGCTTACCTTCTCTTTGAAGGGAAGCAGCCTTAAATGGCGGGTTTATGATTTAGTATGCCGTCCAGCCAGCGTCTGCCGTAATCGTGGTTCCGTTGACGAAGCTAGAGTCATCGGAAGCCAGGAATAAAGCGACCTTCGCAAGTTTTTTTGTTATTCGAATAGTTTCGTCTCGATAATCCGAACGGAGTGTTCGGCTTGTGGAGTTTGCAGAATGAAGGTTTCACCTTTGGCTCTCGACAATAATTGAATGCCGATTGGAGAGAAGAAGGATATCCTATTTTGGTCCGGATCGATCTCTGACGGAAGAACAACTGTAAATGCTTCATTTGTTCCTTCTTCTTCATAACAAATCGTAACACTGCTTCCAATTAAGGTAACTGTGTTTAACGTCTTTAGAAGATCGGCGTCATTTAATTGCAGGAAACTCACAAGCAGCTTCTTGTACTTTTCAATATTTTCCTGCATGATCTTTTTCTCTCTAGGAGTGTAAGAATGAAGAATCATGGGCATTTGTTCATCAAAATAAATGAGCTGATTAACAAGCCTGCCTCGAGGATCGGACAATTGACTATGGCTCATCGTATATTCCACCCCATGTGATTGATTTCCAAAATCGTTCCGTACGGCTCATTGAGCAAAACCTCCGTCAAAATTTTTTCACCCGACTTGCGCAGCCACTTCGATACGTGAGATCAAGCCCACAAAGACTTATCTCCATTCCGCAGCTTCTTACAAACTCCGAAGGACTACCATCACCAGCATTGCTGCGATAAGAACCACAGAGATAACTGAAAGTACTCTGAAAAAAGTAGCCATTATTACTTACCACCTGTAGGTTATTTATGAGTACTCTCCTTAGATCGATAAACAAAGAAGTTGATACTTCCAGCGCTTTCCTAATTTTCACATAGGATCATTAGGTATCTTCAATCTAATCATAATTCGCACGGATCTCACCTCCCGACAAGAGAAATACATTTAATGTAAAATATCCTTAAAAATACAACAAGACACCCCGCTGTAATAGCGGAATGTCTTATGTTTACGACACTATACCACCAATTAATACGACTGTCAATGTTTGGGGATAAAATCGGCAAAAGCCCGCTGTCCACGTTATGTGGGACGGATGACATCGATTGTTTTATCCGGCTATTAGCCCCATCTTGACCAATCCGATGCGGATTCCCTCTTCATCCACATGCTTCGTAATGTAATCGGCATATGGCAGCAGATCCGGGTGCGAATTGCCCATCGCCACACCGAAGCCTACAAACGAGAGCATCTCTTTATCGTTCAAGCCGTCGCCGAATGCCGCCGCTTCACCGGGCGTCAAACCGACCAACTTCAAAAGCGCGGCAATCCCCTGCGCCTTGGAACCGCCTGCCGGCAGCACATCCATCGCATGCTCATGCCAACGGATCAGCTTTAACTCTGAGTGCAGTTCCTCATACAGATGTTCATCCTTGCTTTCGCAATGTAAAAATATCTGATAAACATCGTTTGTTTTCCAGAAATGAGGGTCGTACCCCGGCATATCCACCTTCAGAGAAGAGACTGAGCTTGTTACGAAAGGATGCTCCTCCGCATCGGCAAAGAAAGCGTGCTCCCCTTCAAACACCAGCGCGTGTTTATGCTTGGCGGCCAATGTAACCAACGCTTCGACGCTGCTTTTCGAAATAACCCGTCTATGCAGCGGTTCTCCCTGATAAACGGCATAGCCGCCGTTAAAGCACACGTACGAATCGATTCCCAGTTGTTCGGTGAGCGGCTTGATGAAGTATGGCGCTCTTCCTGTCGCGATAACCGGTTCAATTCCGCGCGACTTGAGTTGTTTAATTGCAGCTACAGTACTGTGAGGAATCTGCTTGTCCTCATTAAGCAGCGTGCCATCGATATCGAAAAATACAATTTTGTAACCCATAACGGCCCACTCCTTATCCCTGGAAATATGATCTAGTCCAGCTTCTAATCTTATAAGTACACACCAAAATAGATAAACTTTCAAGATCCATATGAAAAGAATCTTCCCCACAAATTGAGCTACTCAATAAACATCCCTACCTGCTTCCCCTCGATCGAAACCACTTCCATTCCTGCCTTATCTCCATATCGGATACTTGTCAGAAGCACGTTTGCTCTCAATACGTGTTCGAACCGCTCCATGGCTGCTTTCACCTGCGGATCCGCATCAAGTACGAGGTTCACGCGTTTCTCAATCGGCAGATCCAGCTTTTTCCGGTAGTCCTGAACAGCGCGAATGACTTCACGAACAACGCCTTCTTGATATAGCTCCTCCGTGATTACCGTATTCAGAGCGACATTCATTTGGTAGCCGGCTGCCGAAGCGAAGCCCTCTTTCGCATGTTTCTCTACGAGCAGCTCGTCAATTGAAATATGAAAATGTTCATCGTCAATCGCGATGTTGTAAAACCCATCATCGACGATTTGTCTGGTTTCCCGAGCGGTCAGTTCCTTTAAGCGGTTTTGAAGAGCCCCGACGAATTTACCATACTTTTTGCCGGCTACTTTCAAATTCAATTTCAGTTTCACATCGACAAAATCGCTATCGCTGCGTTCGATCCGAATTTCCTTCACATTTATTTCGTCCTTAATGATCTCTTCGAACCTGGCCAAGTTCCATTCGCGGTTATGCATAATAATCAGCTCCGACAACGGCTGTCGCGTCTTAATTCCAGTTTCATTCCGAATGCTTCTCGCCAGCTCGACGATCTGCCTCACGGTTCCCATTTCAGCTTCAAGGTTATGATCTCGGGCGAATTCATTCGCTTTCGGAAAATCCGCCAGATGAACGCTTCCCTCTCCTCCCAGGTTACCAAAAATATCCTCTGCAAGGAACGGTGTATACGGAGCCATCATTCGGGCCATCGTCAGCAATACTTCCTCCAGGGTCTGATAAGCGGATACCTTATCCGCGGTCATTTCACCGCCCCAGAAACGGTCACGCGAACGGCGGATGAACCAATTGCTGAGATCATCGATCAACACTTCGATATGCTTCGCCGGATTCAAGAAGTCGTTCACCTCGAGACCCTTCGTAACCTCTTGCAGCGTGCTGTTCAGCCGCGACAAGATCCAGCGGTCCAATTCGTTCGCGGAGGCCAGCTTCGGATGGTCTTCCTTGCAATATTGATCAACCGTTGCATACAGCGCATAAAACGAATGAACATTAACCAATGTGTCGATCACTTTCGATTTAGCTTCAGCTACGATTTGCTTCGAGAATCGCTTACTGTTCCAAGGAGCACTATCGGACAGCAAGGCCCAGCGGAATGCATCGGTACCGAATTCTTCGATGATTTCCCAAGGGTCGATAACATTTCCTTTGCTCTTGGACATCTTTTGGCCGCTTTCATCAAGCACATGACCGGTTGAAAGAACGGCTTTATATGGAGATTTACCGTTATAGAGAGTAGAGACGGCCAATAGGCTGAAGAACCAGCCTCTTGTCTGGTCTATACCTTCGCAAATGATATCCGCAGGGTACTGCTCACGGAATAGCTTCTCATCCCCGAACGGATGATGGTACTGCGCAAACGGCATCGATCCGCTGTCGAACCAGACATCGATGACTTCCGGCGTTCTCTGCATCCTCCCGCCGCAGGAACAGTGCACATAAATTTCGTCCACGTAAGGCTTATGCAATTCCAGGTTTTCACTTAGCGGCTGAACCGACTTCTCCATCAGCTCCTTTAGACTGCCGGGTGCATATTCGGACCCGCAATCCGGGCATACCCATACATTAAGCGGTGTACCCCAATAGCGGTTTCGGCTGATGTTCCAATCGATGAGCTCCTCCAGAAATTTTCCAAACCGCCCTTCTTGGAGATGCGATGGATACCAGTTGATAGTTCTGTTATTTTCGAGCAGCTTTTCTTTAACCGCTGTCGTCTTGATAAACCAGCTTTCCATTGCATAGTAGAGCAGCGGAGATTTGCACCGCCAGCAGAAGGGATAGCTATGCTCGTAACGTTCCTTGGAAAAGAGCAAGCCGCGTTCGGACAAACATTTCACAATATCGATATCGCAATCCTTAACGAAACGCCCCGCATAGTCCGTAACCTGTTCGGTATAACAGCCTGCGGAATTGACGACATTCACGAAATCAAGCATGTGCTCCTTGGCGGTGCGATAGTCGTCCTCCCCGTGGGCAGGTGCCAGGTGGACGATCCCGGTGCCGCTTGTATCACTGACATAATCGGCATCCACAACGATATGTCCTTTGCCTACGTCAATATAACCGAAGGGCGGTTCATAAGGAATCCCAACCCATTCCGAGCCCTTATGCTTGGACAAGATCTCGTAATCTGCCTTCAGGACCTTCTCCACCAGCTTCTCTGCGACAATGTAGACTTCACCATGATGCTTAACTTTCACGTAATCCATGTCCTTATTTACCGCCAGTGCAATATTTGCCGGAAGCGTCCAGGGGGTTGTCGTCCAAGCGAGAAATATTTCACTGCCTTGCTTGCTTCTAAATTTGACCGTGGCACTCAAATCCTTGACATCCTCATAGCCCTGCGCCACCTCGTGAGAGCTGAGAGTCGTTTGACAATCCGGGCAATACGGACTGACACGATGCCCTCGGTACAGCAATCCTTTGTTATGAATGACGGACAAAATATTCCAAACACTCTCGATATAATCGTTCGTCAGCGTGATGTATGGATGATCCATATCCGTCCAATAGCCGATCGCTTCGGTCAGCTCGCGCCACTGCTTTTCATACTCGAACACACTGTCTTTACATTTCTTTACGAATTCAGCGATGCCGTATTTTTCGATCTCTTGTTTGCCTGAGATACCTAGCTGCTTCTCAACGCCAAGCTCAACAGGTAGGCCGTGCGTATCCCATCCGGCTTTGCGAACGACACGGAAACCGGACATTGTTTTGTAGCGGCAGATGAAGTCTTTAATGACACGTCCAAGCACGTGCCCAATATGTGGCTTTCCGTTTGCAGTAGGAGGTCCCTCATAAAAAACAAAGTTCGGTTTTCCATCTCGGTTTTCGATCGATTTGCGAAAAGTCTCCGATTGTTTCCACTGCTCAAGAACGCGCAATTCACGAGTTCTTGCCTTCTCTTTGACATCAACTCTTCTCATGCATACCATCCCTTCTCAATAAAAGGTTGTTCTGGAAAAACAAAAAAATCCCGCCCCGTAAGGGACGAGATTTCATCTCGCGATACCACCCTTGTTCCGTAATGATCATCATGTATATAATCTTACGGCACCTCATACTACGTACCATCATACGCGTCCTTTTTAACGGCAGGATCCCGGGTCAGCTTACTTCACTTTCTTCGGCTTTCCTTCTCGGAGAGGATTTTCCGCTAACTCTTGAACATTGGCTTTCAGCACAAGGCCAACTCTCTGGGGAACAAGGGGTTTAGCATACTCTTTCTCGTCAATGAATTTGAATAAGGGTATTCAATTAGTTCATTTTTACACCAATTTCAACAAAATGTCAACTCTAACGAACGGAAAGCCAGTCTGGATATAGACTAATTAGCAGGCTGGACGAGGTCAGCCGCGTGCCGATCGTATACCCGGCCTTTACGTCTAGTAGAACCCGTGGAGCGATTCAATTAAGCTCAATGGTGATTTCACTGCAGCTCGTCTCCTACGTATACAATTTGTAAATATTTCATGTTTTTCAACAAAAACAATACATATTCCTTCCTAAAAAAATATATCAGGTTTCAAATATTCACTTAACCGCTATTACGACATAATCCTCTCGCCGGTAGTTGACCATCTTGTTGTAAGCGCCATCAATTGACGGGATCACTTTGCAAAAAGGAGCTGATGTAAAGCTGAATCATCTTCATCCAAATACCACCGTAGTGTACAATCCTTTCCATACGCATGATAGATGACAATCCGGATGCCGTCAAGCGCAATAATCCTGCCGATATTACTACTGCCTCTAGCGGCAAACTTATGCTTCCAAAAACAAAAAGCCCTTGAATTTCAAGGACTTTGATTTTGTTGACTGGATATTAAACCCCGTTCTTTACAGCGAGGTTACGAACTTCACCTCCGGAAAGCGGCTATCCGGTCCGTTCATTAAGCTTCCGCCTTGATTTTTCAGATACATATCGAAGAAATCCAGCATATAGGCGTTGATAACGGAGCTTGCTCTTTCGGGCGCAATCGTTCCAGTAATGCCCAGCATGTTGAAAATCGGAGAAATGAACTGGGCGTCGGCAAAATTCAAATGCTCCGTATTTTCGATATAGAGGACTTCTCCTCCTTCGTCGACCGTTTCGCGCATCCGTTCAAGCTCCAGCTTTTTATCTTCCGTTACTTGATCTTCCCACTCTCTTGTCGAGCCCATACGGATAAGCTCAGCATCCGTGTATACCCGATTATCCATCACCCTTTTTAATTTTTCGAAATAGCTTTCCGAGTTGATGAACAAAAACGGCTTTCGCAGACCCTCTCTGTCACGCAGCCGATAAAGTCCTCCATCAAGGTCAATTCCAACCGCGATTCGCGGATCGAAAGAAGCGTCATAGGCCGTCGCTCCGCCGATGGAATGACCGAACACCCCGACATGACCGAGATCAATCCTCCCTTTTAGATGACTTGGAATCCGCCCCGATTGGATGAACTCGAATTGGTCCAACACAAACGCCACATCGTCGGTTAAAACTTTTCCCAACTTGTCGCGATTTCCTCTACTCGTCTGGTAATCATCGCCGGGCGAAAATATGTCGTCGGTTGTGCTGGTCGTGATTCGCCCGTCTGGGAACTCGGTTGCGAATGTATTGTAGGTGTGGTCGATCACGGCTACGATATACCCGTGACTCGCGAGATTTTCGGCTTGCGACGTGTGGAGGAACCTGGAAGAGCCGTTGCCGGGACTCGCAAGGATCAGCGGATATGAAGTCTGTGCCGAAGAGACTTCGGCCCCCGAATAAGCATGACTGGATACGTACTTCAGGTGTTGAAACGTAAACCCGGGAAGGCCATAGTCCGCAGCCATATAATGCAAAATCTGGTTATCGGGAATAAAGGAAGCGTACTTGCCCATGCCAGCTTGAGCCGGATACCATACCTGAACCATCAATTCTCTCTTACCATCTGTAGTTTCGTCGAAAACCTCTTCTCTGTTTGTATCCACGAAATGAAAAGTTTGCGTTCCAACCTTAAATTCGCCTGTCGGTTCAGGTAGTTTACATACAGGAAAAGCATACATGAGACCCGCTGTTACGACCAGCATGATCGCTATAGCGGTATAAGCCGATCCCAGCATGAATCGCGGGATTTTGTGGGGGCCGGATTTTTTATAATAGCTATAACCTGAAATGGCTAAAAAAACGATCGTTATGCAATATGGGAAAAATAGCTGAACTCTGTATCCTTCCACCGTCCAATGAATAACCAGTAAAAGTGTGGCGATCCCGCTTGCAACGAATACTGGAATTCTACGCCGTCCTTTTTTTAATAGGACTATTAAAGCAAATAAGCCGATGTTTGACAGAAAAAGGAACAGTTCAAACAATCTCACCTCAAGTCTCCTTTTTAAAAAATTTTCCCTTTTGTTCGTTGCAATCTTGCCTGCCAGGCTAGCCGCAGCCCCCCTTCCTTTCGCTGCTTCAGTATAAAGACGGATTCGGAATTCAAAATGTATCAGTTACCTCTAATGGAATCGATCATGACTTCTGAGTCGACATCTCGATAGCGTAAAATATAAAAAAGGCCGTACCCCGACGAATTAGCTCATCACAGATACGGCCATACATCCTATGTCTGTTTATTAACGGTCTGCAAGGGATCGGTCCAGCACCTGCTGGACGAAATTGCCCATACCAACCTTTAGCAAGGGCATGATCGGAGCCAGACTCTTACGAATCAATGTGCGTTCGGCCGAGCTGAGCCTAGCGAATGCCCGAACGAAGCTGTCCTCGGTAATGTTCGGATAATTGACCGCCACGCAAAAGCCGTTGGCATGATACCCGGCATTCTCCCGTTGCAAATGAACGGAGTATATGGGTTCGGTCGGGTCGCCGACCGTTCGGGTGATCTCTTGGATCTCCACTTCCTTGTAGCTGAACGGCTCGACGGAATCGACCTGATAGAGCACGTCCCCCACTTCCAGCCTGGTGATATTCAGATCTGGATTGATCCTTCTCGCAGCCGCAGGCGAAATCGCCTTCCAGCCGTCCTTCGTCAGAAACGGATGCGATGCATTGAAAAACGGCGGGTACTCGTTGATGCCGAACAGCAGCTCGTTGTGCTCCAAGTCCCACACAACGCTCTGACTGCTGCGATGCACGATAACCCCGTTACGGCCGTAGATCGCCTCGCCTTCGGCGACCTCCTCAATCGGCTTGCTCGTGCCGTCGGCAAGCAGGACGGGTGTCCCCTTCGTGAAGCAGCATCCCCCTCCTCCGCCGTGCACATCCTCGACATTATGCGGCGTGACGCCGGTCAGAAATTCAAACCGATTCCGCTTCAGCCACTCGGCCACCGGAATGCCGTAGGTGAATTGACTGGGCACCTGAGTGGTCGTACAATGAGCGGCCGGACCGCCCGTACAGCCCAGCGTTTCCGTGCGCGTGGCCGTCACCGTGGAGTGATTGATGGCCGACTGCACCTCATTCATGAAGGTTTGCTCGGAAAATTTATCGGCCTGCATATACGTATAAATTTCCCAAGGCCCATGCGTTCCCTTGTCCTTGAGCAGCTGATCCCAGAATTGCATGACGCGGTCCGATTGTCCGGGGGCCAGCCGATGGACCTTATAGAAGTTCATATACAGTTTCTGATAAAACCCATTCGGATCGGCATCGAAGGTAAGCATTTCTTTCGCGGCGAAGGCCTTATCCGTCAGCCGGTCGGCCAGCTTCTTTCCCCAGCTCTCCGGCTGATCGTCAAGAAATCTCTTAAAGCTGACTTCATGATACGTGCAATAAATGGGAAACAGCGCCTCGTAGTTCACTTTCGCCAGCGCTACGAAGCCAGCATGCTCGGGACGCAGTGTTGATGCAAGAAACGCCCTCGCCGAGCCTTCGTTCACCGTTTGCGCGAACCCGTGCTGGGAGGTGTGGGCGAGCGATAGAGCGACCAAGGCGGCGGCGGTCTTGCCAATCCAGCCGTCAGGGTCCTGAGCCTGTACCGGCGGTCCGCCCTCATTTGCGAAGAACGTGCCATGCACGACGGGATGCGCTCGCAGCTGAGCGGTAAAGCAAACGCCCGTCTGCTTTCGCACCTCACTATCCTCCATGGCGATCAGCGTATTGAGGTCGTCTTCACTTGCGTCCTTCAGAGTTAAATTCGTCCCTTCTCCTGCACTGACGATCGAATGGAATATCGTGCTGACACTCATTAGACTCCCTCCTCCCTCTGCCTGTTCGCAATCCACGATATGCGCCATGCGGCTGCTTCTAGAATTCGGCGGTCCAGTGCCGTACCGGAATGAACCGATCCTTTCCATAGATAAGGCTTATCGCCAGCCATATCGGAACAGGTGGAAGCCACTCCTCCGTTAAAATGGCGCCCGTCGGAATCGATGACCGCCTGAGCCTTCAAGTACATTCCCGGTTTGCTCCGGCAGACGATATCCATGATCTCCGACAGATTAATGTCGATGACGAGGCGGTCTCCTTCTTCCATCGTCAATGCGGCATATAAGCTGCAATCCTCTTGATCGAGACGGATAATCGGCACCGGGGCCGCCGATTCAGGCGGCCACTCGAATCCGATAAGAAACGGCAATCCCGGGAGCAGCGCATCCGGGGAATGACGCCCGCTCGAGACCCGGGTATCGAATACAGAGGTTACCGGGCCGTCAGCCAGGAAAGCGAGCGATTCGGGAATGGGCCACGGCCTCATGCAAGTACCGGCGAGACCACCAGATTGACGCGAACCGGAGCTGCGTTCGATTTCAATGATGGCAGCCCCTGAACGAACGGAATCCCTACATCGACCATAAAGTCGTCTATCGGATTCTTGGGCGTCTCGAAGAAATTCGCCAGGAAGGCAATGAAGATGCCGGCGATGGCTAGTGCCGCTCCGAGGATTGGTAAGAAAGAGGTCGCGACGAACAGGTCGGCTACCAAGCAGACCGCCGAAAGGAAGTTAGCTGTGAAAATCAACGAATCGAAGACAATGGTTGAGACCGAGCCCCTCGCCTTGATATCGTTGACAAGCTGCCACAAACTCCAGCCGGCCATCGCCGCCGCAGCCACTGCGCCGACTATTTTGAGGACGCCGGCCAAGATGCTCTCCCCGAATAAACGCGCGTAAAGGGTCCCTTCGCCCAAGGCCCCTTCGGCCGTGTTGAGCAGCGGCTGCAGCTCCTCGCTCACGGCAGGAATCAGATCCTGATTCTCCTCCGTCAGCTTCTCCCCAAGGCCTTCCACTTCACTCTGATGCTCCGGGGAGTAGAATTTCGACATCAGCTTATTAAAGGCTGAGACAGACACGCTTTTGACGCCGTTATACAGGATCGGCACCGCATCAAAGCCTTGAATAACCGACTGTACGCATTCTGTAACGAATTCCCCCTTCTCTACACCGGTCATCTTCTTCCAGTCACCCTTGACCAGGGCAGTAATGATGGAAGCAAGACCGCCAATCCAGCCGATCACCAGGAAGAGCTTGGCTGCCTTGGCCAGCTTCGGATATTTCTGTACGATTTCCTTGAAGCCTTCCTCCATCTGCTCTACCTTCTTGATCAGATTGGAGGCAATGATCGCCTGCATCAACTCAGCCACCGAGCTGGTGATCTCGTTCTGATGCTTCAAGTATTCCTGATATAGCTCCTCCGCTTCCTGCTTCGAAATGTCGATTTCCTCAGGCAGCTCTCCGTTCGCAAGCCTGCGGAACATTTCCTGCATCGCCGTCGGCAGCCACTCCATAATCGTGTCCTTATCGTTCTGCGAGGTTTGCGGCACAAGCTTGACTATGACCCCCGTCATGACCGACTTATAATAATTGCGGGCTAACTCACCGGAGGGCTGCAAGGCGGTAAGCAAACAAGCAAAGTTGTTCAGCGGAGCCAGTTTGGCCGGGTCGCCGGAGGCCCCGCTGACCCGGTTCACCATCAGTACGAACTGAGGGGAGTTCGTCAGCACCTCGTAGAGCTCTTTCGCCCACTTCTCGCCTCCATTTTGAATATAGACCCTTAGGCGAGGCTTCGCACCAATATAAGCGTCAACAAAAATGCCTTGGTGCTGAACATTGAAATCCTTAGACGCCGCAAGGCCTTCCTTCAGGAAGCTGTCCAGCTTTTTGGCCAGTGCGTCATCGAGTCGATGCGAAGGGGCGTTCGGTCCGGCATACTCCTGGAAGGATTGGGTCAGGTAAGCCTTAGCGAACTTGGACTGATACCAATCCAAGCTTTGCTTGACTAAGGCCACTTGATCCTCTTCGTCGATTACGGGCGGCTTCTGTCCGAAAAACGAACTGAGCCACTCCCGTTGCGTATCGTCTTGCCCCATCGCCCATTTCATATTGCGCATCAGCATGGAATTGCTGTCGTCATTCACCGATTGATCCGGCAAAATCGTCATCAATTCGTTTATAGTCAATTCGGTCGGCGCGGCGAGAACATCGTGCGCGGCAATCGATTCGAACGGAAGCTCTGCGAATAGCACCTGATGCTGCACGGGGACGGCCTTCCAGAACCGAACCTCGGCAGCTTCCTTCGACTCCGGTTCGCTGCATAAGGCACTGATTTTCCCCATGCCCTCCGGCAAAGGCACATACATGTCAAAGGCAATGACTGCTTGCTTATACAGCTGATTTTTTATAAAGCAAATTTCATCGTCCAGCTCCACAGTAAGCACGGTTCGGTCTTGCGAATCGATACTCCAGCTTGTATTAAGCGTAACGTCTTCACCGTCAAGCATGACTTTAGGCGAGGGCAAGCTCTCGCCGAGACTCAATTCATAGGAGATCGTGAGCGGCAGCCCTTCTTCCCATTCCTCGGTCGGAAGCTTGGACGGGTCCGTCGTGGCTGGATGCGTGTTTCGGGTAATCGTTGTTTTATATGTGACTGGTTTCACTGCAGTTCCCACGATATCGTGCCTTACGGCATCCATAGGAGTGCTGCCATGGTACACGACGCCATGGACGCTCCGGCCGCCGTCATGGATAAACAGATGGCCGCTCGTATACCGATCCTGTGTCTGCTGGATCCAAGTAATATGATCCTCGGTGAAGGTGGCGGTGTGGACCGGCGTCCTTCCAACCGTAAGCGCGCCGCGGTCGAGGATGATCGAGGGCATGGCGGCATTCGGAACAAAGCCCTCCTCCGAATCATGAGTCAATACGTGGAAGCTGGCGCGAAGAAGCTTAGTCCCTTGAGGGTGACGTCGACGGTAGACGAGGCGAAGCGGTTTCATTAGTTTCCTCCTTTGTGGGATAAACTGCTCGAATACACAAGAAGACGGACGCCATTGTGTAGCACAATGATGTCCGTCTTCCTGATATTCCCATAATAACAAGTAAGATATAGGTTGTCATTCTAATTTTTTCTTGTGATAAAGCATGCGCTTGAGCGGAGTTGGGCTCCATTACACCGATAGACAAAAAAAATCGGACCTTTCAACGGGACAAGTCGCGATGGTTAGAATCGAAGGCTTAACAGCAAAGGCCAATTCTCCGTAAGATTATATTCCTATATCATTTAACGCTTCTCTCCAAGTTTTGGGCCTGCCGAGTTGCATGGACTCCTTTCATCAGCCCTCCCGATTCGGTCGGGCTCACTTAGCGTTTTATTCTTCCGCAAGCAGCGCTTTCACCCGGTGGAGAAACTGAAGATGCGCCTCGTACAGCTCGAACATATGGTCGAATACAAGTTTCGATGCGGCGGGCAGCGAGCGTTTCTGCTCCTGTCCAGCTTTGGCAGCGGCATATTTAGCCTGTACGCCGGCCAGCTGCGCCTCCAATCCTAGAAGCGCCTGCTCCCTGGGCAAATCATGATGAAAGAGGAGCCCGGTAAAGAGATCGGAAGGAAAGAGGAAGGGCGTGGCGGCCAATGCTTCGGCAATCAGTCGGATATATTCCTGCGAGCCCTCTTCGGTAATCCGATAAATCGCCTTCGCCCGGTTGCCAGTATTCTCAACCGCTTCAACGGTGACGAAGCCTTCCTTCTCCAGCTTCTTCAAGGCATGGTAGATGGAACCCGGCAGGATGCCCGCCCATTGATCGACATGGCCGAGTTGTAGAAATTGCTGCATTTCATAGCCGCTCATCTGTTTATGGCGCAGCAAGCCAAGTACCATTAAACGTGTCATGCTCACACCTACTTCATGAATAATTGCCAATGCCACGGAGCCTTACTAGCTCCTGCACATATTTCTGCGGCTCCTCGAACTGGGGCAGATGCGCCGACTGCTCGAACCAGACCAGCTCTTTGTGCGGCGCATCAAGAAGCTTCAAATATTCCGCGGCTTGATGGCTTGGCGTCGCTTGATCGTAAGTCCCTAGAAAGAAGGATACCGGAACCTCAACCTTCTGTACAGCTTTTTGCAAATCATGCGCTAACAGCTCCCGATAAAGATGCTTGACGCTGAACATGACCCCTTGAATGTAGCGGAATCGATCGGCCAGCGAATATTCGGGCGCTGTCCAGATCGACCTGAACACGGCCCCCCCTGGCTTGCTGTGCACCTTGCCGCCGTATTTCTGAAGCAGCAGCGAATACTTCCACAGCCCTTTAGCAAAACTGACGAACGGCGGGGGCCCGATCTTCGCCAGCTCACGCAGCGTTTTGCTATCTCCTGCTCGCTCCGCTTCCCTGACAATATAGGCGTAGGAAGCCTTTAGATTCTCCTGCAGACCAACAGACTGGCAAAGTCCGATATAGCGGCGGATGAAAGCCGGATAACGCTGCGTGATGAGCATCCCGAGAATGGTGCCGAAGGAATGGCCAAGCACGTACAGCTTCTCGGTGTTAAGCTTCGCGAGCACATAGCGGATTACTTCTCCTGCATCCTGCAGCAGCTGCTCCAACCGCATTGCGGCCGGATCTGCCTTGCCCGCCGCGACGGATTTGCCGGCTCCCCGCTGGTCCCAGTTAACAATGGTGAAATACTTCTCCAGCTCACCATCCAACAAGTGAGACAAATACATATTGCTCTGCCCAGGACCTCCGTGAACAAACAGCAGAACAGGGTTACGCAGGTCTTCGCCGCGAATAAGCAGCCATTGGTCAACCCCGCCGATCTTCACCTTCATCAGCTCCGCAATACTGCCGGGAATTGGCGCACCGGTTTGATCCTTATGCGGTGATGTGGCACCCTTCAGAAGGAACATCTGTATCCAGCCTCCTCATAGTCAACATTGTTTATTCAATGTTGATTATAAGATCGAGACTGATCTTCGTCATCGGTCCGAAGCCCGATCCGCATCAAAGGTTCGCCATGCCGGTTTAAACTTCATGCGATCCCATCCGCCTCCCCATGAGCAAACAGTGCTTGTCCCCGACATCGCCTAGCAGGCGAAAGGAAAGCACTTCAGCATGTCTCTATACGGTATCTTCAATCTGCGGGTGGATCGGCTTAGGATGTCTCGCTTGCCGTAAGCAACAGCAATCATTGCTCCCCCCAGAATGAAAAGCTTGTTGAGGTAGAATGGGTTTAACGTACCAGGAAGAACACTATTTGTAACTAATAATCAGAAAATTTTGTCAAATAATAAGCCCTGAGGAGGAGGACCGATTCTTCTAAAATATGAAACTATTCTTCCTTGTCCAAGCGTAAAAAGAATGCTATGCTGTGGATGATATTTATTTCATAATATCCCAAATTAAGGAGTGAGAAAATGCTTATCTCCGCAAGCAAGAATTTACTTCGTTGCATGTTGTTTTTTGGTATATTTATATTCCTGCTTCTTGGATTATCCTCATTAGTAAAGGCTGAATCCGTAGAAATCACTTCAGTCCAGGGCTCTATCGTAGATTTTGATACAACAAGAATTTTATACTCAAGCAATGCTGATAGTTCATTGCAACTTAGAAATATAAGTACGGGACAAGATAGCGTCATCAGCGCAACATATGCTCAAAAAGGATACGTGACAAGTAGTGGAGTTATCTATATTACAAACTCTGGCGTATATTCGTGGAAGAACGGAGTAACTCAAACTCTTCTAAGCGATAATATGGGCCAGTTCAGTCAAAAAAATGGCAGGTATATCACGTTCACTACAAAGCAGGAAAATGATTCTATTCAAGTCTGGGTATTAGACACAACTAGTAACAGTTTAAAAAATGTTTCGAGTCAAAACGGGTATAATGCCAAATATGAAAATGCTCTTCTTTCCAAAGATGGTTTCTTAGCATATATAAATGAACAAGGCGAAATCGTTTTTTATTCTGATGGACAAACAAAAAAATCTCATTTGAATGAATCTGCTTATCCAAAATTAAATCTCGGAAGTATTGTTGGGAAAACATTATATTTTACTAAAGAGCTTTATTATACAGATGATGCTGATGTGTATGTGTATAGTTACGACTTTCAAACCGATGAGTATAGAAATCTAATAATTTTTTATGACCGTTACAATGATAATTATACTGAATACAAGCTAACTGATAATAACTATATTGCCTTTTCTTTCGGAGATCGGATCGCCGTATCATCACCTATCGGGTATGGCAAATCTGATGTGTATGAAAATCCTTCTTGGTCAAACGCACAGATTGAGGGTCTTTCCGATACTGGCGATATCGTGATAAAAGTTGGTGAGAAGAGATATTTGGGTAGTAAAGGTCAATTGAGTTTTGTGGAGACATCCCCTTATTCTGCTCAAATCCTCAAATTAGCTGATGGTAATTGGTACTATGGGCTCGACACAGGCAAGTTTTATAAATTCACCCCGACCCCTACATCTGAGATTCCTACAGGTAAAATTAAGTTTGATTTCAATTCATTATTAGTATGGGCAGATGAGAATGCTGATACAGTGACAGTTAATGTATATCGGACTGGAGGCAGTAAGGGGCAGATATCTGTGAATTATACTACTCTCGGTGATACAGCTAGTTCTTGGGATTCTGATTTTATTCATGCAACTGGAACAATTACTTTTGCCGATGGAGAAACTCAAAAAAGCATTAAAGTTAAACTTCTGGACGATAAGTTAAAGGAAAACTTTGAATCGTTTCAAATAAAGTTAACTGGTCCACAGGAAATTTTAGCTGCTTATGAAACGAACAGAGTATTTATCGTTATTCGTGATAACGATTAAACTAACCCTTGTCTTGCTGCTTATTAGCAGCTGGGCAAGGTTTTTTTTTCATTACGAATTGAGTATAAGTTGAGACGAAGCATTGAGGGGAGTCAACTAGGAGGCATGTCCCCCGGCTACCGGCTCCTCTGTATATTCTTAGCTCTACGGCATTATTGATCTTTTCTTGTCTTTCCTGTAACTTCTTCATTTTTCGCTCAATCTCGTCGAGTCGTCTTTGCCCTCCATGCTTGCGTTTCCCCAATAGAAAAGTTCTCGTTTGGGGAATCAATCGGCCTGTTGGAGATCCTCGACCTTAAACCAGTCCCCATTTATCATTAAACGGTTTCCAATTGGATCAACCTTCTCAATCACACCCGGGGTTGCAGTCGTTCAGGTACCGGCTTTAGCCTGCTGCCCCAGAAACGTAAATTTTGATTCTCCTGTGACATCACAATCGTCCCCTTGACTTCTTGATAGCTGTCACTTCCCGCCTTGTGACAACTTCAAAATAATGGTAAACGGTTCCCGGCCAGTTCATAGCTAGTATATGCCAACTTCTATTCCGCTAACGTATCCGATAGGTAAAATAATCATTGGTCATGACACAGGAGTGACAATCAACCGCATCAACATATCGACCTTTGGAATTCTATAATCTTCAGTACCGTTGATGACCATGATACCGGAAAGGACAGATAAAAAACAGGCGATGAGTTCCCGGGGATCTTCTTTCGCCAATTCTCCGTTCTGCTGACCTTCTTGGAATAACGGAAGCAGCATATCGATGAAAGTATCCATCGAATATTGCCCCAGCAACTGCTTGACCTTTTCGGGCACACCGTCGGACGTGCGCGCCTGGTGAATGAGCATGAAGTACGGTGCGCCGCTTTCATCGAGAATTTCCGCCGTCAACGCCCTGATTTTCTCGATCGGCGTTCCAGGCATGTCATACACGCTTCGCATGGCTGCTTCCGTTTCAGCCATAGCCTCTTGAACGAGCGACGTGAACAACTCGTCTTTCGATTTGAAATAATGGTAAAGCAGCCCGTTGCTTATGCCCGCCGTTTCCGCGATCAAGCTCATCTTTGCACTAATGATACCTTTACGGGCAAATACCTGGATGGCCGCCGCCTTAATTTGCTCTCTTCGTTCATCGCGAATTTGGTGCAATTTTTCATCATTTAATGGTGTCAATGTCAAGTGCCCCTTTACCGAATATGAATAGACATATATTAGTATAACAAATGTTATCTTAAGAATCGCTAATGCGTTGCCGACTCGAAGGGCGATTCCGAGAACCGAGGCAGCAGTTCTTCCAGAATCACCTTGACTGGCCGTTCGTCATTCGCCTTAAGCTCGGAAAGCAACCGCATTCCCTCATCCGAAGCGGATAGTACTTGTACGGCGGTCTCCGGGTTGAGAATGTGGCGAGGGGATAGGGATAACGTATTTACGGCCCAGTAGAGCCCGTAGAGTTGCCAATCGGGCTTGCTTATAGCCTGTTTGAGCAATAGTTCCATGTAATCCCGGCTAAAATTATTCCCCGAGCTCGAATCCGAACCTTCGTATTCGACGCCTTCCCATCGTAGATCAGCCGTACAATTCAACCAGAAGGCTGGCTCGATCGCTTCTTTGATTCGACGAAGTACGCCGTGCTCCCATTCGGGCAGGAACTTATCGCGTCGTTCTAACAGACAGACCTCCAGTTTTTCGACAGCCATCGCAGCCGCGGTCATACCTTGGCCGAAGATCGGGTCGTAGATGCAGTAAGAGTCTCCCAAAACCAGTAATCCCGCAGGCCAGTGGGACATCTGCTCGTAGCGATGGCAGTACAATTCCGGTACGCGGAAACCTCGGGGAGAGGAGATCGGTTCAAGATCACGTACGATTTCTGCGATGATCGGGCTAGGAAGCTGCTTTATGGCCATTTCGAATTCGGTTGCATCCGTCGGTGGATAATTCCCGCCCGGACGGTAGAGCAGCACTTCGGCAATCTGATTCTCGATAAAAGAGAGCACGCCTGTGTAAGTGCCACAGGCAGGTTGACCCTGGAGGTTGATCACTTCCCATTTATCGATCATGTGGGTCAGGTGAGAAGGCACTTTATATCGACGGGTGCTGTATCCGAGCGAAACTTTTAGAAGATCCGGTTTCGGCACCTCGTATCCCAATTCCGTAAGCCACAGTGAAAGTTTCGAGGAACGTCCACTCGTATCGATAACCAAATCGGCTGTCAGAGCTTTCTCCTGCTTGGATTGATCTCGATCTCTAGCTTGAACGCCAATGACGGATGAACGGTCAGGCGTCGTTAGCAACCGGATCACATCGTGCCTAAGCAGGAAGCGCACATTGGAAATGGTTTTTACGCGTTCGCGGATGACCCATTCAAGTGCCGATCGGCTAAATTTAATATCATTCCTATCATACTTCATTTCCAGACTCCCATGTTGATTCATGAAAAAGACGTCTTTGTTCAGGGACGAAGGGCAACCTTGTGCCACCAAATCGTGCTCATATCCCGGAAAGAGTCGTTCCGTGATCGTTTTCCCGCGCATCGTGAAGCGATGCGGGTGGAATGCCTGCGGAGTACCGGGACGGAGGTCTGGTCCTGAAGGGATGTCGTCCTTCTCTACGATCAGCACTTCGTCGTAATGATCCGATAGTACGCGAGCGGTCATTAATCCTGCCATACCTCCACCGATGATGATAGCCTTGCTTTTGTTAAAATGTGTAGTCATGTAATACATTCCCCTCGACTTAGATTGAACAGTTCAGTCAATCATGTTGCAAAAAAAATATTTCCGCAACTTTTCGTTTTTAGATTGAATGAGTCAGTCAATGTTATTGTGCTATAATTTCTTATTTTTGTCAACACAGCTTACAACTTTATTTTCCATCCCTTATCCATCATGGCCGCTGCCACGGCGATCCTCGTTGTTCCGCAATAACACGTTTCCCATAAATCAAACAACCGCAATGTATGCGGCTTTTAGCATTATCCCTCCTCGTGCGATGAACATGAAAATAGCGATCACTGCCAGACTTGGCCAGAGATACTTAAAGAGCCGAGAGCTGCTATCCCTCTCTTGCATACACGCCCTAAATCATTTTCGAGGGAGTTCATCCCTTCCCAACATAGTGTGCTTTCACCTTTGGCGGTATCGGCAGATTATTCTTCTTTATAAGGGTCACCAGCTCATCGCAAATATCCAAAAAACCATATTGCGGGCTTACGTCCGCAAAGCTGGTCAAGTACCCAAGATACCCCGGGAATTCACAACTAACCTGGTTAAGGTAAGGATCTGTTTTTGCTGACTCCCAGTGGATCGTCATCATGACCCACCCCTTATCCGGGTAAGCCTCTGACTTGAACAACTCAACTATCCTTTCATACTCTTCCATCGCTTTCCTTTTCCGGCCTGAGCGGTAGAGGGTTGAAGCATACTTGCAAAAAAATGGAGGTTTTTCGTTTCCTGGTACAACTTTCGAAAATATGGGACCGCGAGAGCTTTGCATTCCGTATTTTTGGAATCCGCTATGTCTCTGAGCCTAACGTGAAAGTCCACAATCCAAGGATTATGCGTTACTATAGAAGAAGTTCTTCATATTGATATTATGGGCACATAAATATCCGCATTATTTACATGTTGTTCTTCACCGAATTTGAATACTTCTAGGGCTAGCGATCTTGGATTATTATCCAGCCTATTTTCTTCTAAGAAAGATTTTATTAACCTATACGGATCTTTGTCTATTGATCTTACCTTGGCATAACGTTGACTTGGTGTACTGAATCCTACCATGCCTTTGGGAACATCTTCGATTCTTGCTACTTCCATACAATACATATAAGTAAAAAGTACATCATTCGCAAAATGGGGACATACATATTCACGATGATTTAATATCCCTTTTATCTCGCTCCTTCTAGCTAGAAATTCTTCGTTTGCTTCTTTAATGCTATCCCTATCAATCCTTTGAAAAGCATTAGTTACTGATACCCCGACAAAATACTTTTCCTCAAGAGTAACGATCTCGATTTGATTTTTTTGCACGAATCCATCTCCTCGTATCACGCTTTGGAAATATAATCTTCTTTAAAATTCTCCGAACCATTTTGCATTTTTGAATGAAGCACTTCCAGACCACTCAATATTATACCACATATTGGAACTAAACTGTCCGTAACTTCAATTAAAAATTGGAGCATTTGCCGCGGCAAACTGCTCCTGGAACGTTCAACTATCGTTCCCCGTCGAAAATCTCCGCTTGAAGCAACGCCTCATGAGAAACTGTTCATTCACAGCTAAATCGCGCTGGTACACTTCGGGGGCGCTGTTTGGAACCAGTTTGGGCATCAGGATGGGAACCTTATGCTGCCCGCTCGTATGCAGCCCCTCGAAGTGCTTTTTGTTTAAAACCTGCTCCCGTTTGCCTAGTGCCTTCGGATGATCGGCATTGACCGGGTCGCCGCTAAAAATCGTGATCAGGCCATTTTTCTGGTCCTTCACGTCCGCCGAGACCTTGCGTGGATGCCGCTCAACCTCCTCAAAGTGTCAGATAGATCGCTTTGAGCCCTTCTTCTAACCAGCGATGCATGGGATTTATTCTGGGGTGGCCTTTTATATCCATAGTATCCATACCTCTTAACCATTCCCCCTTGGAGCAGTTTTCGTTACTCCTTAAACAAAGGGATGTGGCATACTAAAATGATAAATTGAGTTACTCCCCTCAACCGATCTTCATAAATGAACTCTAGACCGCTTTTCCGGTAACATCAAAACGTTATCAGGGACTCATTCCATCACACGCAGATCTTGCAAGGCGTTCAGTGCAATCTGTTTCGCCTTGCTGCCGGGGCCGTCAATATTTATCGCAAATATCCAAGTCTCCTTATTCGTTTCAACATAACCGATATACCAACCAAGTCCCATGTCCGACAGCCGTGTACCTGTTTTGCCATGGATGGTATAATCGTCATGTTCCAGATCAATCATGATCCGTTTAACTGTTTTCATTGTTTTTTCTTTGACCGGTAACTGTTCCTCAACCAATTTCTCCAGAAAATCCAGCTGTTCAATGGCTGAAATTTTTAAGCTGCTGTTCAGCCAGAAATTGCTTATTCCGCCTGAAATATCCCGATTGCCGTATCCGAAGCGATCTAGGTAATCCTGCATTCGTTCGCTCCCGATGTCTCTCGCCATGATTTGATAGTACCAAATAGCAGAATGTCTCATGGCTGAGGCCAGACTGTGATCCCGGTTCCACACTTCGAATTCTCGCTCGATGCCATCCCATCTCTTTACGTCATATTCGTCCTCAACCGCTTTCTCCTCCAAGCCAATCAGAGCATTGGTAACCTTGAAGCTAGACTCTGGTGTAAACCGCTCTCTGCTTCTCGTCGGATTAAATACGTAAACCTTATCCGTCCTAAGATTCTTGGCAACAAAAGTACCCTCTGTCCCGTTAAATAGGTACCCAAGGTTCACTTCAATTGGTTTTGGTCTGCTACCCGCATTTGCATCTGTTGTCATCGCTGCCATTAGTACCAGTACCGAAAGGACGATCGGGGCTATAACGTGTTTTAGTCCAATTCTCATGTTAATTCCTCCTCTTAATCTCGAATCGTTTGACAGCCTGGAAAACCTTCAAAAGGGATAAAGGATTTTCTAAACTTAAGTATACGAGGATCGATTGGACTCGGGAGAGGTCTTTTTACAAGGTGTACCTATACAGATAGAGGGAGCTGCGCGCGCATGATTTATGCCAAGATTATGCACCATATCGAGCGACAAATCGAAGCAGGGACTTTGAAGCCAGGCAGCAAGCTTCCTTCCATTCGAAGCTTGTCCGAAACTTTTGGCTGCAGCAATAATACCGTTATCAAAGCCTATTCCGAACTGGAGAAGAAGCATCTGATTTACACTGTTCCAAAAAGCGGCTTTTACATTGTGGAAAACATGTATCCGCGTAATGCTGATGCAGCTATAAACCCGGTGGTTGATTTCCTTTCTGCCGGCCCGGACAAGAGCATAATGCCTTTTCGTGATTACCAGCATTGCATCAATCAGGCCATCGAGATTTACAAGGAAGACATGTTCACCTATTCTGACAAGCAGGGGCTGTACTCGCTTCGCAGCGAGCTTGCACGGCATCTTCAAGACCTCCAGGTTTTTACCGTCCCTGAGCGAATTTGCATCGTTTCCGGATCACAGCAAGCGCTTCACCTATTTGTTTCGCTTCCTTTTCCGAACGGAAAGCACGACATCTGTGTCGAGCAGCCTACACACAGGAGCCTTATCGAGTCCATCAAGCTGCAAGGAACCAAGACGTTTGGGGTGGGGATTACGCACGAAGGGATTGATCTTAATCATCTGGAGTCCCTTTTTAAGCGGAACACAATAAAATTTTTTTATACGGTTTCCCGATTTCATAATCCAACCGGGTTCAGTTATTCGAATGCTCAAAAACGAAAAATTGTAGAGTTGGCCCAAAAATATGACGTATATATCATTGAAGATGACTATATGGGGGATCTGGATACGAATCTTAAGCAGGACCCTATGTTCGCCTATGATCCATCTGGACGTGTAATTTACACAAAGAGCTTCTCCAAGGTCATGCTTCCCGGATTGCGCCTGGGATTGGCTGTGGTCCCGGATTCAATGAAAGATCAATTCCTTAGGACGAAATTCGCATCGGATTTGCACACACCTGTACTCACACAGGGGGCGCTCGAAATCTATTTGAAGAGCGGTATGTATGCCGCACATATCTTGCGGATGAGAGAGATCTATAGCCGCAAGGCTGAGCTTCTGCAGGAGGCTTATCGAGCGCATCTTCCCGCGGAGGTTACTTATTCTGGTTCAATGTCTGGCTTCTATTCGACGATCAGTTTGCCAGGCCGCCTTAAAGCAAAGAACCTCGTTGACCATTTACGCAAGCAGCAGGTATTGGTGGACGATGTTCGAGGTATGTTTCTACCTGAATTTGAGCGCGACACGATGATTCGGTTGAGTGTATCCCAAGTGGATGAGGCTCTGATCCATACAGGTATACGGCTGATTGCTTCCGAAATTACAAAGCTGCAATTGAACAAATGGGACGTCAAATTTGTCTGAGATAACAGGTATCTGGAATATAAGATGAAGGGCCTCTCGGGGTTCCTACATACTCGAATCCAATGGACGCTTTCCGGGTACTCGTCAGGCCTTACAAGCTTGGATTCCCGTTCCCGAAACAGATGCTGACCCTCAATAATGACTTGAATAATATCGGTCACACCGCAGATGGCATAACTCTGGCCACATCTGAAAAGGCAGTCATCCATTTACAGTTCACGTTAATAAAGTATAGATATGATCCGTATACTTAGTAACTCAACTTTCGCACCTTAATAATCTAACCTAAGCCTGATGTAACGCGCCTTGCGAACGATTAATTCTTTGAATTGACAGAAAAAACACCTTTCGTTTAGTAAAATGGAAGTTGTCGAGATCCCCATTCCAAACAGAAAGGTGCGAATCTTCATGGTACACCAGAACGCTTTGTCTGAAAGAGTTTGCATCGATGCTGTTTGTTATTTGAAAATCGGTCCGTCGATATACTTCATCGTATGACCGCCAAGACTGCTTTCCAAGCGCTTATTCGCTTCCCACGCTTCCGGATGTTGGATGACAAATATGTTTTGAAGTGGAGAAAGCCAGTAATTTCCCGTGATATGCAAAGATTCCAACTGGTATCCGGTTTACAATAGGGGTCAGAAGGTAATTTCACCTATGACTTTCCGAGATGTCGCTGCCGAACCATTTACTTGAAATTCGTGAGTACGATCCATCGGTATACATGTCGCTGATCGCTTTATTGAACGCCTGCACGAGCTCTTCGTTGTTTTTCTTAAACGCACACGATGCCGTTTCTACCTTCTTGGCTTGGTCAACGATTTTAATTTTCAGATCCGGACGAATTTTTCTTTAGATCAAGGAAAAACAAATTGTTAAATATAAGGGCATCCACCCGCTTCGTCTTCAGCAGTTCCACCGCTTCGTTAACGTCCGGCTCGAGAATAGCTCCGTACTTCAGTTCTAGCGCCCCTTGCACGCTCTCAGCCGTACCGTTCGTTTTCTTTCCTTTCAGATCCTCGAAGCGCATGATGTCCTGGTTTTCCTCCAACGTAATCAAAGTCAAATTGAAATACTGGAACGGATCGGTAAACAAACTCTACGACCGCGAACTTGATGTTGATCCCGATACGTTTTCCAATTTCATTGGAAATATCGATATCGAATCCCGTCAAACCATCCTTGTCTTGAAAGGAGTAAGGCGGGTACGTGCCCGTCGTTGCAACGACAATCTCTCCTTTTTGCTTTAGCTTCTCCAGCGCGTCTATTGGCTTGGTTGCTTTAACGGAAGCGGGAGTACCAGCTCTGGAGACGTTCGTTACGGCTGCCGCCGAATTTGTCTTCGGGCGTACCTGCTTCCGCAATCGATCCGCGATCCATAAATATGATTCGGTCCGCCGCTCGATGGGCGAATTCCATCTCGTGAGTGATGATGATCTGCGTCATGCCTTCTGGGGACAAAACCTCCATGACCTCCAACACTTCCTCCACCAGCTCGGGGTTTATTGTACTTTTTGACGTGCCAAAGCTACGAAAACGCGAAAATCAACCCAATCACGAAAGATAAAACGGATAAAGGGATCGTATAGATGAGGGTGCCTTTCAACAATGGCCACGCGGACATGGAGATAATCTCCAGAATGCGTTCAATTCGATCCAATGTCATACAAACTATCACCTGCCTCGGAACATGAACCGTGCGGCCCGGTATTGAAGCCGCATGATTCGTTTGCTATAATTACGACAAAACCTATGTAATTAATCGGAAATATATCAGAAAAGAGGTGCTTCATGTTTCATTTTAGAGATCAAGATTATCGATGCAGCTCCGAGATCGTAATGCGATTGGTCAGCGGTAAGTGGAAGCTAGCCATTTTATATGTGTTGTCTCAAACATCGTTACGGTATCACGAGCTGCAAAAACGGCTTCCCGACGCGACTCAGCGCATGCTGACCATGCAGCTTAGAGAACTCGAACGCGACGAGCTTGTCGTACGCAAAGTGTATCCTGTCGTGCCGCCGAAGGTTGAATATTCGCTTTCCGAGCTTGGGATCCAAATGGTGCCTCTGCTGAATGCTCTATGCGATTTCGGCACTTTATATATGGAAAGCCCTCTTCGTAACCATTCGAAGGCGGATACCAGCTCAGTCCAGTATCAATAAATGATGAATTTGGCACCGAACTTCTTCCCCAGCTTATCGGCGGCGGCTATCGCAGCATCATCCGACCGGTCGATAAGAATGACGTTCTCGGGATACAATTTGCCTAATAAGACCCATTTGACGAGAGCATTACCGCCGGTTGCAATGAAATGAACCCCCGATTGATTCGTTACGAGTCCGGATCGCTCAAGAATATCTCCTGCTTGGTGTACTTGATACGGATACGGTTCCATCCGCTTCAACTCGGAAATCGTTTCCTGGTCCTGCTCCTGGCGATACATAAACCGATGACCCCGGAAAGCCTGCCCAAGATCGACTTCTATCACTCCTACGGAATTCAACGGCAATTGAAACGCGATGAGCGCCCGCATAGGTTCTACCATACTTGTTACGAGCCGAGCCTCTCGAATATGCACAAGCTCTTGCCCCGATACGGTGCGTCCGGTAACCGTTTGACCATGCCCGGCTTCACTGCGCGGAGCCGAATAATAATCGCTGTACGCATAATCAAAAGCTACCGCATCGGATTCATCGCCGCCCGTCAATTTAACGGGATACCATTGGAGAAGATAGCGGGGCGCATAATCGGGCACTAATCCTAAACTGGCAGGAAGTATGGTTCCGTAACGGTATTGAAAACCATAACCCGCAATATCAAGATCAGGACTTAAGAAGCTTTGGGCAAACTTGACGATTGACCTGTGCGTGATTCTTTTGGACAGCAGCTTAGACAGAAATTCTGTATGCGCCTCCTCCAGAAACCTTAAACCTCTGAACTTCCGACCTTCCCGAATCTCAATCGGAACCTCTTCCCAATTAGCGAAAGGTAACAATGCATTTCTCAAAAGGACGAATTGATGCAGATACTCGTTGTACAGCTGCATAACGACGGGGCCGCCTGCCGCGCCGGTCAGGAGGTCTGTAGCTTGATCGGTCCACAGATGGTTGTCGCACTTGCTTCGGAAGGCAAGACGGCTCAGAACCGAACTCTCGGCTTCTTCGAGAGTCCCCTGTTGCAAGTTCAATTCTCGAACCCAACGAACCAAAGTCTCTCCGATCAGCTCGGCTTGACGGGTAAGCTCAATCCCGACCTGAACTCCAAACTGCAGAGACTCTAGCGGTAATGTCGACTCTCTTCCGGATATCGCCAAACTCGCCTGCAGGGCATCCAAAAGCGTCTCCGCATCCGCTGCCTTGCCCCCAAGCCGCACAACGACCGCTTGAAGTAGAACGTTCAGTGCTTTTACGATGTCCCGGGCTTGGTAAACTCCATTGGGCAAATTCCAAATGAACGTATGCTCATCTTCGCCTTTGATAAATGGATCGATTGGCGGCTTACTAAATACCGAATCCAACTCTAACGCCGTTCCCCCTGCAATACTTCGATTGCCTACATTCCATCGATAAGAAGTCATGTCGTTTCACCTCAACTCTTTTTTTCGACTATACCAACTCCCTTTTCACTTGAGAAGTACGCACTTTTTTGTACGGAAGGATGAATAATGTGCCATAGGATCAAGGTTGTTCGTTCAACACGGAATTTCTCGGAGTATATTTTTAAGACGGGCTCTGAAAATAAGTGGCATTTGTTGTAATAAGTTAATTACATCATCCTTAGTTATGGGATGTTAATTTGGTTTTTCACCTTTGATAAAATATCTTCAAACAAATCAAGGAACTTTTTGCATGCTTCATTCAGATTATCCGGCCGCCGCCGGCACCCGCCCCAAATCCGCCAAACATCTGTCAAACATCCTCCACATTTATGTGAAAAAAATCACAATCTATCGCATACAATAAAAGCAGATACCTCCCATCCAGAAGCACCAGCACCTTGCACCCCCATCCCCTCCAGAAAGCAGGTGATCGCGTCATGACCCCCTCCGACCGGCAAGAAAAACGGCTCGTCGTCGTATGCATAGTAGTAGCGGTCATTATGATGCTGTCGTTGTCCCGTCACATATTCAGCTAACAAAGGAGTTGATCCCCTATGTCCGCTTACGATCCGATTCTGTACAGCCGGATGCTGACCGAGCTGACGCTGGCGTTCCACATTTTGTTCGCGACCATAGGCGTCGGTGTCCCGGTGATGATTGCCCTCGCCGAGTGGACCGGCATTCGCCGCAGCGATCCGCACTATTTGCTGCTCGCCCGGCGCTGGGCGCGAGGTTTTGTGATCACGGTCGCCGTCGGCGTTGTGACCGGCACCGCGATTGGACTTCAGCTGAGTCTGTTATGGCCGAGCTTTATGCAAATTGCCGGACAGGCCATTGCGCTGCCGCTGTTCATGGAGACGTTCGCGTTTTTCTTCGAGGCGATTTTCCTTGGCATTTACTTGTATACGTGGGACCGGTTCAAGCACCAAATGACCCACTTCCTGCTCATGATCCCGGTCATGATCGGGTCATCGGCTTCGGCCGTGTTCATTACGATCGTCAATGCGTTCATGAATACGCCGCAGGGCTTTCGCCTGGATGGCAATAAGATCGTCGATATCGACCCGATTCTGGCGATGCTGAATCCGGCGACGCCGACGAAGGTTGCTCATGTGCTGACTTCCGCCTACATGACAAGCGCATTCGTGCTCGCGTCCATCACCGCATATGCGCTGCTCAAGAAGCGCGACCATATCTATTATCGCAAAGCGCTCCGGCTGACGATGGGGGCCGCTCTCGTATTCTCGATCGCAACCGGAGTTGTAGGCGACTTCTCGGGCAAGTTCCTCGCCGAATACCAGCCGGAAAAGCTGGCTGCGGCGGAGTGGCATTTTGAGACAAGCACGCAGGCTCCGCTCGTATTCGGCGGCATATTGACGGAGAATAACGAGATTAAATACGGTCTCGAGCTGCCCTATGCGCTCAGCATTCTCGCCAAGGACGATCCGAACGGCGAGGTGACCGGACTGAATGAGCTTCCGCCGGACGAGCGTCCGCCGCTGATCGTGCATTATTTTTTCGATGGGATGGTGGCTATCGGCGGGTTTCTGATTGTACTGGGACTGGCATACGCTTGGTGGAGCTGGCGGAACCGCAGGCTTGAAGCCCTGAAGCCGGAGAAAACCAAGCTTCCGCGCTGGCTGCTGCGCACGACGGTTTGGTCCGGTCCGCTTGCGCTGCTTGCGATTGAGCTCGGGTGGATTTTTGCGGAGGTAGGGCGTCAGCCTTGGATATTGCGCGGCTATATGCGTACGTCCGAGGGAGCGACGACGTCCGCTCATGTCGACACGATGCTGCTTGTGTTTTGTGCATTGTATCTGGTGCTTGGGATTACGTCCGTCCGCGTCCTCACCCGCATGTTCCGCAATAACGACGCTATTGACGAGCTGCGGACCCGCGGCATAGAAGGGGGGCTGCCGAAATGAGCTACGAGCTGATCGGCATAACGGTGCTATGGACGTTCCTGTACGGATATCTCATTGTCGCTTCCATTGATTTCGGCGCCGGATTTTTCGGCTATTACAGTGCGGTGACCGGCCACAAGCATCTGGTGCAGGGCATTATTGAGCGCTACTTGTCCCCGGTGTGGGAAGTGACCAATGTATTTCTCATTTTTTTCATCGTCGGCATCGTCGGCTTCTTTCCGGATACGGCGTACTATTACGGCACGGCACTGCTCGTTCCCGGCAGCATCGCCATCGTACTGCTCGCGATCCGCGGCTCGTACTACGCCTTCAGCCATTACGGAGGCAGCGGCACGAAGGATAATGCGCTCTATCTGCTGCTGTACGGTGCCAGCGGATTGTTTATTCCGGCATCGTTATCGACGGTGCTGACGATTTCCGAAGGCGGCTATATCGTGAAATCCGGCGATCAAGTCGTGTTCCTGGTCGATCGGCTGTTCCGCTCTCCCTATTCGTGGTCGGTCGTGCTGCTGGCGCTCGTGAGCGTTCTTTACATTTCCGCCATGTTCCTCACGTATTATACCGACCGGGCCCGGGACAGCGCGGCGCTGGACGTCGTCCGCATTTATGCGCTCGGCTGGAGCATCCCGACGATCCTGTGCTCGCTGCTCGTCTTCTTCGCCATAGACAAGCACAATCCGGTGCATTTTGCAGCGATGATCGACTTGTCCTGGATGTTCGCGCTGTCGCTGCTCTGCTTCCTCATTGCCGTATGGAACGTCTGGCGGCGCCGGCGTTACGGCCTCGCTTTCATTATGGTTATGCTGCAGTTCGGCTTCGCCTTCTACGGTTACGGGGCGGCGCATTTGCCGTATATTTTGTACCCGTACGTGACGATCCATCAAAATTTTACAAGCCCGACGATGGCTCTGGCGCTTATCATCGCCTTCGTCCTCGGCCTGCTGCTGCTCATCCCGTCGCTCTGGCTGCTGATGAAGCTGTTTCTGTTCGACGCCGCTTACGTGCAAGGAAAAGTGCAGACTCGTAAATAATCAGGGAAAGGGTGAAACGGTGATGGAACATTTCCTTATCACCTGGGCGCCTCCGATCGTTGTCGTTGCCGCCCTGGCCGCTGTGTTTTGGTGGGCGCCGCGCGGGAAAATTTGACAGGCCTCCATGGCGTTATCCTTTCCAGCTGACAATGACGATGCCGCTCAGGATGACCATGACGCCAATCCAGCGATGCGGCGGAACGACCTCGCGGAGCACGAATGCCGCAATGAGCAAGGCGACCACATACGCAGCGCTCTGCATCGGATAAGCTACGCTGAGCGGCAGCCGCGACAGGATCGATAGCCAAAGTACGGTTGCCGCACCGTAGCATACGATGCCAAGGAGAATATATGGGGACAGCAGGACGTGAGACCAGTTGCTGAGCTGGAGCCCGCCGAGCTTGGTCAGTCCGATTTTCCAAACGGTTTGTCCCGCTACGAGCAGCAGGATGTTGATCGCCAACAAAATATAGACCATGATGCGATAGTTGCCTCCTCCGATGAGTCGTACTGTATAGTGTACACTCAGCGGAGCGATTTTCCAAATTCATACGGCAAAAGAAGAAGACTGCCCGGCCGCCAAGCTTACGCTCAGGACCGAACAGTCTTCGTTAGTGTCACGTTATATTACAGATACACGGCTTTGCCCGTCTTCGCGGACTCGTAAATCGCTTCGAGAATCTGCGATACGACGAATGCCTGCTCCGGCGTTACGACCGGATCGGTGTCGTTCTCGATCGCTTGAATCCAGAGGCGCATCTCCAGGTCTGGAGCGCTCTCCGTCGCGCCGTCATAGAACGCCACGCCGCCGGATTTCAGCTCGACCTCCTGTGTATACAAGCGGCTGTGCTTCTCGCCGTTAATACGGAGGCCGTCCTTCATGTCCGCGCCCGCTTCCGTACCGGACAGCGTGCATTTCGCCTCGTCGACTTCGAGCGTGTTGAGCGCCCAGGACGATTCCAGGATAATCGTTGCGCCGTTCTCCATCACGATCATGCCGAACGCGGAATCTTCGACGGTGAACTTTGCCGGGTCCCATGGACCCCAGGCATTCGCCGCATTTTCACGCTGGGACAGCTTGTGATACGCGGTGCCGAGCACAACCTTCGGCTTGTAGTTGTTCATCATCCACAGCGTCAGGTCGAGCGCGTGCGTGCCGATATCGATGAGCGGACCTCCGCCCTGCTTTTCCTCATCGAGGAACACGCCCCATGTCGGTACTGCGCGGCGGCGAATCGCATGACCCTTCGCAAAATAAATCTCCCCAAGCTCCCCGTCTTCGCACAGCTTCTTCAGATGCTGGCTGTCCGGGCGGAACCGGTTGTTGTAGCCGATCGTCAGCTTCTTGCCGGTGCGCTTCGCCGCATCGACCATGCGCTGCGCGTCCGCAGCCGTCTTCGCCATCGGCTTCTCGCACATGACGTGCTTGCCCGCTTCCAGCGCCGCAATGGTAATGTCTGCATGGGAATCGTTCGGCGTGCACACATGAACGATGTCGATGGAGCCGTCGCTCAGCAGCTCATTGTAGTCCGTATATACCTTCGCGCCTTCCGCGCCGTACTTGCCGGCCGCTTCTGCTGCCCGCTCCTCGATAACATCGCAGAACGCAACGATCTCTACATTGTTCAGCTTCTTCAGACTTGGCAAATGCTTGCCGTTGGCAATGCCGCCGCAGCCTACAATTCCAATTCGATATGTACGAGACATGCTTCAGTTCCTCCTCGATATGGACTACAATAAGTATATTGCACAGCTAGACAAAATAAAATTTCCATTCTAGTTGTTTGTTTATGCGATTTTGGCATGTGGAGGATGAGCCATATGGAACTCCTTGACATTCATAAAGAATTGATTCAGTATGAAAACCCTTTTATGTCTCTTAAAATTTTCCAGGCCCAGCGTGAGCATGAGCACGCGACCCGCTGGCATTATCACAAGGAGATTGAGCTGCTCGCCGTGCTGGAAGGGCGCATGGATGTGTTTATTGAGGAAGGGCTTGTGCAGCTGCAGGAAGGCGGCGTTGCCCTGGTCGGCTCCTCCCAGCTCCACCGTGACCGCTCGTATGCGGAGGAGAAGCTGGACTATCTCGTGCTGCAATTCGATCTGGAGCAAGCGATCGACCCCAGCACGATGCCGCATTATCGTTTCTTCTCCGAGACGCGATTTCCGCTCAGCCGGCTGAACGACACGCTGCGCGAGCAGCCCGAAACCCAGCGCGCCGTCTTCGACGCTATCAAGGACATATACCGCGAATGGTCGGCCAAGCGCGACGGCTACGAGCTGGCGATCAGCATCTCCGTCAAGCGAATCTTGCTGGCCCTTCTGCGCAGCAGCGCTTACCGTACTATCGATTTGATGGAGAACGCGGATCTGATCCGGCTGAAGCCCGTGTTCGATTATGTCGAAGTCAATCTCGACGGCAAAATTTCCGTGGAGGAAGCGAGCCGAGCCGCCAATGTCAGCTATTATTATTTTGTGAAATTTTTCAAGAAAACGCTTGGCATGACGTTCATGGACTATGTGAATCTGAAGAAAATCAAGCGTGCGGAGAAGCTGCTGCTTACCCGGCCCATCAGCGTGGCTGAGGTCGGCGAGCAAATCGGGATGCCGAACATGGCTCATTTCTACAAAATGTTCCGCAAATACAACCGCTGCTCTCCAAACGAATTTCGCAGGCGGATGCAGGAGTGGGGCCCGGTAGAGCGGTGAAAACGGCAGGGCGGGGCAGTTCGTCGGAGGCGAATAAGGGAGCAGCGCCGCGGCGTTCTGCTCCCTGTTATGGTAGAACCTATCGTTTATCTTGATTTATATTTTCAAAACCAGTTTGCCTACCGTGTTTTTTTGTTCTAAAAGTGCCAGAGCTTCTGCCGCTTTTTCCAAAGGATACACACCGTGAATCTCAGCATGGATCTCTTTTCTTGCCAGCATGCTTAACGCTTCCCTCGCTGCTTTACCGGTCTCTGCGGGATTGCTTTCCGCGTAGGCTCCTAATGAAAACCCGGCCGTCTGTCTGTTGGAAAACCAGATTTGGTTAAAAGAGTACGGGACATCCTCTTCACCGCTGGCGTTTCCGACAACAACCAACTGACCGAGCGGGCGTAGCACCTCTAAATTTTGTTTGCGAACGCTTCCCCCGACCGGGTCAAAGACAGCGTGAACGCCTTTCTGTCCCGTAGCCTTCAAAGTTTTCTCTGCAAAACCGGACCGGATAAATAACTCGTCATATCCGAAGGAAGCGGCTAGCCTCACTTTCTCCGGATTCCCGACGGTCCCCCATACCTGGCCGGCTCCCAGACGCCGTGCAACCTGCCCCAGAAAGCCGCCCAACCCGCCTACAGCCGCATGAACAAGAACGCTGTCGCCCTCTCTCATCCGATACACATCTTTGACGGCCAAGTAAGCTGTTGTCAAATTTACAATGGATGCCGCCGCTGTCGCCAAGTCGAGCTCAGCCCCTAATTGATCCAACGGAACCGTCAATTCCGGCCTCACATTCGCGATCGATGCAAACCCGTTAAAATCGAGCAGTGTCATCGAGGCTACGGGTTGACCGATATAGAATCCCTCTACGCCTTCCCCGATGGCACGTACATAACCCGCTACCTCTAAACCGGGCGTTAGCGGCAGCGGAAAATCCGACAAAAATTCGCCGCGGCTTAGCAGCACTTCAAAATAACCGACTCCTGCATACGCGACATCGATGGTAAGCATTCCGGCGGCGGGCTGCAGGTCCGGCTTCTCGCCATATCGTAAGCTTTCCGGTCCTCCTGGTCGATCGATTACAATAGCTTTCATCTCCATAAACCTCCTGGATTGGGAATGAGCTCATTATAGTTAGTAACCCAGGAGGCAACCAGTTTGCCTTTATACAGGTATCCGGACTAACAGGATAGCTTACGCAAGTCTGCTAATTTCTCCTCCGTACCGGTAGTTGCGATCGGCGTAAATATACAGCAATGAAGGTCTTCATCACCGTTAATCGTAGAAAAGGTATTCAATTGAAAATACAATCTTCCTGCAACACAATGATCGAACGTGTAAAGGATGGCTTTCTTTTGCTGAACATTATGCAATCGCCATAAGCGTTGAAAATCCCCGCTCTCGAGGCACATCCGCTGAACGAAGGCTTCAAACCAACGATCTCCGGGCTTTTGGTCATAATACATCCGAAATACACCCATCGTATAATTCGCAAACTCATTCCAGTTTACCAGCTGCTCGCGCAGATTGGGATCTGCAAATATGATTCTCGTCATGACGCGCTCGTCCGCGGGAACGGCATGAAAATCCGTTATCATTTCAGTTGCCAGCCGATTGTACGCGAGTACCTCAGTTCGATGATTTGCGATAATGGCCGGGTAGTTGACTTGGTCTATAATCTTTTGCAGGTCCGGGTATGCTTCCCCGGTTTTCAAGCTGGCGTTCCTGTCACCGCCGTAATCGGCCAATCGAAGCACATGCGCCTGTTCATCCGAAGACAGCTGCAAAGCTCGAGCGACGCTCTCAAGGACTTCCCTTGAAACGGAACCGACTCTGCCCTGTTCCAGCCAGGTATACCAAGTGATACTCACACCCGCAAGCTGGGCAACCTCCTCCCTGCGCAAGCCCGGAGTTCTTCTTCTGCCAAAGCGGCTTGCGATCTCGACTCGATCCGGTTTCATCCTTTCACGGCGGGATTTTAAAAAGTCTCCAAGTATTTTAATCTTATCGTTCTCCAAAACCATGCAACCACACCTTACCAAGAGTTTATTCCCTTATTCGTAACCGGGCTATCGTTAACCCTAATATTACCACATTCTAGAACGTCCTGTGCCCGTTCCTGGAGCAAGCAAGTACACTTCAACTTTACGTGTTGACTTCGAGCCAACTCTAAGTTTTACAATACGTGTAATTTATGACGAAGGAGCTAGGAAGCATGAATAGACGAATTGAGGTCGCAAGCTACGGCGGAGAAGAGGTACTGAAGCTCGTACATGAACCGTTACGGGAGCCGCACCCCAACGAGCTGCGCATCCGTGTGGAAGGCGCAGGGGTGGCTCTTGCGGACATTATGAGGCGCGAGGGAAAATATCCGAATTCGCCGGCCGTGCCATTTGTACCGGGCTACGATGCCGTCGGTATCGTTGACAGGGTTGGGAGCGATGTGGGACAGTATAAGGAAGGGGATCGGGCAGGCGTTTTTTACAATGGCACGGGAGCCTACGCGGAGTACGTGTATGAGGCGGCCGATCACGTGTTTCGCATACCGGCATCCGTTGATGCGGCAGAAGCCGTGGCCATTGTGCTAAATTACGTCACGGCTTATCAAATGCTGCACAGGCTTGCCCAAGTATCACATGGGGAGCGGATACTGGTTCACGGCGCCGCCGGAGGAGTCGGGTCAGCTCTTCTTGATCTTGGAAGGCAGCTCGGTCTTCGGATGTACGGAACGGCTTCCGCAGCCAAGCATTCCGTGCTGACTGAGTTCGGAGCGCTGCCCATCGATTACCGCAAGGACGATTTCGTCCGAGTGCTGGCCGAAACGGTTCCCGGTGGTATAGATGCGGTGTTCGATCCGATCGGCGGCGAGCATTGGATGCGCTCCTTCCGCACGTTGGGAGCGGAAGGCCGTTTTATCGGCTACGGGTACACATCGGTTCTAGGTCACGGACAGACCGCGGCTTGGGTAAGCGATTGGAGCTCTTTGGCGGAAAGCGGCAGGACGCCTCAAGGACACCCGGCCTATCTGTACAGCATCACCGGGCTTAGAGGGACTCATCCCGAATGGTTTCTGGAGGATGTTGCGCTGCTGATGTCCTGGCTCGAGGAAGGAAAGCTCAAGCCTCTTGTATCTCATCGTATTCCGCTGTCCAGAGCAGCGGAGGCTCACCGGCTGCTGACCTCTTCCAACGGGAACGCAGCGGTTGGGAAAATCGTGTTAATCCCAGGATAACATGTTGCTAGCAGGCGAGGAGGCACAATCATGTACACCATCAGCGAGGTAGCCCGGTTAACCGGAATCACGGCATTTACCCTGCGTTATTATGAGAAGATCGGCATTCTGCCTAATCCGGTCCGCCGGGGAGAAAAGCGGCATGGAGCCCGGTTTTACAGCGATCAGGATCTTCAATTCATTCGGTTTATTCATGGCCTGAAAGAGACTGGGATGTCTTTGGAACATATCGCCGCTTTCGCCGAGGACGGCTGCCTGCTTGCTCCCCGAGAGGAAGAGCTCGATGTACGGCGGACAATAGAAAAGCGGCTTAGCTTGCTGGATCTGCATACGGAACGGCTCGAACGGGAGATGGAACGGCTCGCGGCAGTGAGAGCGGCTGCCGAGGAGAAGCGGGCGTTCTATACGGAGCTATTGGAGAAGGAAATGGGGTCTGCAGGGGCCCGCAGCAGTGTAGCGAATCATGCAGCGGAGACATAATGTGACAATAGGGCCGGCCTGTTGATTACCACTAAATGGTGAAAGAGAGCCGTCAACTCGGTAAAATCGTTTGTCCCCCTACAAACCACCGAAAGGTGACGACTCCAAAGCAGGCAGGTATCCTCTGCATATCCAATAAAGATTTCAGAGGCGCAATCTCACTGCAAATAATAAATATAAAACAACAGGTAATCCTCCCGCTGAAAGTATTGTGATTGCAGTACGTACGATCTTCTCTTCTCGTAATATCCGCAATAATAATTTATACCCGAAAATACCAACTAATCCACCCAAACAATTTAATAGGATGTCATCAATGTCTGATGCTCCAATGCCAAAAAGCCCCTGAATGATTTCAATAAATGAACTCAATATGAAGATAAGGAGCAGATTGGTTAATACTCTTTTATCGTTTTTGAATAATGACAAATAGGTGCCAATAGGAATAAAGATCACTATATTGCCAACCACATTAACAAAAGCGAAATTTTTTATTTGAATATCAAGTTGCCTCAGCAAATCCTTCACATGCGAACATTTGTTTGATATATT